>JAQBPE010000448.1 GCA_028287685.1 Cyanobacteria bacterium RYN_339 | reverse complement strand
TCGAGCGCTACAGCCACGTCATGCACCTGGTCTCCAGCGTGACGGGCACGCTGCGCAAGGGGCTGGATGCCTTCGACGCGCTCAAGTCGACCTTCCCCGCGGGCACGCTGTCCGGCGCGCCCAAGGTGCGGGCCATGCAGCTGATCGAGACCTTCGAGCCCGTCAAGCGCGGTCTCTACGGCGGCGCCGTCGGCTACTTCAGCTTCAACGGCGACGCGGACCTGGCCATCGCCATCCGCACGCTGGTGGCGACGGACGAGGCCTTTACCTTCCAGGCGGGCGGCGGCATCGTGTACGACTCCGTGCCGGAAGCCGAGTACCAGGAGACGTTGCACAAGAGCCGCGCGCTGCGCCGTGCCATCGAGCTGGCGGCGGGTGGGCTCCCCACCTTGGAGGCGCGGTAATGCGGCTGCTGGTCATCGACAACTACGACTCCTTCACCTACAACCTCGTGCAGTATCTGGGAGACCTGGGCGCGGAGCTGGACGTGCACCGCAACGACCGCATCACGGTCGATGAGATCCGGGCGAAGCGGCCCGACGCCATCGTGCTGTCCCCCGGCCCCGGCCACCCCGGCGAGGCCGGCATCGTGCTCGACGTGATCGCACAGCTGGGCGACGAGTTCCCCATCCTGGGCGTCTGCCTGGGCCACCAGGCAATCGGCCAGGCCTTCGGCGGCGAGGTGGTGCGGGCCGGGCGGATCATGCACGGCAAGACCTCGCAGGTCCGCCACGATGATACCGACCTCTTCAAGGGCCTGCCGCGCCCCTTCACGGCCACGCGCTACCATTCCTTGGTGGTGCGCAAGGACTCCTTGCCCCCCGAGCTGGTCGCCACCGCCTGGTCCGAGGACGACGGCGAGATCATGGGGCTCAGGCACAGGGACAAGCCGATCTTCGGCGTGCAGTTCCATCCGGAGTCGATCCTGACGCCGGACGGCAAGCAGCTGTTGGCGAACTTCGTGCGGCTGGTGGCCTGATGCTCAAGCCTTACCTCAAGCGCGTGATCGACGGTGAAGCGCTGAGCCGCGACGAGATGGCCGCCGCCCTGGGCTTCGTGATGGCCGGCGAGGCAACCGCCGCCCAGATCGGCGCCTTTATGGTGGCCATGCGCATGAAGGGCGAGACCGTCGAAGAGATCGTCGGCGCGGCCACCGCCATGCGGGCGCGCTGCACGCCGATCCGCACGCCGGCGGGCATCGTCGTCGACACCTGTGGCACCGGCGGGGACCACAGCAACACCTTCAACATCTCCACCACCGCGGCCTTCGTGCTGGCGGGCTGCGGCGCGATCGTGGCCAAGCACGGCAGCCATAGCAACACGTCCGCCTCCGGCTCCGCCGACGTCCTCAAGGAGCTGGGCGTCAACATCACGGCCGCCCCGGACGTGGTGGAGCGCTGCCTCGAGGCCTGTGGCATGGGCTTCCTGTACGCGCCCGCCCTGCACGGGGCCATGAAGCATGCCGTGGCGCCCCGCAAGGAGCTGGGCATCCGCTCGTTCTTCAACGTGCTCGGGCCGCTGTCCAACCCCGCCGCCGCACAGTTCCAGCTGATCGGCGTATACGACAAGGCGCTGATTCCCATCCTGGTGCCCGCGCTCGGCGCGTTGGGGCTCAAGGGCGCCATGGTGGTGCACGGCGAGGACGGCCTGGACGAGCTCTCGACCTGCGCCCCGACCCACGTCGGCGAGTGGCGCGACGGCGCGGCCCATTACTACACCTTGGATGCGCGGGAGCTGGGCTTCCCGCGCGCCCAGCGCGAGGACCTGCTGGGCGGCTCGCCGGCGGAGAACGCGGCGATCGCCCAGGCCCTCTTCATGGGGCGGCCGGGGCCGACGCGCGATATCGTGGTGCTCAACGCCGCTGCCGCCGTATTGATAGCCGGGTTGGCGCCCGATTGGCCGGCGGCGATCGCCGCCGCCGAAGCCAGCATCGATAAGGGTCACGCCAACGCCAAGCTCCGGGCGCTCGCCTGCGCCAGCAATGCCCTTCCCACCGAGGTCTAAGATGTCCATCCACATGCCCGACGCCATGGGCCACTTCGGTGAATTTGGCGGCCGCTACGTCGCCGAGACGCTGATGCCCGCGGTGCGCGAGCTGGACGCCGCCTGGCAGGCCGCCCGCCAGGACGCGGCCTACCTGGAGGAGTACCACCGCTACCTGCGCGACTACGTGGGCCGTCCGTCTTTGCTCTACGAGGCAAAGAACCTGGCCGCCAAGGTGGGCAAGGCGCGTGTCTTCCTGAAGCGCGAGGACCTGAACCACACGGGCGCGCACAAGATCAACAACTGCATCGGGCAAATCCTGCTGGCCAAGCGCATGGGCAAGACCCGCATCATCGCGGAAACAGGCGCCGGCCAACATGGCGTGGCTACCGCCACCGTGGCGGCCCTGTTCGGCCTGCAGTGCATCGTCTACATGGGCCGCGTGGACACGGAGCGCCAGGCACTGAACGTGGCCCGCATGAACCTGCTGGGCGCCGAGGTGCGCCCCGTCGACTCCGGCGCCGCCACGCTCAAGGACGCCATGAACGAGGCCATGCGGGACTGGGTCACGAACGTGGGCGACACCTACTACCTGATTGGTTCCGTTGGCGGGCCGCACCCCTACCCCCAGATGGTGAGGGACCTCCAGGCCATCATCGGCCAGGAGGCGCGCGCGCAGATGTTGGACCGCATCGGCCGGCTGCCCAGCCACGTGCTCGCCTGCGTGGGCGGTGGCTCGAATGCGATGGGCATCTTCCATGCGTTCCTGGGCGACGCCGACGTGAAGCTCTTTGGCGTGGAGCCGGCTGGCGAGGGCATCGAGAGCGGGCGGCACGGCGCCACCCTGTCTCACGGACGCCCCGGCGTCTTCCACGGCAGCCATTCCTACGTCTTGCAGGATGCGGGCGGGCAAATCCAGGAAGCGCACTCGATCAGCGCCGGCCTGGATTACCCCGGCGTTGGTCCCGAACATTCGTACCTCAAGGATGCGGGCCGGGCGCGCTACGAGGCGGTGACCGACGAGGAGGCGCTGGAAGGCGTGAAGCTGCTGTCCCGCTCGGAGGGCATCATCCCGGCGCTGGAGAGCGCCCATGCCATCGCCTACTTGCAGCAGCTGGGGCCCACGCTGTCGGCCGACGACGTCGTCTTGCTGAACCTCTCCGGGCGCGGCGACAAGGACATGGTCACGATCGCCGCCCGCATCCATTGACCGCAGGGCCGATCGTCCGCTGACTCCCGGCGCCTCCAGTCCTATGATGCAGGAATGGAGGAACGTGTCATGCTATATGCGTTGGTGGTGGTGGCGTTGCTGGTGGCGATGGCCATTAAAGTGACGCGGGAATACGAGCGGGGCGTGATCTTCCGGTTGGGCCGGTTAATGCCGCTGCGTGGGCCGGGCCTTTTCGGGATCATCCCGTTCATCGAGCACATGGTGCGCATCGATTTGCGCACGATCGCCTACGAGTTGCCGGCCCAGGAGGTGATCACCCGGGACAACGTCACGTTGCGGGTTTCCGCCGTGTTGTACTACCACGTGCGCGACCCCAACGCCGCCGTCAACAGCGTGGAGAACTTCCGCGAGGCCACCGTGCAGTTGGCCATGACCACCCTGCGCGACGTGCTCGGCCAATCGATGCTGGACGAGCTGCTGAGCGAGCGCTCCGCCCTGAACCAGCGGCTGCAGCACATCATCGACGAGCAAGTGGAGCCCTGGGGCGTGGTGGTCTCGCTGGTCGAGATCAAGGACGTCGAGCTGCCCAACACCATGCAACGCGCCATGGCGCGACAGGCTGAAGCCGAGCGCGAGAAGCGCGCCAAGGTGATCCACGCCGAGGGCGAGTTGCAGGCCTCCAGCCAGCTGGCGGCGGCCGCCCGCGTGCTCGAGCGCGAGCCGATGGCCATCCAGCTGCGCTACCTGGCCACGCTCACGGAGATCGCCGCGGAGAAGAACAGCACGATCGTCTTCCCGCTGCCCATGGATCTGGTCAAGCCGTTCCTGGAGCCTCGCCCGGGCGCGGTCACGTTCATGCCCGAGGCGGTGCCTTCTTCTTCGACTTCGGTGTCGTCGCCTTCGACGTCGGGGCCTGCTTCGTCGCCGGCGCCTTGACCTTCTTCGGCTTCGGCATGGCCTTGGCTGGCGACTCCAGCACCAGGATGCCCAAGGGCGGCAAGGTCAGCCTGATGGAGTGGTCGAGCTCGTGGAAAGGCACGGGCTCGCTCGTGACGGCCCCCGCATTGCCCACCCCGCCGCCGCCGTAACGTGCGGCGTCGGAATTCAAGACTTCCTTCCACTCGCCCGCCCAGGGCACGCCCAGGCGGTGGTCCTGGCGCACCAGCGGCGTGAAGTTGCAGATGAAGGCGAAGGCCTTCTCCTGCGCTTCGTCATAGCGCAGGAAGGCCACCACGCTCTGTTCGCGGTCGTCGCAGGTGATCCACTTGAAGCCCCAGGGCTGGTAGTCGCCTACGGCGATGGTCGGGTTGGCCTGGTAAAGCCGGTTGAGGTCGCCCACCCAGTCCGCCAGGCCCAGGTTCATGGGGTTCTCGAGCAGGTGCCAGTCCAGGCTCTTGTCGTGGTTCCACTCCGCCCATTGGCCGAACTCGCCGCCCATGAACATCAGCTTCTTGCCGGGATGGCCCACCATGTAGCCGTAGAGCAGGCGGAGGTTGGCGAACTTCTGCCAGTTGTCGCCCGGCATCTTGGACAGCATCGACTTCTTGAGGTGGACGACCTCGTCATGGCTGAAGGCCAGCACGTAGTTCTCCGCGTAGTTGTACATCATCGAGAACGTGAGCTTGTTGTGCACACCCGGCCGGAACAGCGGGTCTTGCTGCATGTACTCCAGCATGTCGTGCATCCAGCCCATGTTCCACTTCAGGTGGAAGCCCAGGCCGCCGTCGGCGGGCGGGCGCGAGACCAACGGCCAGGCCGTAGACTCCTCCGCGATCGTGAGCACACCGGGGTACTCCTGGCCCACCTGTTCGTTGAAGCGGCGCAGGAACTCGATGGCTTCGAGGTTCTCGCGGCCGCCGAAGCGGTTCGGGATCCAGGCGCCGTCGTCCCGCCCGTAGTCCAGGTAAAGCATCGAAGCCACGGCGTCCACGCGCAGGCCGTCGATGTGGTACTTGTCGAGCCAGAACAGCGCGTTGGAGATCAGGAAGTTCGAGACCTCGCGCCGCCCGAAGTTGAAGATGTTGGTGTTCCAATGGGTGTGGCGGCCCTGGCGCGGGTCGGAGTGCTCGTACAGGTGGGTGCCGTCGAAATAGACCAGCCCATGCTCGTCGCCGGGGAAGTGCGCGGGCACCCAGTCGAGGATCACGCCCACACCGGCCTTGTGAAGCTCGTCGATCATGAACATCAGGTCTTGGGGCGTGCCGAAGCGGCTGGTGGGCGCGAAGTAGCCGGTGGATTGGTAGCCCCAGGAGCCATCGAAGGGGTGCTCGTTGATGGGCAGCAGCTCGACGTGGGTGAAGCCCTCGCGCTTGACCCACTCCACCAAGAGCGGCGCCAGCTCGCGGTAGCTCAGCCAGCGGTTGTTCTCGCCGCGCATCCAGGAGCCCAGGTGGACCTCGTAGACCACCATGGGCGCCGTCACGGCTTGGCGGCGCTCGCGATCGGCCATCCAGGCCTTATCGCCCCATTCGTAGCCGTCGAGGCTCCATATCTTCGAAGCAGTCTGGGGGCGCGGCTCGCTCAGGAAGGCGTGCGGGTCGGCCTTCTCGACCTTGAAGGCGCTGGCGGCGGAGGCGATCGCGTACTTGTAGGACTGCCCTTGCTTGGCGCCGGGCACGAAGCCCTCCCAGATGCCCGGGTGGGGGTGGAAGGCCAGCGGGTGAGCGCCCCAGCGCCAGCCGTTGAACTCGCCGATCACGGAGACCTCGCGCGCGTTGGGCGCCCACACCGCGAAGTGCGTGCCTGCCACGCCGTCGCGGACGGTGGGGTGCGCGCCCAGCTTCTCGTAGGTGCGGTAATGCCGCCCCTCCGAGAGCAGGTGCAGGTCGAGCTCGCCCAGGAACGGGTCGGTGGTCTGGGTCATCGGGGTCCTCCGGCGGGTAGGTGAGCCGGCGTCTTCATGACGACCATCGACCGGCCCTCGAGATCATACGGCACGCCGCCGCCCCACTCGGGGCCGCAGGCGCCGTCCTTGGCGGTATCCAGCACCAGCCCCCAGCCCTGGCCCGGCGGCGCGGCCGGCAGGCTGAACGGGATGCGCTCGTGGTGGGCGTTGAAGAGCATCAGCAGCGTATCGCCGTGGACGCGATCGCCGTTTTCATCCACCTCGTCCATCATGTCGCCGGCCAGGCGCACGCCCAGGCACCGGACGAAGTGGGCGTTCCAGGCGGCGTTGGTCATTTCCTTGCCGGTGGGGTCGTACCAGGAGATGTCCTTGACCTGGGATCCGCGGATCCGGCGGCCCTGGAAGAACTTCCGGCGCTGCAGCACCGGGAACTCCTTGCGCAATGCGATGCAGCGGCGCGTGAACTCCATAAACGCGCGCTGTTCAGGCGTCAGGGACCAGGGCAGCCAGCTCATGGCGTTGTCCTGGCAGTAGGCGTTGTTGTTGCCGCCTTGGCTCCGGCCCAGCTCGTCACCGCCGCAGATCATGGGCACGCCCTGGCTGAGCAGCAGCGAGGCCATCATGTTGCGCATCTGGCGGGCGCGCAGCACGTTGACGGTGGGCTCCAGCGTCTCGCCCTCCACACCACAATTCCAGCTGTTGTTGTGGCTCTCGCCGTCCCGGTTCTGCTCCTTGTTGGCCTCGTTGTGCTTCTGGTTGTAGGTAACGAGGTCCCGCATCGGGAAGCCGTCATGGCAGGTGATGAAGTTGATGCTGGCATACGGCCGGCGGCCGCTCTGCTCGTACAGGTCACTTGAGCCGGAGAGCCGGCTCGCCAGCTCCGAGGCCTGGCCGCCGTCGCCCTTCCAGAACTTCCGCAGCGTGTCGCGGTACTTGCCGTTCCACTCCGTCCAGAGCACCGGGAAGTTGCCCACCTGGTAGCCGCCCTCGCCCAGGTCCCAGGGCTCCGCGATCAGCTTCACCTGCGAGATCACGGGATCCTGGTGGATGATGTCGAAGAAGGCGCCCAGCTTGTCGACCTCGTACAGCTCGCGCGCCAGGGCGCTGGCCAGGTCGAAGCGGAAGCCGTCCACGTGCATCTCCTGCACCCAGTAGCGAAGCGAGTCCATGATCAGCTGGAGCACGCGCGGGTGCTGCATGTTCAGCGTGTTGCCGCAGCCCGTGAAGTCCTGGTAGAAGCGCCGGTCCTTGTTCATCAGCCGGTAGTAGCTGGTGTTGTCGATGCCGCGCAACGAGAAGGTGGGGCCCAGCTGGCTGCCTTCCGCCGTATGGTTGTAGACGACGTCGAGGATTACCTCGATGCCGGCGGCATGCAGGCTCTTGACCATGGTCTTGAACTCGCGCACGGCGGCGTCGTGGTGGGAGGCGTAGCGGTCGTCCGGCGCGAAGAACGAGAGCGTGTTGTAGCCCCAGTAGTTGCTCAGGCCGTGCTTGATCAGGTGGCCATCGATGGCGTGGTGGTGCACCGGCAGCAGCTCCACGGCCGTGATGCCCAGGTCCTTCAGGTGCTTGATGGCTGCTTCGGAAGCCAGGCCCTCGTAGGTGCCCCGCAGGCGCTCCGGCACTTGCGGGTGCAACTTGGTGAAGCCCTTCACGTGGCACTCGTAGATGATCGTCTTGTGCCAGGGCGTGCGCGGGGGGCGATCGTCGCCCCAGCTGAAGGCGGGGTCGATCACGGCAGCCAGCGGGGCGAAGGCCGCGTTGTCGCGGTCGTCGCGCGTGAGGTCCGCCTGGGGATCGTCCTGCTTGTGGCCGTAGTTGGCGTCCGTCCAACGCAGCGGACGGCCGATCGTCTTGGCGTAGGGATCGAGCACCACCTTGGCGGCATTGAAGCGATGGCCCAGGCGAGGCTTCCAGGGCCCGTGCACGCGGTAGCCGTAGAGCTGCCCGGGGCGGACGTCTTGCAGGTAGCCGTGCCAGACCATGTCCGTGCGCTCCGTCAGCGGAATGCGTTGTGACTCCACCAGGTCTTCGGGCCCGTCAAACAGGCACAGCTCCACCGCCGTGGCGTGCTCCGAGAAGAGGGCGAAGTTGACGCCGGCACCGTCCCAGGTGGCGCCCAGCGGGTACGATTTGCCTGGCCGAAGCCGCATGGCGTTGTCTCCCGAAGTTAGGTAAAACCGCGCCATTGCGGAAGCAGCCCCTTTATACCATACATGCGGTAGAATGGTTGAAACCCGCCATTTACAGAATCGAGGCCCCCGTGTCCCGCATTACCGCTTGTTTCCAGCGCTTGGCCTCGCAAGGCGAGAAGGCCCTGGTCGCGTACGTGACCGCCGGAGACCCCACCCTCGACCAGTCCTACGGAGTGGTGGAGGCCGTGCTGGCCGGCGGCGCCGACGTACTGGAGCTGGGCGTGCCGTTCTCGGACCCGACGGCGGATGGGCCGGTGATCGAGCGGGCCGCGGTGCGCTCGTTGAAAGGCGGTACGACCGTCGAGGGCGTGTTGGGGCTGGTGCGCCGGCTGAGGGCGGCCGGGCATGGGCAGCCGGTGGTGCTGTTCGGCTATTACAACCCGTTCTTGCAGTACGGGCTGGAGAAGTTGGCGGCGGACGCGGCGGACGCCGGCGCCGACGGCTTCTTGGTGGTGGATTTGCCGCCGGAGCATTCGGCGGCGATGCACGACGCCGTCAAGGGGCAGGGGTTGGACTTGATCTACCTGCTCACGCCCACCAGCGACCAGGAGCGCATCGATGCGGTGAAGGCCGTGGCGGGCGGCTTCGTCTACTACGTCTCGCGCACGGGCGTGACCGGTTCCGCAGCGCCGGAAGTGGCCGCCGTGGGCGCTCAGGTGGCCCGCATCAAGGCCGCAATCCCCTTGCCGGTCTGCGTCGGCTTCGGCATTTCAACGCCGGAACAGGTCGCGGCGATCGGGGCGGATGCCGATGGCGTGGTGGTGGGCAGCGCGTTGGTCGCTATGGCGGAAGGGCTTCCTTCCGGCGAGACCAATTTGGCGGGCATCCGCGCCCGCGTTGACGCCCTCAAGCAGCCGCTCCGACGCCTCCCCGCCGCAAAGTAGGTCGGTAGCGATACGTCGAGAGCTTCCCATCCCCATTTTCTTGACGCCAGGCCGTTTCGGCGTCAGACAACCGGGGTATGCGACCCTCATACAAGCTGGCTACTAGCTCGTTAGAGGTGTCCGCATGAGCAATGAAATCCGCCACCCATTCGCAGCGCGCGTCGCCCCACCGCCGCCGCCGCCACCCGTGGTCGCTGCTCCGGCTGCGCCCGAGCCCACCGCGGCGCCTGCGGCCGCTCCGGCCGCGGCCGAACCCACCGCGGGAACCCACCTGATTGGTGACGCGGCCAACGTGGCGGACACGCCGCTGCCTTTCCCGGCAGCGGACGCTCCGCGTTCCGAAAGCATCGATGGGCTTGACGAAGCGTACAACACCTTCGTGACGGATCACCCCGAACTGCGGCCGCAGGCCGACGCGGTGATCGCGCAGATCAACGATCCGATGTTGATCAAGCAGGAAGGCTACGACACCTGCGCGGCCACGGTCGTGCAGCGCGGCCTGGCGGGCTCGAAGCCGCTGAATTACTTCAACACCGCCACCCAACTGATGGTGGGCGGTGACACCAGCAAGCTGGACCCCCCGCTGGCCCTGAGCGACGACAACCGCGCCTATGCCATGCGCGACCAGAACACGGCCGGCAAGCCGGACCCCGTGCGGAACGTCAACCAGACCATGCAGGCCGCCTTGATGGAGTTCGGCAACGGCACGGACAACTACGACCTGGCGTTCTGCGTGAGCCGCGGCGAGGGCGACATCTACTCCGAGGGCCTGACGGAGACCGAGGCCAAGGGCCTGTTCGAAACCGTCTTGGGCCAGCCGCCCCTGTTGCGCTCCGACATCGATCCCACCAACGGCAACCCGGCTGCCCTTCAAGTCTTGATCACCAGCGAGCTGACGCAGAAGGGCGAGCTGTACTTGCCCTTGGACTTCGGCGAGAGCGTGGAGGTTGGCCAGCAGCCGCGCGGCAACTACAGCGGCTATGACGACGGTCAGCAGGAGATGGATCCGATTTACGCGACCATCGAAAGCAACATGTCGCACATGGTCAAGATCGAGGGCGCGCCGTATGCCGTGACCCCGACCGACCCGCATGGCAAGCCGTATATGACGGGCACGCCGCCGGTACCGTACAGCTACCA
>JAQBPE010000434.1 GCA_028287685.1 Cyanobacteria bacterium RYN_339 | reverse complement strand
AGCCAGGCGCCCAGGGGGCCGGGCGGCTTGGGCGCGGCCTCCCAGCCGGCGGCGCCGACGGGGGCGAAGCTGGGCGGCAGCTCCACCAGCGTGCGCGGCAGGGCGCCGGGCACGCCATGCGCCTGGTAGAACTTGGCGAGCGCCGCGCCGTGGGCCAGCGTGCCGTTGGGGCCGGGGTCGGACGTCAGGAAGCAGGTGGTGTCGTTGGCGTTGTAGACCTTGAAGGGCGCCGCGGCCACGGTGGGGTGGACGCCACGCGTGAACTCGAGGTTGTAGATGTTGCGCTTGGCTTCGAAGGTCTGGCGGCCGGCCGGGCCGCTGGCGCGCCAGATGGCGGGCAGCTTCACGTGCACGGAGGTCACGGTGGCGTCGCCGCCCTGCGGCTCCGGGAACCAGTGGCCGGTGGGGTGCAGGAGCACGCCGTTGGGCGCGACGTCTTGCATGATGCGCGGGCCGTCCATCAGGACCGGCCGGCCGGCGTACTCCACGCCCACCACCCACTTGCCGCCCGGTAAGTAGGCACGCGGCACGGAGACATGCAGCAGCTCGCCCTCGCGCTTGAAGGCCGCCACGCGGTCGTTCAGCGTCACGCGGGAGACCTTCAGGCCCGGGTGCAGCGTGAAGGCGATCGTGTCCAGGCCGGGCGCGCCGGCGTTGCAGCGCAACTTTGCCGAGCCCTGGAGCTTGTGTTGGCCGGGCGTGAGCGTAAGGTTCACGTTGGCGAACGGCACGGTCAGGCGCGCATTCGCCGCCCCCTTGGCGGGGTGCGTGGGCGGCAGCGCGGCCGCCACGGCGACGGCGAGCGGGAGCAAATGGATCACAGGACGACCTCACCGCGCTTCAGCACGCTCCGGACCAGCGGTACCCCGAAGTGGTACGCCAGGTGGGCGTGGTTGGGCGCGTCCCAGACCACCAGGTCTGCTTGCTTGCCGGGCTCCAGGGAGCCCAGGCGGTTGGCCAGGCCCAGCGAGTGGGCCGCGTTGATCGTGACGCAGGCCAGGGCCTCCGCCGGCGTGAGCTTGAGGTGCAAGCAGGCCAGCGTCATCATCATCGGGAGGCTCTCGCTGAAGCACGAGCCGGGGTTGAAGTCCGTGCCGATGGCGATCGCCACGCCGGCGTCGATCAGCGCCCGGGCCGGCGCGCGTTCCGCCATGCCCAGGAAGAAGGGGGTGCCGGGCAGCATCACGGCCACGGTGTTGCTCTTTGCAAGCGCCTGGACGGACTGCTCGCCCATCATCAACAGGTGGTCGGCGCTAGCCGCCTCTAACGTTGCCGCCAGCGCGCCGCCGCCCAGGTCGGACAGCTCGTCGGCGTGGATGCGCACGCCCAGGCCCAGCGCCTTGGCCGCCCGGCCGATCCGCTCGGTCTGCTGGGGCGTGAACACGCCCTGCTCGCAGAAGACATCGCAGTAGGCCGCCAGGCCGCGCCGGGCCACCTCGGGCAGCATTTCGTCGATGACTTGTTGGGTGTAGACGTCCCCATCCACGCCCTTGGGGACCGCATGGGCGCCCATGAACGTGGCGATGATCTCCTGGGGGCCTTCTTCTGCCAGCTGCTTGACGGCGATCAGCTGCTTCAGCTCCGTCTCCAGCTCCAGGCCGTAGCCGCTCTTGGCCTCCAGCGTGGTGGTGCCGCAGGCCAGCATGCGCTTCAGGCGCTGGCGGCCGCTCCGGACGAGCTCTTCGACCGTGGCCGCGCGCGTGGCCGTGACGGTGTGGTGGATCCCGCCGCCGGCGGCCAGGATCTCCGCGTAGGTGGCGCCTTCCAGCCGCTGGACGAACTCCGCCTCGCGCGTGCCGCCGAAGACCAGGTGGGTGTGAGGGTCGATCAAGCCGGGCGTGACGGTGCAGCCGCTGGCGTCGATGACGGTCTTCGCCGGCGGCGGGGCGCCGGTGCCGGTCGCCAGGACCTTGCCGTCGGCGATCGCGACGTAGGCGTCCTTGAGCAGGCCCAAGTCGCCCAGATCCTTGCGGCGGCGCGGCTGGTCGTTCGGGCCGGCCAGCGTGGCCAGCTCCGCGATGTTCACAATGACGGTGTCTACGGCCATACAGGGTCCTTGAAACGGGCGACCCTATAGTCTAACACTAATAGCCGGACGGGAAATCCTTGTTGGCGCGCAGCATCTTCACCATGCCCGTGAAGTTGTTGGCCTGGACGTACTTGATGGCGCGGCGCAGGCCGTTGCCGTAGACCGGGTTGGTGGACTTGTACATGGCCTCGCGCAGGAAGCCCGCCAGCGGCGTCTGGCTCTCCTGCAGGATGTAGTAGGAGGCCAGGTTACAGGTGCCTTCCTCCAGGGCGGGCTGGTGCTCCGGCTGCTTGTCGAGGAACATCCAGGCGTGCATGAGCTCGTGGGCGGCGGTCTTCTCGTAGATCTCCTGCGGCAAGCCGTAGAGGATGTTGATGTTGACCTCGCGGTTCAGCACCTTGCCGGTGGGGTCCTTGGTCCACTTCTTGGTGGTCAGGCCGTTGATCTTGCCGTCGTTCCCCTCGTTGGAGCGGCCGTAGAGCTTGTTGAGCGTGGCCTGGTCGACCAGGCGGACCGGGATCGAGCCGTAGGTGATGCCGAGACCCCAGCCCGCCATGCGCTCGCGGGTGCGGGCCAGCAGGGTGCGGGCGTTCTCCTCGTCCACCACGGCGGAGGCGTTGCAGATGTTGCAGACGTCCCGGCCGTCCGGGTAGTGCACGCCGCCGTGGGTGTTGTACTCGCTGATGCCGCGGGCGCAATAAACGCAGCGCTTGATGTGCGAATGCTCGGAGTGGTAGCAGCTCTTCCACTGGTCTTGGAGGTACTTGCCGGGGCCGATTTCCTTGCCGCAGGCCGCGCAAATCGGGCCGGTGCCGGCGAGCGCCGGGAACGTCAGGGCAGTGAAGATCAGGGCGGCGAGGCCGGCGCGCGCGAACATAGGGCATTCCTCCGAAGAGGTTATACCCGGTTAGAGCTCGAAATCGCTAGCGGGGATGCTCGAATCCAGCGTCACGCCCAGCCCTTGCCCCTTGTGGACCACGGCGGAGCCGGCGTACATCTCCCGGTAGGTTGGGATCAGGATCTTGGCGCTCAGGCCGATGATCTCGTGTGTGATGCCGGGCAGCGAGGCGGGCGAGGTCACGTCCACCAGGTAGAGGTCCTCGTTGTGGATGCGGCGCGTGCCCATCCCCTTGATCACGGCACCCGGCGCGCGCAGCACCTTGCCCATGCTGAAGATGTCCGTCTGGTCGATGCGGTAGCCGCGCACGCTGACGACCTGCGCGTTGTCGTAGCCGAACTCCACGCTGATGGGCACGTGGGCGGCCTTGATGCGCAGGGTGGCGCCGCCGTTCCAGAGGATCGCCGCGCCGGAGGCAAACCAGCGGGTGCTCTGTTGCACGTCCACGCGCGCCGCGAAGGGCTTGTGGCGGAAGGTGAACTTGGCCTCGCCGTGATCGACGTGGCCCGGATCCTTGCTCTCGTCGAAGACGACCTTGCCGACGAGGGTCGAGACCTTGTCGAGGCGATCGATCGCGGCCTGGACGCGCTGCTGCACGGCTGGGTCCGTGGGCGCGACGGCGGCCGTGGGCAGCGGCGGGGGCGCGAGGCGGGGGCCAAGCGCGATCGGCTGCGTGGGCGCGGCGGGGCTGCCGTGTCCACAGGCGGACAGCAACAGGGCGGCGGCAAGGAGGGTCAAAAGGCGGGGCATCAACTTAAACGTCTCTTGGGGGCATGTTAACCAGCCCTGAATGTGTATCGCCGCGATCGCGAAAAACTTGCGCGCGGTATAATGCTGGCGCCCCCTCACCCCCTGGAGTCCCATGTCCTCCCGTCGCCCTCGTAAAGCGCCCTCCGGCCGCCGCGAGAAGAAGCAGCGCCCGCGCGGTTCCTGGTTCGGTCAGATCCTGATCGGGATGATGGTGGTCGTGGCAATGGGCCTCTTGGGGCTGGCCACCGGCATCGCGCTGATGGTGTCGCAGATCCCGTCTGTCGACAGCCTGTTGGCGGCCCGGCCGCTGGGCACCACCAAGATCCTGGACCGCGAGGGCCGCGTGGTGGCCTCGGTCCAGAACGGCGAGAACCGCGAGATCGTCCCCTTGGCGGACATCTCGCCCTCGCTCCAGCACGCCGTCGTAGCCTCCGAAGACATCCGCTTCTTCGAGCACCACGGCCTGGACCCGCGCGCCTTGATGCGCGCGCTCTTCTCCAGCGGCAAGGCCGGCGGCGGCTCCACCCTGACGCAGCAGCTGGCCAAGAACCTGTTCCTGAACGCGGACCGCACCGCCACCCGCAAGATCGCGGACATGTACCTCGCCATCCAGCTCGAGCGGACGCTCCCCAAGGAGAAGATCCTCGAGATGTACCTCAACCAGGTCTACTTCGGGCATGGCGCCTACGGCGTGGAGAGCGCGAGCCGGAAGTACTTCGGCAAGAAGGCCAAGAACATCAACGACGCGGAGGCCGCCATGTTGGCCGGCCTGCTGCCCGCGCCGGAGTACTACTCGCCCTACCGCAACCCCAAGCCCGCCAAGGAGCGCCAGGCGATCGTGCTCAAGCGCATGGTCGATGCCGGCTTCCTGACGGCGGCCGAGGCGGAGAAGAACGCGAAGAAGGAGCTCCAGTACGCCAACACGCCGGACTACGCCTACCGCGCGCCCTACTTCACCAGCCAGGTGCTGACCCAGCTGTCCGATCGCCTGGGCGCGGACCTGGTCATGCGCGGCGCGCTCAAGATCTACACCACCATGGACCTGACGATGCAGGAGGAAGCCGAGGGGCTGATCCGGCGGGGCGTCGGGCGCCTGGCCGGCATGCACGTGGGCGAAGGCGCGCTGGTGGCCATCGAGCCCGGCACCGGCGCCGTGCGCGCCCTGGTGGGCGGCACCAACTACGACAAGAGCCCCTTCAACCGCGCCGTGCAGGCGCACCGCCAGCCCGGCTCCACCTTCAAGCCCTTCGTCTACCTGACGGCCTTCACCAAGGGCTACGGGCCCTACACCACCGTGGCGGACGTGCCGACGAACTTCGGGCGGTACGCGCCCCAGAACTACGATCGGACCTTCCGCGGCGTGATCACCTTCGAGCGCGCGGTCGCCTCCAGCGTCAACGTGGCGGCGGTCAAGGTCGCCAACATGGTCGGCATCGAGAACGTGATCAAGACGGCCCAAGCGTGTGGCATCAAGAGCCCGCTGGAGCCCAACCTCAGCCTGGCGCTGGGCAGCGCGGAAGTGACGCCGCTCGAGCTGGCGAGCGCCTACGCCACCCTGGGCGCCTCCGGCGCGTACGCCGAGCCGCACTTCGTGACCCGCGTGGAGGACCACAACGGCAACCTGATCGACCAGTTCCCCGTCGCCACCCAGGCCGCCGTGCCCGAGGAGGCCGTGTGGGCGCTCAACACCTGCCTCAAGGCCGTGGTCAATTACGGCAGCGGCACGGCAGCCAACTTCGGCCGGCCCTGTGCGGGCAAGACCGGCACCACCAGTGACGCCCGCGACACCTGGTTCGCCGGCTACACGCCGGACCTGGCCTGCGTGATCTGGCTGGGCAACGACGACAACAGCAAGCTGGCGCCCAGCGCGACCGGCGGCGCCCTGGCGGCGCCCTTGTGGGCGCAGTTCATGAAGGTGGCCCACGCCGGGCTGCCCGTGCGCGACCTCAAGACCAGCGGCAGCGGCGTGGGCAGCCACCTCAGCTCCGGCCAGGAATCCGGCACCGGCGGCAAGACGCCCGTGAACCCCGACGCCAGCCCGGACGCGCCGACCGAATCCGCCTCGCCGGCCCTGCCCGTGCCCTCCGCGGACGGCCTGGAAGGCCACCCGCTGGACGAGCCGATCCAGATCGAGCCCAGCCCGGAGGACGTCGGCACCAAGATCCCCACCGCCCGCCCGGTTCCGCCCATCAAGCGCTCCTTCCCCACCGCGCGCCCGGCCACGCCGGAGCCGGAGGCGGAGCCCTCGATGGACGTGATCCAGTGACCACGGCCGCCCCGGTTTACGAGTGCGTGGCCTGCGGCGCGTGTTGCGCGGCGCCCGACATCTCCACGCTGAACAAGCCGCTGGGCGTGCCCTGCAAGAACCTGGGTCCCGACCACCTTTGCACGATCTACGAAGACCGTCCGGCGGTGTGCCGCAACTACAAGCCGGACTGGATTTGCGCGGAGGTGGCGCCGTTGCCCACCTTGGACGCGCGGGTGGCTCGCTTCCTGGAGATCTACGGCCTCGGGTATACTTGATTTATGGCCGATGATGAGTTGGAAAGCCACCTGGCGGACCGCCTGAAGGAAACCAAGGATATCGCCAACTTCACGCGGCGCCCCAAGGGCAGCGAGTCCGCGGAAGTGGAGCGCGTGCTGGAGTTGCCCGACCACCTGGGTGGCCGCAAGATTTCGGACAAGTTCACGCGCACCGGCAAGGTGCCGGCGGCCCAGCCGGTCGCCGAGGAGCCCGGCAAGCCCAAGGGCCTGGAGCACCACCTGAAGTCGCGCCTGGCGGAGATCGAAGACACGCCGATCTCGCGCGGAAGCAAGTTGGAAGACAGTTTGGAGGCGTACCGCAAGCTACGCCGGGACATGGGAGGGTCGGGCTCTTGAGACATCTGCTGCTGTGCCTGGCCCTGGTGGCCTTCGCCGCGCCCTTGCCCGCCCTGGCCGCGGACGATGACGCGCGTGTGGACGGCGACTTGGACGCCATGCGCCGCGGCATCGGCGACCTCTTCCAGGCCGCCCGCTCGGGCCACCCGACCTTGTTGCAAGACGCCGAGAACGAGATCCTGACCAGCCTGCTGGACGGGCTGGATGCCAGCACCACCGGCGGCAAGGTGGACGCCGGGCGCTACCAGAAGGTGCTGGTGGGTTTCAACGAGGCCAAGCACTTGTTCCGCGAGCTGCCCTACAGCCTGGAAGTGGACCCGGGCAATGGGATGCCGGCGATTTCCTTGCCGTTGCGCAAGCACCCCTGGTGGCAGCTGTCCGCGCATCCGTTGCAGGGGTGGAACGCCCAGTTGGCGGAGAGCGGCGTGACGCTGCGGCCGCGCTAGCTGGGGTTTTTGGTGGGCCGCCGGCATTGACCTGCATGGTGGGTTTTGCCGTGGGGCGACGGGGCGAGTGGCGATGGGGCGGCTGGTAGCCGGCTAACGTCCGCCCCGTCTGTCTTTAGGGTCTACCATACAGGTCAACGCTCTCGCTTTGCTCGACCCCTGCGGGGCGGCTCGGTTGGGGGCTCTGGGCTCCTGGCTCCAGGTCGGTTGGGGAGCGGGTGGCTGCTTAGCGGGGAGGCATGGGGGGTGCTTCGTACAGCAATGGGTCCGCCTACAACATTGCTATAATGTTACTTCTGCATGGCTTGATCGTCTCGCGTGACGATGGCGGGCCAAGCCACTTGCCGAGACACTGGCGCCTGACGGTCGCGGACGCCGAACAGGCTGACGCCGTGGTTG
>JAQBPE010000429.1 GCA_028287685.1 Cyanobacteria bacterium RYN_339 | reverse complement strand
GGTGCGCGGCGCCGCGGCCTATGCGCTGGGGCGCCTGGGCGATCGCCGCGCCTTCAAGTGGCTGATCATGGCCCTCAAGGACCCTGCCGCCTGGGTGCGCCAATCGGCCGTACGCGGCCTGGGCCTGCTGGGCGATCGCCGCGCCCAAAAGCCCATCGAGGAGCTGCTCTTCGATGCCGACGTCGAGGTCGCAACCGCGGCCCAAGAAGCGCTGACCGCGCTGATGGAGCGCTAGTGCGCGAGTCTATTGGCAGGACAATCATCGATCGACGCGGTGGCGCACCTCACGCCCTATCCGGCGCGCGCAACCGATCTAATGCAGCAGGAGGGCGCTTTGCATGGCAGTGAAGTGGTGGGGCTGGGGCGACCCGGACAAGACCTATGACCTGACGCACCGGCCCGCGGCCTGGCCGTATCTGCAGGCCAAGCTGGGCGTGCGCGATGAGGTCCAACGCAGCCCGGTCGCGTTGGACGACATCCAGCTGCCGTCCTCGCGCCTGGACGCGGCGGTGCTGGAGGCGCTGACGGAGGTCGGCTGCTCGACCCGGGGCCAGGACCGCATTTCGCACGCCTACGGCAAGAGCTACCGCGACCTCGTGCGCGTGCGCGCCGGGCACGTGCCCAACCCGCCCGACGCGGTCGTGTTCCCCACCAACGAGGCGCAGGTCGAGGCCGTGCTGGCCCTCGCCGCGCGCCATGGCTTCGCCGTGATCCCCTTCGGCGGCGGCACGTCCGTGGTGGGCGGGCTGGAGATGCCGGCGGACCGGGCCGAGCGACCCTTCGTCAGCCTGGACCTGGCGCGGATGTCGGCGCTGATCGAGGTCGACCCCGTCAGCATGACCGCCACCGCCGAAGCCGGCATCATGGGCCCGCGGCTGGAAGAGCTGTTGCAGGCGCAGGGCGTCACCTTGGGCCACTACCCGCAGTCGTTCGAGTACTCGACCCTGGGCGGCTGGGTGGCCACGCGCTCCGCGGGGCAACAATCCACGCGCTACGGCAAGATCGAGAGCATGGTCGTGGGCCTGCGCATCCTCACACCGGCTGGCGTGCTGGAGACCCGCCCGGTGCCGGCCGCGTCGCAGGGGCCGGACCTCAACCAGGTGGCCATCGGCTCCGAGGGCCTGCTGGGCGTGATCACGCGTGTCACCTTCAAGGTCCACGCCAGGCCGCCGCGCCAGGACTACCGCGCGCTGGTCTTCCCCGGTTGGGCCCAGGGGCAAGCGGCCCTGCGCGCCATCATGCAGTCCGACCGCCGCCCGGCCACGCTGCGGCTCTCCGACCAGGCGGAGACGCGCGCGCTGTTCAAGCTGCGCGAGGCCTCCAAGCCGTCGGCCTGGAAGGCGTGGGGCCAGAAGGCCTTCGGCTGGTACCTTTCCCGCATGCGCGACGTTCACATGGAAGACGCCTGCCTGCTGATCATGGGCTTCGAGGGCGACCCCGAGCAGGTGGACCAGGACCGCGACTGGTGCGTCTCGCTCTGCGAGCTGCAGCGCGGCGTCTCGCTGGGCCACGCCATCGCCGACCGCTGGTACGCCTCGCGCTTCGACCTGCCCTACCTGCGCGACACGATGCTGGATCGCGGCGTGATGGTGGATACGCTGGAAACGAGCGGCCTCTGGGCCAACGTGCCGGCCATTTACGAGGCCGTGATCAAGGCGCTGGAAGGCGCTATTTCGGCCGACGGCCTGGACCCGCTGGTGTTCTGCCACGTCTCGCACCCTTATGCCGCCGGCGCCTCGCTGTACTTCACCTTCGCCGCGCGGCAGCAGTTGGGCCAGGAATTGGAACAATGGGCCCGCTACAAGCGCGCGGCCACGGACGCCTTGCTGGCCGCGGGCGGCTCGCTCAGCCACCACCACGGCGTGGGCATCGACCACGCGCCCTGGGCCCGCGAGGTGCTGGGCGATCAAGGCCTGGCCTGGATCAAGGGCGTGAAAGCCGCCGCCGATCCGGACGACATCATGGGGCCAGGACGCATCATCGGTTCGTGACATCTAACAGGGACGCCACTTGCGCCCTGGTGTACCATGGCTGTTATGAACCCCGATCGCCGCGGCCAGTTGGCCGCCCTCCTGGACTCCCCGCCCGACCTGCTCGTCGTGGGCGGCGGCGTCGTGGGCGCCGGGATCGCCTGGGAGGCCGCACTGCGGGGGCTGCGCGTGGCCGTGCTGGAGAAGCACGACTTCGCCTCCGGCACCAGCTCCAAGAGCTCCAAGCTGTTGCACGGCGGCCTGCGCTACCTCGAGCAGTTCGAGTTCCACCTGGTCTTCGAGTCCCTGGCGGAGCGCAACCGGCTGTTCCACGACGCGCCGCATGTCGCCAAGCGCCTGCCCTTCCTGTTCCCCATGTTCAAGGGCGGCCGCGACAAGGGCTGGAAGGTGGGGTTGGGCCTGTTCGTCTACGACATGCTCGCCACCCTCTCCAACAAGCGCCCCATCTGGCATGACCACCTGAAGCCCGCCAAGGCCGTGGCCGCCGAGCCCAGCCTGAGCGGCGAAGGGCTGCTGGGCGCCTACCGCTACACCGACGGCCTGACGGAGGACGCCCGGCTGGTGATCGAAACGCTCAAGAGCGCGGCGGCGGCTGGGGCGATCGCCCTCAACCACGTCGGCGTGGAGGCCTTCACCAAGGACACGAGCGGCCACATCACCGGCGTGCGTGCCCGTGACGCGCTCTCCGGCGAGACCTTCGACCTGGGCGCAAAGATCGTCTTCAACGCCTGCGGCCCCTGGGCGGACGGCCTGTGCCGGCTGGACGACCCCGCCGCGCGGCCCCGCCTGCGGCCCACCAAGGGGGTGCACGTCATCACGGAGACGTTCGTCTCCGACCACGCCGTGGTCATGCGTTCCCCCTTGAAAGACGGGCGCATCTTGTTCGTGGTGCCCTGGCAGGGCCGCACGCTGATCGGCACCACGGACACGGACCACCATGGCCCGGCCGGCGACGACAGTTACCTCGACCATGACGTCGAGGCCTCGCCGGAGGAGGTGCGCTACCTGCTCGACGCGGTGAACGCCAGCTTCACGGTGAAGCTGCAACCCACCGACGTCATCAGCGCCTTTGCCGGCTGGCGCCCGCTGATCGCGCCGCCCGAAGCGGGCGTTTCCGAGGGCAACATCTCGCGCGAGCACGAGATCTTCCGCTCCACCTCCGGGCTGATCACGATCGCCGGCGGCAAGCTGACCGGCTACCGCACCATGGCCCGCCAGGCCGTAGACGCCGTGATCGAGGCCCTGGGCGTGCCGGCCGGCCCCACCCGCATCGAGCATGCGATCCTGTCGGGCAGCGAGCTGGACGACCTGGACGCTTACGTCGACGCCGCCGTGAAGGGCTCACCGGAGCTAGACCCCACGCTGGTGCGCGCGCTGGCCGCTCGCCATGGCAGCCACTGGCCCACCGTGAAGGCCATGCTGACCCCAGACCTGACGCGCTCGATCGGCACGTTGGGCAACTACCTGGTCGAAGCCGCGTACGCCGTGCGGCACGAGGCGGCCGTCACGCTGGCCGACTTCCTGGCCCGCCGCACCCGCCTGTACCTCCTGGACGCCAACCAGGGCCTGGACTTCGCGGAAGACTCCGCGCGGGCGATGGCACGCGAGCTGGCGACCTCGGAGACCTGGGTGCAGCAGGAGTTGGCGAGCTACCGTGGGATGGTGGCGAAGTCCCGCGCGACAAGGCTTCCGGGGGAAGAGCCGCGACAAGTAGGCTAAACGAATGGTTAAGCCTATCCCAAGCTTTCTATAAACAACGCAGGCGAAAGGCGATCGGCGGCCATAACGATCCCGTAGAGAGGAGCACTGCATGTCCACCAAGCGCTCGCCGGAAGAGATGTTCCCGAACCTGTTCGCCAAGCAGCCCGCCAAGGCCCTGCCGCGTGACTTGAAGGCCGCCGACATGCGCCTCCTGCAATGGTCCATGAAGACCGCGTCCCGGCGTTCCGCCGTAGGAGCCCAGCGCCCCGCGCGTTAGATCCCGGCGCCGTCTATCAAATCTTCCACGGCCTTCAACGGGCCGTACTGGTCGGGCTGTCGTGCACGCGGCAGCCCGCCTTGCTGTTTGAAGGCCAGGATCTGCAGCTGCTCCTCCAGGTGGTAGACGCGCTCCGCCAGCGCCTGTGCCGCCCGCGCATCGGGGTCCGGCCTGGCTTGTGACCGTGCCAGCACCCGGCCGGGAACGCCCACCGCGATGCCGCCGTCCGGGATGTCCCGGCTGACGACGGCCCCGGCGAAGACCCGCACGTCGTTGCCGATGAACACGTCGCCCACGATCGTGGCGCCGGCCTCGACCAGCACGGCGTTGCCCAGCTGTGGATGCGTGCGGGCCGTCCCATAGGCGTCCAGGGGCGCATCGCCGGAAGGCAGCGCCAGCCCGGCGCCCAGCAACATCGCGCCGGGCTCCAGGACGCAGTCATCCCCGATCACCGAGGTCGGGCCGACCACCACGCCGGTGGCCTGCAGGATCATGAAGTTCCGCCCGATGCGCGCCGCCGGGCTCAGATCGCAGCCACTGCGCCGCCCCCAGGCCCCGAAGCAGCGCGCCGGGAAGACCCAACCGCGCCGGAAGCACCAGTTGGCCACCCGGTAGAACATCAGCGCGTGTAGCCCCGGCTCCAGCAGCCAGGTCTCCCACACGGGGCGTCCCACCCGCTCGGCATGCCGCCGCGCGACCTCCTTGAGGTCGGGCCAGGCACGCAGGGGGGCAGAGACGGACATGCCTAGATCATAGCAGCCATGACGTGGGCCTCGGGCTCGACGTAGATCATGGGCTCGCCCTTCATGGGCTTCTCCCAGACCTGGCTGGTCTCCGGGTCAAATATCTCCATCACGTCGAGCGGTCCGGCGTAGAAGTGCAGCGAGACCGCGCGGCGCGGGGCCCCGATCGGGTTGCCCAACTTGTGGATCGAGGGGCGGCGGTCCAGCAGCAGGCCGCCGGCGGGGATCGTGTACTCGCCGGAGTTGGCGAGCTCGGCCTTGCCCGGCGTCGCGCGGTCGTCCACGCGGCCGTAGGTCACGACGTCCAGAGAGCCCTCGTAGACGTAGACCACGCCGAAGGAGCCGCCATGGTTGTGCACGGCCGTGTACTGGCCGGCCTCCCAGCACAGGCAGATCGCCTCGAACTTCTTGTCGCGGAATAGCACGTTGCGGGCGTAGCCGCCCTGCGTGAACTGGATGTAGGGAGCGAGCAGCGCAGAGTCGATCGTGAGCCGCTTCACCAGGCCGTGGAGGGCGTCTTCCGTGAGCTCTTCGCAGGTCATTTTGGCGACCTGGTTCAGGAGATCACGCCAACTCAGGCTAGCAGCGGTCATGGTTTCGGCTCCTCATCGAGCGGAAAGGGGGGCACACCATGTTAACCTCACGGATCGCCCACGTGTCAAAGGGTACAATGGGGACATGTCCGAGGGCGCCAGCATCCCTTCCTTGAACCCTGTCCCTCGCTCGCTGCTCGACCAGTTCCTGCAGGAGCTGCTGGATCTCGGCCTCACCGACCGCCAAGTGGAAGGCCACCTCGTCTTCATCCGCCTCTGGCAGAAGTACCTCCAGCCCGCGCGCCTGCTCGACGCCACCCCCGACGAGTTGCCCGGCTTCACCGCCTTCTTGCGTGAACACCGCATGGCCGGCGGCGAGGTGCGCTTCGCCCAGGAGGCGATCGAGCACTTCTACGCCTTCACGCTGGACCGCAACCCCACCTGGGAGGAGCAGGCCGCCTGGCGCACCTACCTGGACGTGGCGCCGGCCGTGCGGGGCGTGCCGCTGTGGGGGGCGATCGCCAAGAAATTCAAGCCGCACCTCAAGCATGCCGACCCCGGCCTGCTGCGCTGGAGGGACTCTTGAACCCCTCCACCCGCCACCCCCTCCTGGTGCTCTCGCCCCAGGCCCGCCGCCAATTGGCCCGCACGCTGGTGCAGGGCCTGGTGGTCACGCGCAAGCAAGAGCTGCGCTCGCGCACCCGCGAGGGCCTCATCGGCGGCGCCGTCTACGGGGCCGTCGGCGCCGCGGGCCTGGCCGCCTGGACGGTCGCAACGGGAGGCGCTGCCGCGCCTTTCCTGGCCTTCTATGGACTCTGGGGCGGCGTGCAGGCCGCCTTCGCGGCCGGGCTGGCCCGCCAGGGCATCAAGGCCCCGCTCGGTCCGCTGGTCAACGGCCCGCTGAGCCTGGGCCAGGCCGTCACGGCCTGGGTCGCGCCCCGCCGCCTCACGCCGGACCGCCTGGTGCTGGCCGCCGGCATCCTGGTGGCCGTGCGCCGCCCGGTCTCGCGCCGCCTGCTCACCCGCCTCTATGGCCGCGCCTTCCCCCAGGGCGAGGTCGACCATGCCATCGACCTGTTGTCGCACCTGGGCTTCATCACCAGCGGCGAGGGGCTGCTGCACCTGAGCCCGGACGGCTTCCAGCTGCTCAAGAACCTGGGCGTGCCCGCGCCCACCGCGCGCCCACGCCAGGACCCGCATGTGGCGCCGCACATCATGCCGCTCTTCGCGGCGCTGGACGGCCGCACGCGCCGCCTGCCGCCGGAGCCCGAGCCTACCTTCCAGCCGCCCGCGGCCCCCGTGGTGGAGCTGCCCACGTTCGCCCCGCCGCAGCACGTCTATCCGGAGGCCGCCTTCGCGCCGCCGCCGGTCTTTGTGCCGGAGCCGCCGGTCGCGGAGCCCGAGCCCGTCATTGCGGCGCCCGATCCCGTCGTCGATGAGCCGCCCGCAGTCGTCGAAGCGCCCGAGGTGGTACCCGAGGTCGAGGCACCGGTGATGGAAGCCTTGGTGCCGGAGGTGCCCGCATTCGAGGCGCCAATCGTCGAGGAAGCCCCGCCCGAACCCGTCTTCGAGCCCTTCCCCACCTTCGCCGAGCTGCCGATCGCCACCGCGCCGCCCCCGGCCGTCGACGCCCTCGACCTCGACGTTCCCGACTACGACGACATCGACCTCGGCCCCGAGACCGGCGACCTGCTGCCGCCCCGCCGCCGCCTCGGCTGGCGCCGCCCCGCCGCGGCCGCGGCCGCCGTGCTGTTGGCCGGGTTGCTGGTCTTCGTCCTCCTGGACGAGCCGCTCAACCCCCTGCGCCACACCAGCGAAGTCGTCGCGACGGCCGCCCACATGCCCGGGCCCAGCCGTGGCGTGGCGCTCCAGTTCAACGGGCGCGGGAAGATGCTCTCCAGCTTCGGCGGCGGGCTGTACTTGAGCGTGCCGGAGCGCATGGACTACAAGACTCCTATGGACTTCAAGGACTTTGACATGTCTTCCAGCTGCGGCCTGGTCAGCCGCGAGGTCGAGCGCGCCTCGCTCTCGCCTACCGGTCGCTTCCTCTGGACGGAAATGGGCGGCGGGCAAGGCGGCCCGCGCGAGCGCTGCTTGGTTGACCTCGAGACCAAGACCGTCAGCCACGACCTGGTGGCCCGCAACGCTACCTACGGCCTGCCGGGCGTGATCGGCTGGGCCGGGGACCAGCAGCTGCTCATGAGCGAGGAAGTTCAACCCGGGCAGGCCGCCCACTGGTGGCTGATGGACGTGGCCACCCACCAGCCCAAGGCACTGCAGCTGCCCTCCCACGGCCGTCTGCTGCCACTGGCCACGGAGAGCGGCATGACCATGCTGGCCGGCTGGGACATGCGCAAGCTAGGCAGTTGGGACCTGACCATTTACCGCCTAGACGAACACCAGGCCTACCAGGCCATCAAGACCGTCCACACCACGCTGCCGGAGACTATGCGCGAGGCCGAGCCGCGCCTGGCCGCCATCTCCCCAGATCGCCGCTTCCTGCTTGCCACGCTCAAGCCCGTGGGCGTCGAGGTCCCCGCCCAAGCCGGCACGCTCGCGGTGGTGGCCCTGGACGACGGCGGTGCCTCCGCCGTCACCACGGCGGTCCCGCCCCTGCCGGACCAGCCGATCTTCTGGGCGCCGGAGGTGCAGAACGGCAACTACCGCTTCTACTTCAACGGCGGCGGCCCGGACGGCGTAGTGCCCTGCGCCGGAGAGATGCGCCCGGGCTGAGCCCGAGCGGTCACCTTAAGTGCGTCGGTAGCGTCGTCAGCCTCCCAACGGTTGTGTAGAATGCTCTGACACTGGAAATAAATAAGAATTCGTTTCGTGGCCAAAGTTGTTGACCGCAACGATTTTGAGGTCGTCACTCTGCAACACATTTGAACCATTGATTAGCAATTCCGTTTGAAAGTCCATTCCTGCACTCCATGGAGCCGTCTTCTCACTAACAACCGAGCCATTTCTTAGAATCGAGACGTGAAAGGCCGACGTGTTCGGAGAAATACCTCCGGCGTCGATCTTTAACCTGAGACCTCCACTGCTGATAATTTCCGTCTGAATGCCAACAAGCGAAAAGGAGGCTGGCCGCTCGGAGCCTGGTCCTGGACAGCCAACAAGATGCAGCGTTAGAAGCCACGGTCCAAGGGCGCGCAAAAATCTCGCCGGGCCGACGATCGGATGGATACGCATCCTCGAATTGTTTACTGCCCCGTCACGATGCGGTAGCGGTAGGTAATCAGGTTCACGTTGCGCGGATCGATGCCCTGGGGCACGTTGCGTGCCAGGTCTGCCGGTACGCCGCTGATGGTGTCGAAAACGGTCTGGTCGACCTTCCCGGTCGGAATCGTGAAGTAGACGTTCGGCACCTGGCCCCAGCGTTCCATCACCAGGTCATACGCCGTGCGCGCCTGCCCCCGATTCGCCACGATCAGGTTGGCCTCCAACTGCGGCGGGATCTTGAGGTTCGCGTCGTCCGTGCCTGCGCCCGTGCCCAGGATCTGCGTGAAAGGCACCGTGATCTGCACGGTCTTGCCCTGGATGCCCCATTCACGGCCATTCTGGAGCTGGCGAAATTGCTCGTTGACGGTCTTTCCGTCCTCGTTCCTACGGCCCTGATACATCACCATTGCGCCATTGAATTGGTACAACGCGAAGAAGGTTGACCAAGTGGAGATAGGTGCAGGGATATTGCTTTGGCGGTCCAACTTGTAGTCGTCCGACTGGTCGAAGATGAAGGGCAGGTAGCTGCGTGGGTCAGGGTAGGGGAATGTAATGGGAACGCCGCCATTGGCTTGCGGCCCGGTGGCGGGGTCGCCGTCACCGTCGATGACGAGGTAGTAGGCAACGTTGGGCGATTGGACGAATTGATCGCCCTCGATCGTGAACTCGAAAATCAGCGTGCGCGGTGGGGCGACACCCGTGGCGTTGTAGGCGCAACTCTGGGCGAGCAGGGTTGCTGCCAGTACCGATTTCTTGAACGCCATTGCTGGAACCCTCATCAGAAGCCGCTCAAGCCGGGAATACCATTCGAACCACCGGGCTGGGCGTTGCGATTGAAGCTGTTACTGGTGAAGTTGAGCGGCTTGGACGGGAAGGCCACCATCGTCAGCGATATCGAGTAGAAGCTGGACAGCCGGTCGTACTGGAAGCTCAGGATGAAATCGTGCAGGTCTTTGGACAAGCCCAACGTCGTGAACTTGTAGCCGCGGTCGAGCGGGTTGGGGTCATAGTAGCCGCCCAACATTAGCTCGAGGTGGTCGTGCCAGTCGTGGCCGAAGGTGAAGTAAACACGGTTCACCAACGTTTGCCACTGCCCTTTCTCGAAGTCGTACGACATCTGGTTGTCCAGCTGCCAACCCGGCAGGATCGAGTCGGAGCCGAAGGCTCCGCCGAAGATGTCTGGCGTGGACCGCAGCGTGAAGGTGCCTGTCACGGGCAACCAGGTGCCCGCCAGGCCGTACGTCGGGAACTTGGGCAGGTAGCGGATGTCAAAGGTCTTCGATTCGAAGCGCAAGCCGCCTTCCTGGAGGTTGGGGTCCTTCAATTCCGCGATGCGCGCCGGCGTGACCTTCTCCGGCTGGAACTGGCCGTTCAGCGTCAGGCCGACTGGCATGCCGAGCCAGGGCAAGGCGGAGCGCAAGCCGACCTCGCTCGAGAGGTTGTCGTACTGCTTGTTCTGGTAGTCGTAGCCGCCGCGCAGGGCGTAAGTGAGGTAGGGGTCGTTGCGGACGTTGAAGTCCGCCGTCAGGTGGGTCTGCTTGTAGAGCGAGAGTTTGTCCTGGTTGAAGGGCGAGCTGTTGGTTGGCGTATTGAGCCCGCCACCGTCGTAGTCCTTGGGGTCGGGAGTGAGGTTGTTGGTGTAGCTCAGGTTAGTCTGGATCTTCTCGGTCCAGTTCGTGCTAAGGCGCAGGCGTTCGTCGATCGAGTACTGTGCGTCGTTGGTGCTGTAGAAGAACTGGCGGTAGCCCGAGCCGCCGAAGTCCAGGCTGCTCTTGAAGCCGATGTCCTGGCCCTTGCTGGAGAGCGTGGCTTCCGGATTCAGGCGGTTGATGTAGGGGCCGGGGAAGTAGCGGTCCAGCGTGCCGGTGAAGCCCTCCGGCAACCACTTCTTGTTGAAGCTCGAGTACTCGAAGAAGCGCCCGTAGCCCAGCTTCAGCGTGAAGGGCTGATAGTTCGCCAGGAAGGGCTCGGAGGTCAGCGTGATTTCGGGGAGGCGGTCGAAGCGCCCCTGGTTCTTGACGTTGGCGATTTGCTGGGCGATAGGAACCGGCGAGCTGGCCACTTGCTGCGTGAGGTCGAAGAACTTGGAGGCTTGCAGCGACAGCGTGCCCACGCCCTGGATGCGGTCGGTCACGTCGAGCGTGGGCTCGATGTTCTGGTTCCAGGGGGTTGGCGTGTCTTTGGGCGAGGGGGCCGGCGCTGGAGCCCCGGACGGCAACGGCGAGGGAGCGGGCGTCTCGCGGAAGTCGATGCGGTAGGGCACCGTCACGTTGGAGTTGATCCCGGCGGGCCACTCGCTGCTGGCGTTGAAGTTGGTGGTGATGTTGACGTTGCCGCCGGCGTCCTGGGTGTCCAGGACCGGGTTGGCCGGATCCGGCTTGCCGTCTGTCCCGTTGGGCTTCAGGGAGATCGAGCTGGAGTGCTGGCGGCTCAGGTCGGAGCTCACGCGCATATTGGTGTTGCCGAGCTTGCCGCTGGCGTTGCCGTTCACGCGCTGCGACGCGCTCTGCGAGAGGGTAGACGCGATGCTGTCGGCCGTGCGGGTCTGGGTGCCGCGCTGCTCCGTGGCGTCGTACCCCGCGCTGAGGCTCAGGTTGCCCCAGGTGGGGACCTGATCCTTCACGTCGAAGCGCGTGATGTGGCGGTTGTTGCGGTAGTTGGGCGTCAGCGGGTCGTAGATATTGTGGTCCTCGAAGCGGCCGCCCGCCTCCAGGTCGCCCCAGATGTGCTGGCGGTGCTCCAGGCCCCACTGGTGGTCCTGGAAGGGCAGGCCGTTCAGACCGAAGAGGGCGTTGCCCAGCTTCACTTCCTTGTCTTGCAACGCTTGTAACTCCGAGGCCGGCCTGTCGGGTAGCCGCGCGTCGTTGACGGGCAGCAAGTTGCTGCGGTCCGGGGTGATCAGGCCATACAGGAACCCGTAGGTGGTGGCGTAATAGCCCCAGTGGGTCGTGTTCTCGATGCCCACCGCCGGCCCCTTCTTCTCGAAGTAGTTGGCCTGCAGGCGCCCGTTGTTGGTCAGGTAGCCGTTCACCAGCGACGGCAGCGAGTAGTCGTACGGGAAGCGGACGTAGAAGCCCTCCACCTCGTTGCGTCCCACGTCGAGGCTCAGGCGCTCTTGCTTCAGCGGGATCACCCAGACCGGC
>JAQBPE010000422.1 GCA_028287685.1 Cyanobacteria bacterium RYN_339 | reverse complement strand
CGCTGGAGCGCTCGGCGGCCTGCTGCAAGGTGGTGGACAGGCCGTCGCCGTAGAAGATGTTGTCGCCCAACACCAGCGCGACGGGGTCGGAGCCCACGAAGTCCTCGCCGATGATGAAGGCCTGCGCGAGGCCATCCGGGCTGGGCTGCACGGCGTACTGGATGTCCATGCCCCACTTCGAGCCGTCGCCGAGCAGGTCCTGGAAGGCCTGGCTGTCGCGCGGGGTGCTGATCACCAGGACCTCGCGGATGCCCGCCAGCATCAAGGTGGACAGCGGGTAGTAGATCATCGGCTTGTCGTAAACAGGCAGCAGCTGCTTGCTCACGGAGATGGTGATGGGGTGCAGCCGGGTGCCGGAGCCACCAGCCAGTACGATGCCTTTGCGTGCCATGCCGGATTTCCTTCTACAACGCGGGGTTCGATCGTTTGCCATGATAACCGAGCCCACGCCCCGCGCCCTGGCCTGATCAACCAGGTCCTTTGTGCGTTTTGCTACTTCTTTTGCATCGTGGGCGCCGCCTGCAGGGTCACGCCCAGCCCGGCGCGCTTGCCTTCCCGCTCCACGGTCAGCTGGACTTGCGTGCCGCTGCGCTTGTCGTTGAGGTAGGTAAGCAGGTCGCGGTCGGTCTTCACGGGGCGCTGGTCGATGGCCACGATCACGTCGCCGGGCCGCAGGCCGGCCGAAGCCGCCGGGCCGCCCTGGGCCACGCCGACCACCATCACGCCACCGCCGTCGCGGTTGAGGCCGCGGATCGAGACGCCCAGCCAGGTGCGCTCGACGTGGCCCGTGGCCTTCAACTGGCCGATCACGTTCATGGCCGTCCAGCATGGGATGGCGAAGCCGATGCCCTGGCCGCGCGCGGCGATCGCCGTGTTCACGCCCACCACCTCGCCTTGGATGTTCAGGAGCGGCCCGCCGGAGTTGCCGGGGTTGATCGCGGCGTCGGTCTGGAGGAAGTTCACGCGCTCGTTGAGCGAGATGCCGCGGTTCATGGCGCTGATGATGCCCACGGATACGGTGTGCGACAGGCCCAGCGGGCTGCCGATGGCCACCACCCAATCGCCCACGCGCACGTGCTCCGTGCTGGCGGCGAACTTCAGGAAGGGCAGGCCCTTCGCGTTGACCCGCACCAGCGCCAGGTCGTTCATGGGGTCGGCGCCGATGACCTTGCCGCGGTAGGACTGGCCGGAGGCCGTGGTGACCTTGATGTCCGTGGCGCCGCGCACCACGTGGTTGTTGGTCACGATCAAGCCGCCCGGGTCCACGATGAAGCCGCTGCCGACGCCGCGCTCCTCTTCGCCCTGGCTCGGGCCGCCCGGGCTGTCTTCGAATTGCTCGAAGAAGGGGTCGCGCTCCGCCCGGGCGATCGTGTCGATGTTGACGACGGCGGGGTCCGCCCGCTCGACGAGGTCCGCGATCACGTTCGTGCCCACCAGGCCCGGCGTGCCCAGGGAGGCGGCGCGCGCGGGAGGCTTGGCGGCAGCTTCGATCGCCTCGACCACCTGGGGGTTCGCGGCCAGGGCGGGCTGCTCCGCGGCGTGCGCTCGGCTGCTCAACGGCCCATGGGCACGGGCATAGCTGCCTCCAGCGAGGCCTATTGCCAGCACCACCAGGTATGAAACGGCTCGTTGCATTGCGCTACCTCCCTTGCGGGCTCATTATAACCGCATCATGTTATAATTAGAGCAAGGTGGCCGGGTCCCATGCGGCGCCGGCCCGTGAACCTCGCTAGGCCCGGAAGGGAGCAACGATAAGCGGCAGCCGGCGGGTGTTGTGGGGGAGCCCGGCCACCCTTTTTTGGTTTGGAGGCGCGTTTGAAGGACTATTACAAGATCCTCGGCGTCGACAAAAAGGCCTCTGAAGACGAAATCAAGAAGGCCTACCGTAAGCTCGCGCGGAAGTACCACCCGGACCAGAACCCCAACGACAAGGGGGCCGAGGCGCGCTTCAAGGAAATCTCCGAAGCCTACGAGACCGTGGGCGACGAGTCCAAGCGCCAGGAATACGACATGATGCGGCTGAACCCGTTCGCGGGCGGCAACTTCGGCGGCGCGCCCTTCGGTCGCCAGCCCGGCCACCCCCAACAACCCAACCAGGGCCCCGGCTTCAGCGGCTTCGACGACATCCTCAACTTCATGGCCCGCGGCTCGCGCCAGCAGGCCCCGGCCCGCGGCTCCGACGTCGAAACGGACGTCCAGATCACGCTGGAAGAGGCCATCCTCGGCACCAGCGTGATGTTGCACGTCTCGCCGCCCGGCTCTCCGCCCAAGAAGCTGAAAGTCAGCATCCCGCCGGGCGTCAGCACCGGCTCCAAGGTCCGCATGGTCCAGGAAGGCGACCCCGGCAGCCCGCCAGGTGACCTCTTCGTGAAGGTGACGGTCCGCCCACACGCGCTGTTCACCCGCGAGGGCGACGATTTGCACCTGGAACTGCCGGTGTCCGTCTTCGACGCGGTGTTCGGCACCGAAATCAACGTGCCCACGCTGGAGGGCGAAATCCGCCTGAAGATCCCCGCGGGCACCCAGGGCGGCCAGGTCTTCCGGCTGAAGAACAAGGGCGTGCCTGCGCTCAGGGGCGGCACCCGGGGCGTCTTGCTGATCAAGGTCAGCTTGCAACTCCCCGAGCAAATCTCCGAGGCCGATCGGGAGCTGTGGCGCCAGTTGGCTGCCCGTGCCGCCTCGAGCGGACGCGAGGCAGGTTAGCAACAGGCCGCGCATGTGACCGGAGCCGCGTTCCCCATGTGATGGGGTCGCTCCGGCCAAACCTCGGCGCGTGGTACAATTCCCCCCCTGGAGGACCGCCCCATGCGAGCGCTGGACATCAAGCATTCCCTGCAGCACCTGCCCCTCTTCGCCGACCTCGAAGTGGCCGAGCTCGAGCAACTGGCCCAGCTCTGCCGGAACCGCGCGGTGACCAAGGGCAACGTCATCTTCTATGAGGACGACCCGGGCACCAGCTGCTACATCATCGTCAGCGGCAAGGTGAAGATCGTGGTCAACGCCGACGACGGCCGCGAGCACATCCTGGGCGTGTTGCAAGACGGTGACTTCTTCGGCGAGATGTCGCTGATCGACGGCCAGCCGCGCAGCGCCAGCGCGATCGCGGTGGAAGACGTCCAGATGGTCACGATCCAACGCGACCAGTTCATGGAATTGCTGCGCGCCAACCCGGACCTCACGCTCAAGCTGCTGGTGACGCTGTCGCACCGCCTGCGCGCCGCCGACCGCAACGTGGAAAGCCTGGCCTTCCTCAGCGCGCCGGGCCGCGTGGCCCGGCTGCTGCTGGAGCTTGGCAAGGACCACGGCGAGCGCACGCCGGAGGGCCTGACCTTCACGCACAACATGACCCGCCAGGAGCTGGCGTCGCTCGCGGGCACCAGCCGCGAGACGCTGACGCGCGTGCTGATGGACTACCAGGACCGCGGCATCATCCACCTCGACAAGAACCGCCTGACCTTGAAGAACGAGGCCAAGCTCAAGGAGATGATGGTCTAAAATCACGGCCCTTGCGTGGGAACGAAGGTAAGCTAAGGGTCGTCTGTCATGGCAGACGACCTTTTTTATGCGAGGAGCTCTCGATGAACGCCCGTTTCCTATTCCCCGCCCTGCTCGTGCTGCTGACCGGCTGTAACCCCGCGAACGGCGTGCTGGCTTCCGCCGGCTTCGGCAAGCTCAACCTGAACGTGCTGGCCGTGACGACGGTGGACCCGGAGACTCAGACGGTGTCCTCCAAGGCCTACGTGCGCTGGCCGACCGCCCCCGGCGCCAAGACCTACGAGGTGATCCGCACGTTCGGCACGAACCCGGCCAAGGTCGTGGCAACCATCGGCGACACCAGCTACACCGACACCTCGCTGGGCGCCAACCAGACCGCCATCTTCAAGGTACGCGCGCTCTCCGGCGAGAACAAGGAGCTCACCACCACGGACGACAAGTCGGTGGCCGTGCAGGCCCAGACCGTGGGCAAGCCCGAGCTGACGGCGCCCGCCGACAACGCGAGCCTGGGAGTCGGCGACGTCCCCACCTTGACCTGGAAGCCCGTCACGGGCGCCACCTGGTACTACGTGAAGGTGGTGCGGGGCGACAACGACAGCCCGGTTTACAACGCGCTGACGAAGGACACCAGCATCAAGTTCGGCGACAACAGCCCGCTGAAGTTCGACAACTTCGGCGACCTCTTCCCGACCGACGCCAAGGCGACGATCACGCGCGGCATCATCTTCCGCTGGACGGTGCAGGCGATCCGCGCGGACGCGGGCACGGACCCGAACGCGGCCAAGGGCATCGACGTCAACGCCAGCCCGACGTTCAAGTTCTCCCAGGGCTAAGGAACGCCTAGTCGCAGCCGTCCAACTGGGCGGCTGCTTTTGCCATGTCGCCGATGCCCATCGCGTCGCCCAGCTCCTTGGCCTGCGCCGCGACCTCCGTGGCCGTCTTGGCCGCCTCCGCGCCCAACGACGCTGCCGCGGCGGCCTCGCCGGCAGCCTGCGAGGCCGCCTGGGTGGCCGCGTTGATGGCGTCCGTCAGGTTCGTCATGTTGCCGGCGGCGTTGGCGCTGGCGCTCGTCGCGGCCACAGCGTCCGTCAGCTTGGTCATGCTGGCAACCAGGCCGTCCATCTGCGCACGCAGGTCCGCCGTCATGTGGCAGCCCAGCCAGCGAGGCAGGTTGCCCGGCTTGGACAGGTCGGGCGGCTCGACGTCCTTGATCGCCGTGTCGAAGCCCGCGACCATGCTGGCGAACTTGGTGGCGTCGATGTCGTTCATCTGGTTCTTGGCCTTGATCAGGCAGGCCATCATCGTGCAGGTGGTCGCTAAATTGACTTCGGCCGGCTTGCCGCCCGCCTTGGCCAGCGTCGAGAGCGTGACCGGGTCGGCGCCCTTCAGGCCGGCCGCCAATACGCGGTAGTTGCCGCCCGACGCCAGCTTGCTGAAGCTGTAGGCGCCCTTGGCGTCTGTCTTCGTGCGCGTGACCTCCTTGAGCGTGGACGCGTTGATCAGCACGACGACGGTCCCGGCCAGGGCGGTGGTGCCGCCTGCCGCCAGGAGCTTCATGTTACCGGCGCCCTGGGCGACGATGTTGCCGCCGCCCTGCGCCACGATGCCGGCGCCCTTGGGCACGAGGTTGCCGCCGCCCTGCGCCACGATGTTGCCCGCACCTTGCGCCACGATGCCCGCGGGGGCGATCACGCTGCCGCTCAGGGCCACGGTCTTGGCCGCGGTGGTGGTGCCGGTCGGCTTGGTGCCGCCCGCCGGGTTGTTGGAAGGGCAGCCGGCCAGGGCGAAGGCCATGACAGCAGCGGCGGCGGTCCAGAGGTGGCGTTGCATGGTCGGGCCTCCAGGGCAGGGTTCCATGGTCTTTTACCCCCGGCGGTCAGGTAGGCAACACCAACACGTGCGCCGGCGGCAGGCCCACCCGCACCTCCGCGCCGGCCCGCAGGCCCAGCGCTTCCACCCGGGCAGGCGGTAACAGGGCTTCCAGCATGCCGGCCTGGGGTACCTCGATCGCGAGCCTTGCCTGGCCGCTCCAAGGTGCCAGGCGCGTGACCAGGCCGGGCAGCTCGTTCAGGTTCCCCGTGCCCACCACGGCCACGTCCACGCGCTCCGGCCGGATGCCCCACGTGAGCGCGCCCGCCCGGGCGGCCGGCGCCTCGATCATGTACGGTCCCCACGCCACGTGCCCGTTGCGCCCGTCGCCCGGATATAGGTTGGTCACGCCCACCAGCCGCGCGGCGGCGGCCGTGGTCGGCCGTTGCACGACCTCGTCGGGCGGGCCGATTTGCAACAGCTTGCCCGCGGCCAGCACGCCCAGCCGGTCGCCCAACCAGCAGGCCTCCGCCAGGTCATGCGTGACCAACAACACGGGGGCGCCCAATTCATGGGCGATCGCCCGGAAGGCTTCGTGCAGGCGGCGCTCCAGCGGGCCGTCCAGGGCCGTGAAGGGCTCGTCCATCAGCAGCAGCCTCGGCCGGGTGGCAAGTGCGCGGGCGATCGCCACGCGCTGCTGCTCGCCGGCCGAGAGCTGGCGCGGGTAGCGGTCCGCGAAGGCCTCCAACTCCAGCCGTGCGAGCAGGTCGTCCACCGGCCCGCGCGCGCCGAACGCCACGTTGGCGCGCGCCGTCAGGTGCGGGAAGAGCGAAGGTGGGCGGAAGACCATGCCCAGGCCGCGGGCCTGGGGAGGCAGGTGGGTCCAGTCCTCCGCGCCGAAGCGGATCTCGCCCGCGTCGAGCCGCTCCAGCCCGGCCAGGCAACGCAGCAGCGTGGTCTTGCCCGCACCGGAAGGGCCGACCAGGGCCGTGATCGTGCCGGGCAGCAGCTCCAGCTCCACGTCCAGCGCGAGGTCCGGTAGCCGGCGGACCACGGCCGCCTTCAGGCTCGCTGCCATGTTGCGAGCGCCCGGCGCTGGTAAAGGAACAGGCCCACCAGGACCGCGTACGACAGCGCCAGCAGCACCAGGGCCAGGCGCGCGGCCTCGGCGTAGGCCAGGGCCTCCACCAGGTCGTAAAGGGCGATCGCCACCGTGCGGGTCTCGCCCGGGATGTTGCCGCCCACCATCAGCGCCACGCCGAACTCGCCCATGGTGTGCGTGAAGGCCAGCACGGCGCCGGCCACCAGGCCGGGCAGGCAGTTGGGCGCGATCACGCGCCAGAAGGTGCGGGTGCGCGAGGCGCCCAGCGTCCAGGCCACTTCGCGCAAGCGCGGGTCCAGCCCGGCAAACGCGGCTTGCACCGGCTGCACCGCGAAGGGCAGGCTGTAGCACACGCTGGCCACCACCAGGCCCGGGAAGGTGAAGGCCAGCGGCCGGTGGAAGAGCGCCTCCCAGACGTGGCCCAGCCAGCCCTGGTGGCCCATCGCGCCGAGTAGATAGAACCCCAAGACCGTCGGCGGGAGCGCCATCGGCAGGGCCACCGCGGCCTCCGCCCAGGGCTTCCAGGGCCCGCGGGCGTACGCCAACATGTAGGCCAGCGGCACGCCGATCACCAGCAGCAAGGCCGTGGTGATAGCCGCCAGGACCAGCGACAAGCCGAACGCGGGGTGTATCAAAGGGGCTCGAACCCGAACTTCCGCCAGGTCGCACGCGCCGCCGGTCCGGTGGCGTAGGCCAGGAAGGCCTGCCCGGCCGGCGTGAGCGCAACAGCCTCCGCCACCAGGGGCGGGTGCTGGTCGGCCGGCACGGTCCAGCTGCGCCCCTGGCCGGCCAGGCGCGGCGAGACCACGATCGACAGCGGCAGCACGCCGACCTCCGCGC
>JAQBPE010000379.1 GCA_028287685.1 Cyanobacteria bacterium RYN_339 | reverse complement strand
CCGCGGCCAGCCTCGGTAAGAAGTAAGTAAGCTAGAATGGGGGCGCCCGCGAGGGCGCCCCTTTTTTGTTGACGAGTCCCAATGGAACAGAAGATCTCGTTGACAAACGGCGTCCGGGTGCTGATCGAGCGCCTGGAACACGTCCACTCGGCAGCCATCGGCTTCTGGATCGACACCGGCTCCGAGCAAGAGGGTGCCGAGACCAACGGCATCTGCCACTTCATCGAGCACATGCTCTTCAAGGGCACGGAGCGCCGCACGGCGCTCGACATCGCGCAAAGCCTGGAGGCCGCGGGCGGCAACCTGAACGCCTTCACGGACAAGGAGCACACCTGCTTCCACGCCCGCGTCCTGGCCGAAGAGGTGGGGCTCGCCATCGACGTGCTCTCCGACATGCTGCTGAACTCGCGCATCGACGCGAAGGAGGTCAAGCGCGAGCGCGAGGTGATCGTCGAAGAGATCAAGATGTACGACGATACGCCCGATGACCTGGTCCACGAGCTGCTCTCCGCCGCCATGTGGCGGGACCATCCGCTGGGACGCCCGGTCACGGGCTCCAAGGCCACCGTGCGCAGCTTCGACCGCGAGACCCTGACGGGCTTCCTGCGGGACTTCTACACCCCCGACCGGCTGGTCGTGGCGCTGGTCGGCAAGGTCGACGTCGAGGCCGTGACGGCGCAGCTGGAGAAGGCCTTCGCCGGCTTCAGCCAGCCGGGCCGGCCCGTCGAGCGGCCCGCGCTCGCCCACCAGGCCGTCACCAAGGTGAAGTACCGCGACATCGAGCAGGTCCACCTGGCCATGGGCCTGCCCGGCGTCTCGCTCGTGGACGAGCGCCGCTTCGCCCTGGCGCTGTTGAACAGCATCCTGGGCGGGGGGATGAGCAGCCGGTTGTTCCAGGAGGTGCGCGAGAAGCGCGGCCTGGTTTACTCGATTTCCAGCTACGAGAGCCTCTACCGCCCCGGCGGCATGTTCGCCATTTCGGCCGGCATGAGCCCCAAGCACCTGCCCACGGTGTTGAAGCTGGTGCACGAGGAGCTGGCCAAGGTGGGCGCCGGCGACATCGGCGAGAAGGAACTGCAGGACGCCAAGCGCCAGCTGCGCGGCGGCTTGTTGCTGTCCCTGGAGGTCCCGCGCCACCGCATGAGCCGCATGGCCCAGAACGAGCTGTACTACGGGCGGCACATCTCGCCGGAGGAGATCCTCGCGGCGATCGATCGCGTCACGCCGCGCGACCTCCAGCAACTGGGCGCGGAGCTGTTCCCGCCCGACCGGGTCGCCATGAGCGTGGTCGGCCCGATCCGGAAGCTGCCGAAATCGACTTGGTGACGTCCGACCCTTAGCTCGGCGCTCGCTTATGTTACACTGGAGGCGTATCGCCAGTCCCCGAGCGTATCATGGACAATGTCACGATCCCTGCCCAGCGCGTGCTGCCGACCGCTACGCTCCCCCGCATCATGCAAGCCGGGGACGTGGCCGCCGACCTGTCGGCCGCCGAGGCCGCCGTGGTCCCCGCTCGCGGGCGCGCGCTGATCGCGACCGGGCTCGTGCTGGAGCTGCCTGCCGGCTTCCGCGCGCGCATTCACTCGCGCTCCGGCTTGAGCCTCAAGCACGGCATCGAGGCCGGCGCCGGGTTGATCGACCAGGGCTACCGCCACCCGGTCGGCGTGCTGCTCTACAACCACTCCGACGTGGACTTCCCGGTGGCGGTGGGCGATCGCGTCGCGCAGCTCTGCATCGAGCGCTACAGCCACCCCATCTTCGAGGAAGTCCTGGCCGTGGACACCACCAGCCGCACCACCGGCTGGGGCTCGTCGGGGGTCTCATGATCCGGGTGGTCTTGGCCGGTGCGGCCGGTAAGATGGGCCGCGAGGTCATCAAGGCGCTGGACGGGGCCGAAGGCATCCAGTTGGTGGGCGCGGTCTCCCCGCGCCACGCCGGCCGCGACGTGGGCGAGCTCGCCGGCTTGCCGCGCCGGGGCCTCGCGGTCGAGGCCACGCTGGCGAACTGCGCGCGCGGCGAGGTCTTCGTCGACTTCACCAACCCGGACGTGGTCATGGCCAACGCGCTGGAAGCCTTGAAGCTGGGCTACCGGCCCTTGATCGGGAGCACCGGGATGTCGAAGGCGGACCTGGAACTGTTGCAACGGGAAAGCCTTGCCCACGGCCTGGGGACGCTGGTCGCCCCCAACTTCGCGATCGGCGCCCTGCTGATGATCCGCTTCGCGGCCGAAGCCGCCAAGTATTTCGAACATGCCGAAATCATGGAGCAGCACCACCACCAGAAGCTGGACGCGCCTTCCGGCACGGCGTTGAAGACGGCCGAAGCCATGTTGGCTTCCCGCGCGACGTTCGAGCGGGCGCACCCGGACGAAGTCGAGAAGCTGGCCGGCGCGCGGGGTGCCGATCTCGACGGCATCCGGATCCACAGCGTCCGGCTGCCCGGCATGCTGGCGCACCAGGAGGTGTACTTCGGCGGCCTGGGGCAGGTCCTCACGATCCGCCATGACGCGTTGTCGCGCGAATGCTACATGCCGGGCGTGCTGTTGGGCATCCGCAAGCTCATGGACATCACCGGATTGGTCGTTGGGTTGGAACAGGTTCTGTAAGGAGTGCTACCGTGTACAACGTCGCGATATTAGGTGCCACCGGCGTCGTCGGCCAGGAGATGCTGAAGACGCTGATAGCCCGCAAGTTTCCCGTCAAGGAGCTGAAGCTGCTGGCTTCCAGCCGCTCCGCCGGCACGTCCGTGACCTTTGACGGCAAGACCTACCCCATCGAGGAGGCCACGCCCGAGGCGTTCGCCGGCATCGACATCGTGCTGGCCTCCGCCGGCGCCTCCGTCAGCGAGAAGCTGGCGCCCCATGCCGTGGCCGCGGGCGCCATCGTCATCGACAACACCAGCTTCTTCCGCATGCACCCGGACGTGCCCCTGGTCGTCCCGGAGGTCAACGCCCACCACCTGGATCAGCACAAGGGCATCATCGCCAACCCCAACTGCAGCACGGCCCCGCTGGTGATGGTCTTGAACGAGCTGCGCAAGCTGGCGCCGCTGCGCCGCGTGGTCGTGAGCACCTACCAGTCGGTGTCGGGCGCCGGCAAGGAGGCGATGGAGGAGCTGCGCGAGCAGACCCGTGCCGCCCTGAACGGCGAGACCCACAAGCCCGAGCACATCGTGCACCCCATCGCCTTCAACCTGGTCCCCGCGATCGACAGCTTCCTCGACAACGGCTACACCAAGGAGGAGATGAAGGTCACGAACGAGAGCCGCAAGATCCTGGACGAGCCCGACCTGGCCGTCACGGCGACCGCGGTGCGCGTGCCCGTCTACATCTGCCACTCCGAGGCGGTGAACATCGAGTTCGACCGGCCCGTGAGCGTGGCCGACGCGCGCGCCCAGCTGGCGAACGCCGAGGGTATCGAGCTGATGGACGATCCCGCCAACAACGTCTACCCGCGGCCGATGGAGTGCGCCGGCTCCGACCCCACCTACGTGGGGCGGCTGCGCGGCGACGTGAGTCACCCGAACGGGCTGAACCTCTGGCTGGTGTCGGATAACTTGCGCAAGGGCGCCGCCTTGAACGCCATCCAAATCGCGGAGGCCCTCGTCGCGCGGGGGCTCCTCAAGGCCCGTCAGGAGGTCGCGCTATGAGCTTGGGACGTGTTCTTACCGCCATGGTCACGCCGTTCGATGCGGCGGGCCAGGTCGACCACGCCCGCGCGGCGGAGCTGGCGCTGAAGCTGGTGGCCGAGGGCTCCGACGGCCTGGTCGTCAGCGGCACCACGGGCGAGAGCCCGACCCTGACCAAGGACGAGAAGATCGCCCTGTTCGGCACGATCAAGCGCGCCGTGGGCAACCGGGCCTCGGTGGTTGCCGGCACCGGCTCCTACGCCACGGCTGAAACCATCAGCCTCACTCAGGCCGCCGAAGCCGCAGGGGTCGACGGGATCCTGGTCATTTCACCCTATTACAACAAGCCCAACCAGGCCGGCCTGAAGGCCCATTTCAGCGCGGTGGCGGCCGCTACCAGCCTGCCCGTGATTTTGTATAATCACCCTGGCAGAACCGGCGTCACCATTGAAGCCCCGTTGATGGCCGAATTGGCCAAGGTCCCCAACATTATTGCGGTCAAAGACTCTTCGGGCAGCTTGGATTTGGTGACGGCTTTCAGGTTGAAGTGCCCGTCTGACTTCTTGATCTACAGCGGTGATGATCCACTGACGCTTCAATACCTGGCTACGGGCGGCTATGGCGTGATCAGCGTGACGTCGCATGTGGCTGGCTTGGAAGTGAAGGCCATGATCGAGGCCTGGCTGCGGGGCGACCACGCGGAGGCGCTGCGGCTGCACCTGGCGACCTACGAGCTCTCCAAGGCGCTCTTCTGCGCACCCAGCCCGGCGCCCACCAAGGCCGCCCTGGCGAAATTGGGCTTCCCGGTCGGGGGCGTGCGCCTCCCGCTGGTGGAGATGACGACGGCCGAGCTGGAGCCGCTTTACCGCGTCCTGGACGCCAGGAGCCCGGTGAACGCGTGATCCAGGTCATCCCCCTCGGGGGCGTCGGCGAGATCGGCAAGAACATGTGGTGCGTCCGGAGCCCGGAAGGCATCATCGTGCTGGATTGCGGCTTCGCCTTCCCCACCGAGGAGATGTACGGCGTGGACCTGGTCCTGCCGGACTACAAGTACCTGGTCGAAAACGCGGACCTCGTGCGCGGCGTCTTCATCAGCCACGGCCACGAGGACCACATCGGCGGGCTGCCGTACTTCCTCAAGCGCGTCCCCGTGCCGGTCTATGCCACGCCGCTGACGATCGGGCTGATCCAGGGCAAGCTGCAGGAGCACAACGTCAAGGTGCCGCTGCACTGCATGAACGCGCGGGACCGCGTGACCGTCGGGGACATGGACATCGAGTTCATCCAGGTCTGCCATTCCATCGCGGACGCGGTGGCGATCGCCGTGCACACCCCCACCGGGACCGTGCTCTACACCGGCGACTTCAAGTTCGACCCGACCCCGATCGACAACCGCCCCACGGACTACTTCAAGCTCACGGAGCTGGGCGAGAAGGGGTTGCTGTTGCTGATGTCGGACAGCACCAACGTCACGAAGAAGGGCTTCACGCCGTCCGAAGCCGCCGTGGCCCCGGCGCTCGACGCGGCCTTCGCCCAGGCGCCGGGCCGGCTGATCATCACGACCTTCGCCAGCAACATCCACCGCGTGCAGCAGATCCTGAACGCCGCCGCCCGCCATGGCCGCAAGGTCGCGCTGATGGGCCGCTCGATGCTGAAAGTCACCCAGATTGCCCACGACCTGGGCTACCTCAAGTACGACGACGACCTGATCCTGGACGTCGACAAGGTCGAGCAGATGCCGCCGGAGCAGGTGGTCATGTTGGCGACGGGCAGCCAAGGCGAGCCGATGGCGGCACTTTCCCGCCTGGCCACGATGGAATACAAGGGCGTGAGCGTGACGGCCGGCGACACCGTGCTGATCTCCGCCATCCCCATCCCCGGCAACGAGCGTTCCGTGGGGCGCATCATCAACTCGCTGGTGGACAAGGGTGCCAACGTGCTCTACGAGAGCGTGCAGCAAGGCACGCACGTGTCGGGGCATGGCAGCGAGGAAGAGCTCAAGGCGATGATCGCCATGACCCGCCCGAAGTTCTTCATCCCGATGCACGGCGAGAGCCGGCACCTGGCCAAGCATGCGGCCCTGGCCCGCTCGATGGGCGTGCCGGAAGACAACATCGCGGTCTGCCAGAACGGCGACGTGGTGGAGCTGGACGGCGAGACGATCAAGATCGTGGACCGCGTGCCCGGCGGCCCGGTGCTGGTGGACGGCAACGTGCTGTGGGACGTGGGCCAGACCCTCCTCAAGGACCGGCAGCGGCTGGCACGCGACGGCGTTGCGACCACCGTCGTGACGGTGGACGGCAACCTGGACGTGCTCCAGGGCCCGGACATCGTGACGCGCGGCTTCATCGACTCCGCGGACTCCCAGCTGATCCTGGACGAAGGCAAGCGCCGGGTGGTCGAGGTGATCGACGCCGCCAAGGCACGCGGCACCAAGGACCCCGAGAAATTGAAGGGTCAGATCGTGGAGACGCTATCGCGCTACTTCGGCGAGCGCACCCGCCGCCGCCCGGTTCAGCTGGTGGTGATTCACCAGATCAAGGCCGAGGTAGAAACCCCAGGCTAGGGCGAAGGTGATCGGGATGGTGACCACCCAGGCCACCAGCATGTTCCCCGCCACGCCCCAGCGCACGGCGCTCAGCCGCTTGGACGAGCCCACGCCCATGATCGAGCCCGCCACCACGTGGGTGGTCGACACGGGCAGGCCGAACTGCGTGGCGGCCAGGATCACGCCCGCGGAGGTCAGGTCCACCGCGAAGCCGGTCAACGGCTGCAATTTCACCACCTTGCCGCCCATGGTCTTGATGATCTTCCAGCCGCCCACCGCCGTGCCCGCGGCCATCGCGATGGTGCAGGTGATCTTGACCCACAGCGGCACGTCCGCGTTGGCGGCCAGCATGTGCCCGCCGATCAGGGCCAGCAGGATGATGCCCATGCTCTTCTGGGCGTCGTTGGCGCCGTGCGTGAAGGAGATCAGCGCGGCGGCCAGCACCTGCGCGGGCCGGAAGATCTCGCGCACGCGGCGCGGCGCCCACTCCCGGAAGGTGTAGAACAGGGCGAGCACCAGCGCCATGCCGATGAAGAAGCCGATGAAGGGCGAGATCACCAGCGACTCCAGCATCTCGCCGATCGCGTGCAGGCGCAGCACCCCCGTGCCGTGCCCGGCCACGCCCGCGCCCATCACGCCGCCGATCAGCGCGTGGCTGGAGCTGGAGGGCAGGGCGTAGTACCAGGTGAGCAGGTTCCAGATGATCGCGGAGACCAGCGCCGCGATCACCAGCTGCGAGGTGGCGAACTGGGGGTCGATGATGCCCTTGCCAATCGTGGCGGCCACCTTGGTGGACCACATCGCGCCCAGGAAGTTCATCACGGCGGCCAGGGCGATCGCCTGTCGCGGGGACAGCACCTTGGTGGAAACCGAGCAGGCGATGGCGTTGGCGGTGTCGTGGAAGCCGTTGATAAAGGTGAAGACCAGCGCCAGGGCGATCACGGCCGCCAACAGGAGCGAGACCTCAGGCATTCTTGACGACCACGCCGTGGATCAAGTCGGCGACCTCTTCGCAGCGGTCGATGGCCTTCTTCAGCGTCTCGTAGACTTCCTTGGTCTTGATCGTCTCGAGCACGTCGGCGGGCGTGAGCACCGGCTCGGCGAAGAGCGCTTCCAGGGCGGCATGCAACCGGAGATCGGCGTCGTTGCCCAGGCGGTGGATCTTGCGCGCGGTCTCCAGGGCTTCCTTCAGCTCCTTGGGCTTGCGCATGCGCCCCACGCCGGTGCAGACCTCCTCGCAGGCTGCGACCAGCAAGGCAAGCAAGGCCGGGGCCTGGGTCTCGCGGCGCCCGGTGTGGTACACGGACACGCGATCGGCCGCCACCACGATGGCGCCGGTGACGGCGTCGAGCTTGAAGGCCAGGTCGTGGATGTCCTCGCGGTCCAGCGGCGTCACGAAGGTCTTGTTCAGCTTGTCGATCAGCTGGTGCGTGATGCCTTCGTCGGTGCGGCCCTGGGCGCGCATCTCCACGAACTTATCCCATACGCCGGGCTCCTCCTTGACCAGGCGCTCCAAGAGCCGTGCCGCGTCGAGCGCGCGCCGGGCGGAGGCTTCGAGCAGGTCGAAGAAGGTGGGGTTTTGGGGGATGAGCTTCATCACGGGGCTGATCCTAAGCCGCCGCGCCGCCCCCGTCAATCAACCTTCGCTCTTGGCGCCGATCTCGTCCGGCACCGAGGGACTCACCCCACGCTTCAAGACGGAGAGGATCGCTTCGTACGCTTCATAACGTCCTTCGACCCCTGAATGACGGGGTTTTAACAGCCGTAGCAGCCCCAGGAAGGCCAGTCTGGCCTGCACTTCAAGGAGCAATGCAAAACGGGTGATCGCGTAGACCGGTTTACCATAATGTTTTAGGCACAAAAGCAGCGTGCCACGGTAGCCTTCCATCATCGCGCGCGGCCGGATCAGCTGGCTGCTACCGCTTTCCTGGTGGTTCACGCCCACGGCGGGGTGGTACATCAGCTTCCAGCCGGCCTTCTTGAGGCGGATCGAGAGATCGAGGTCCTCGTTGTAGAAGAAGAAGTCCTCGTCCAGCCAGCCCACTTGTTGCAGGGCCTCGCGCCGCAGCAACAGACAGGTGCCGGGCACCCACGAGAGCTCGTGGATATGTGGGCGGGGCGGATACCAGCGCTGCCAGAAGTGGCTGGCCGGGTAGCGCTCGTGGCCGTTGGGCGCCAGCAGCCGCCCGGTCAGCGCGCCGACCTTGGCCTGGCTGTCCGCGAACTCGACCGCGGCCTGCAGCGAGCCCGGCAGCAAGGTGGCGTCGTTGTTCAGCAACAGCACGTAGCGGCTCTGGTAGACCTTGCCACCCTGGTTGCAGGCCGCGGCGAAGCCCTGGTTGATTTCGTTCTCCAGCAGCGTGACCTGGTTGAAGCGCTCCGCCACCATCTGGGCGCTGTCGTCCCAGCTGGCGTTGTCCACCACCACGATCTGCACCCGCAGCCCGGAAAGCGCGACGTCTGCCTGCACGGAGGCAAGACAATCTGCCAGCAGGAGGCGCTGGTTGAAGCTGGGGATCACGACCACCAGGTCGAGCGAAGGGTCGGTTTGACGGCTCATACACGCTACCGGGAACCGGAAGGGGCGGTCCTACCTATATCGTACCCTTGACTGCCGATCCCCGAAACGGGAAACGGACCGCAGGCACAGGGCCGGCGATCCGTAGAGAAGCGATTTCAGGGGATTTACGAGCGTTAGTGGCCGCGGGTGTTGGGCAAGAAGCGCATCCAGTCGCTGCCCAGGTTGTTGATGAAGGTGTGGGCGTCCAACAGGTCGTCGTTGGAGATGGGGCCCAGCTTGGAGAACTTCTCTTCTTCCTTGCGGCTGGAGAAGATGCCCCGGACGCGGTTGGGGGCGGTGTTGCCGGCGCTCACGGCCTCGCGCTCGTGGCGCTCCGGAGCGGGGGCGTCGCTGCTCTCGTACTCGACGCCGACGATGGCGACGCCGGCGGGCTGCTGGCAGGCGGTGCAGTGAACGCGAACGACCCAGTAGTCCTTCTCTTCACGCAGGAGCTTCACGCCATCCGGATTGAAAGATTGCTGGCAATGGGCACAGCGCAGCTTGCGGAAGTGTTCCTGGACAACGGTAAAGTTCTTCATCGCGCTCACTTCTCCATTCGGCGTGCAAAGCTGGACAGCTGGTCCGCGGATGACCCCCTAACCCTTATCCCACGGGCCTCGGGAGTCTTTTGCATCGTGAATCTCGTATCCCTACAGCTTTCATACCCCGGAGGTCTCGAAACTAACAGCGCGAATATGATCTTGAAAATATTTAACAGAGTGGCTTTCTATGCGGGATTCCAGGCTTTCTAGGGTACCCCGCGGGGGTGCGATCGTGTTTGTCGATCACATACAAGTTGCGCTCGCCTGCTCCGTCAGGTAAAGCCAGGTGCGCTTGTGATCGGAGGCGGCCATGCAGGGCTTTCAGCGCGGGACCCGCGCTCGCCAGCTCCTCCGCGCCTTTCGCGCCTTTGCTGACCAACAGAATGCCGCCGGGTTTGACGAACGGCAGGCAAAGCTCCAACAGCTCGGGCAAAGCGGCCACGGCCCGCGCCACGCCCAGATCGTAGCCGTCACGGTGGCCGGGCTCGCGTGCCAGCTCCTCGGCGCGGCCATGCAGGGCACGCGAGTTGGAGAGCCCCAGGGCCTCCAGCGCCTCGTTCATGAACTGGACCTTCTTGCCCACGGAGTCCACCAGCAGGCCGTGCCAGTGCGGGCGCATGATCAAGAGCGGGATGCCAGGGATGCCTGCCCCCGCGCCCACGTCTACGAGCTTCAGCGGCCGCTCGTGCAGCTCCGCGGGCAGCTGGCCCAGGAACAGCATCGAGTCCAGGTAGTGCTTCACCGCGGCGTCGCGATCGTCCACGATGCGCGTGAGGTTGGTGACCTTGTTGGCCTCTACCAGCAGCTCGTGGTAGCGCGCGAAGGCGTCGCGCTGCGCGTCGGTTACGGGCACGCCCAGCTCGGCGGCCGCCTGTTGGAACCAGGGCCAGATGTCGCTCATGGCGCGGATTCTACCATCCGGGTGCCTGAATATGGTATCCCCGCGCCGGGAGGGTTCGTAGGGTATCATCGGGGCATGCCCGAGCTGCCGGACATCGAGGTTTACCTGGACGCGCTGCGTGAGTTCGTCGTGGGCACGCCGCTCCAGCGTGTGGTGGTACGCTCGCCCTCCCTGATGCGCACTGTCGATCCGCCGCTGGCCGCGGTCGAGGGACGCCTGGTCGAGGGCGTCCGGCGCATCGGCAAGCGCCTGGTCTTCGACGTCGCAGGCGGCGTCTCGATCGTGATCCATCTCATGATCGCGGGGCGACTGCACTGGAAGAAGCCCGGGGTGAAACCCGCTGGCAAGAACGACCTGGCGGCGTTCGCATTCGAGCACGGGACCTTGATGTTGACGGAGGCGTCGACCAAGAAGCGAGCGACGCTGCACGTGGTCCGGACCGAAGAAGCCGTGGCCGCCTTCTCCCGCGGCGGCCTGGACGTGCTGACGGCCGATCTCGACGCCTTCCGGGCCGTGTTGAAGCGCGAGAACCATACCTTGAAGCGCACGCTCACGGATCCGCGCCTCTTCGACGGCATAGGCAACGCTTATTCGGATGAGATCCTTCATGCCGCGTGCCTCGCCCCTACTACATGGAGCACGCGACTGGACGAAGAGGGCGTCGTGCGACTGTACGAGGCAACCCGGGCCGTGTTGGTGGGTGGCCTGGAAACGCTGCGCAAGCAGCGCAAAGGCTTCCCGGAGAAAGTGACCGCTTTCCGACCGGAGTTCGCCGTGCACGGGAAATACAAAATCCCCTGCCCGCGCTGCCAAACCCCCGTCCAGCGCATCGCCTACGCCGACAACGAGACCAACTACTGCCCCACCTGCCAAACCGGTGGTAAGCTGCTGGCCGACCGCTCCTTCTCGCGCCTGCTGCGCGACGACTGGCCCAAGACGCTGGACGAGCTGGAGGCCCTCAAGGAGCGCCAGCGCCAAGGAGGATGAACATGGCCACGCCCACCCACATCGCCCAATTCGAGCAAATCTTCGGCGCCGCCGGCATCGGCGTTTTGGACAGCATCAAAGACCTCAGCCCGCGGCTGGTGGACCACGTCTACAGCTACATCGCCGGCGACTTGTACCAGGACGAGACGCTGGACTTCCGCACCCGCGAGCTGTGCGTGATTGCCACGTTGGCGGCGCAGGGCGGCCTGAACGAACAGGTAAAGGTGCATGTGGAGACGGCGCTACGCGGCGGCGTAACTCGCCAGGAGGTCGTGGCCTCGATCGAGGCGGTTGGCGCGTATGCGGGCGTGCCCAAGGCCCTGAACGCGATGTTCGCTGCCGCGGAGGTTTTCGAGCGGCTAGCATAGAGCGCAGGGCTGATGGCACCCATCGAAGTGACGCCAGCCTGCTGGCAAAGGTTGTTTCTCATTGCCGCTTCGGTCAGCTAGACACGACCATCCTGGGAACGCCGTAGTCATCGCGGTTTGAACCCAATTCGCCACGTTTCGCGTGACACGCGCCGCGTGGCGGATGCCATTGAAAACGTTCGAATGAGCGAGTTTCGGGGATTTGGCTCGAAAACGGGTTGCTTGTCACGTTGGCGGCGGGCACCCGGCGCTCGTGCGTCCTCCGCCAACAGGCGCGAGTCGTAGCGAGAGGCGAGCAAGACCCCCGCCAGGGCGGCAACGTGGATGAACAGCAGGGTGGTGGTAGCGGCGGCGGCGAAGGTCAGGGTGATGCCAGCGGCGGCGGCGAAGCTCGGGGTCGCGATCAGTTGGCTTGGCTCCTTGGCTTGGAGGGCCTTCGTCAACGGCCACATCCCGGGAAACGCCGTGGCCATAGGGATTTGAATCCGGTCTATTACGTTTCGCGTTAAACGCGAAAGGTAATAGGCACCCTTGTAGTTAGCCGGGTGAGCGCATTACGGCGATTTACCTCGAATTTGGGTCTCCCCCAGCAATGGCCCGGCGGTTCTACACCAGAGGTCATGCTGGTGGAAAGCAATGGCCAAGACCAGGATAAGGAAGTGCCGCCCCGTTCTTGACGGCTTGCGAACCCCGGATGGTAGGGGAACGGAGGGTTCGAGAGATGGGCACCACGCTTCCAAGTTTCCTGGGCGGTCCCGCGTCGGCGCCCACGCCGCAGCCCGCGTCGCGGCTGGTGCAGTACCAGCAGGTGGCCGCACAACCCCAGCCGCCCCGCTATCAGCGCGACGGCGTGGCCATCTTGAGCACGGTGTCGACCGGCCTGGGCGTGGCGTCCGTCGCCTACCCGCCCGTGTTACCGATCGCCGCGACCGTGGCCGGGGTGCAGGCGCTCGATGCGCAGATCGGCTACCCCGTGACCAAGCTGGTGGGGGGCATTGCGGAAGGCGTCGGCGCCGTCGGCGGCTTCGTGGTCGACGGGGTCGTGACCGTAGGCAAGGAGATCGGCGACTTCTTCGGGTCGATCTTCGGCGGGAAGAAGCGCTAAGGCGCGGGGTAACCCGGTCCGGGGGCCGTCAGGAACCCGTGCACCAGCTGGTGGAAGCGGTGGACGGCGGGCTCTTGCTTGGGCGAGAAGCGGCCCTGGCCGTAGAAGCGCGAGCCCAAGCCCTTTTGAACGGACTCGCAGATGGCCATGTCCTCGAACTGGACCTGCTCGCTGAAGGCCAGCCCCTGGGCCTCGAAGGTGGGGCGGAAGGCTGCGGGGTCGACCGCGTACCATTCCATCACCACGCGCGTGCGGTCCGGGCCCAGCGGGATCACGAGGTTGATGTCCATGTTGTCCGGATAGAGGTTCACCATGAAGTTCGGGAACAGCCAGTAGTAAAGCGCATGGGCGTCTGCGGACTCGTAACGCCGGTGCTCGCCGGGGTTCTGGCGGATGGGCGCATGCTGCAACGTGGTATAGGCGCGCGGCACGATCGTGTATTGCTTGTAGTCCAGCTCCGTGAGCAGCCCCGGGTGCGCCACCGGCACGTGGTAGCCCTCCTGGTAGTTGTCGACGAAGACCTTCCAGTTGCACGCCACGTCGTACTCCCGCCGCTCCACGAAGCGCATCGCGTCGAACGCCATCCCGTGGGAGGCAATCTCCGCGGCGGTGCCACCCAACATGGCGGCGAGCGGCGGGGCGTCCGCATCCAGGTTCACGAACAGCAGGGGACCCCAGGCCTCCAGGCGTACCTCGGGCAGCCGGAAGTCTTCCGGGTGCCAGTTCTTGGCCCCTTCGAAGTCCGGCGCCGTCATCAGCCGGCCGTCCAGGGCGTAGCTGAAGCCGTGGTACTTGCACTGGAGGATCTTGCAGCGGCCCTCGCCCTGGGCCACGGTACGGGCGCGGTGGCGGCAGACGTTGGAGAGCGCGCGCAGATGTCCGTCGCCATCCCGGAGGATCACCAACGGCTCGCCCGCCACCTCGGTGGTGAAGAACATGCCGGGCTCCGGCAGCTGGTCCAGCCGTCCCACCTGCTGCCAGGTGCGCATGAAGATGCGCTCGCGCTCGACCGGAAAGAAGCCCGGGTCCACGTACCAGCGGGCCGGCAGCGTCGAGGCCGCCGCAACGTCGGCTTCGGGAACGAAGTCGGTCAAATCCAGTGCGGTCATCGCGCAAGCCTCCAAGGTGGGATTAGTATGCCCCGCCGCGCCTCCGCCTTACCTGGACCGGGCGGGGGATCATTTACGGTCTGGCGTCTTGGTGTCAATATGAGGCGTTGGGGGCATGCGACCATGGATCACCCAGAGCTAGCCAACGCCGTCGCAGCGCCACGCGTCCAGCCGGCCACCGTTCTAATGGTCGATGATCGGCCGGAGAATCTGGTGGCGCTTTCGGCCGTCCTCGGCGACCTCGGCCTCCACCTCGTCCAGGCCCACTCCGGCGAGGAGGCCTTGAAGGCCGTGCTGACGCAGGACGTGGCGCTGATCCTCATGGACGTCCAGATGCCCGGCCTGGATGGCTTCGAGACCGTGTCGCTGATCAAGAGGCGCGCGCACTGCAAGCACATCCCGATCATCTTCGTGACGGCGGCGAGCGTGTCGGATACCGCCGTCCACAAGGGCTACGCCGTGGGCGCGGTGGACTACATCCTGAAGCCCTACGAGCCCGACATCCTCCGCGCGAAGGTGGGCGTCTTCGTGGACCTGTACCTCCAGCAAGAACAGATCGCGCAACAGGCCCGGAAGCTGGCGGAGCAGGAGCACTTCTTCGCGCAACTGTTGGACAACTTGGCGGTGGCGGTGGTTTACGTCGAACATGGACGGACCTACCGCCTGGTCAACAAGGCGGCGGCGCGTCGGCGCGGGACGACCCCGGACAGGCTTATCAGCCAGCCGTTCGACGACGCCGAGGCCATCCCTTACGTCGACGAGGTGATGCGCACCGGCCGTCCGAGCACGGCTTACACGGTCTCGACGGCGGCATCCTACTGGGACCATGCCTTCTACCCGGTCGCGGATGACGGCAAGGTGTCGGGCGTCTTGCTGTTGAGCCTGGACGTCACGCCACGCGTCGAGGCCGAGCGCGAGCAAGAACAGCTACGAACCCTCAAGCAGTTGGACCGGCTCAAGAACGAGTTCCTGAGCGCCGTCTCGCACGAGCTGCGCACGCCACTCACCTCGATCATGGGCTACGCGGAGTTCCTGGACGACCAGATCGGCGGCGCGCTTACGCCCGAGCAGCACCAGTTCGTGCGGCGGATCCTCGCGGGCGGCATGCGGCTCAAGACGCTGGTTGACGACTTGCTGGACTTCGCGCACGTGGAGGCGGGTACGCTGGAGTTGGAGTGCGAGCCCTTCGACCTGGCCGCGATTGCCGCCGATGTGGTGGATCGCATGGCCGCCCAGGCCGATCAAAGCGGGGTGATCCTCGAAGCCAAGGTCGCGCAGCCGGTGACCGGGGCCTGGGATCGGCGGCGCGTGGACCAGGTGCTGGTGAACTTGGTGGACAACGCGCTGAAGTTCACGCCCAAGGGCGGCACCATCACGGTCGAGGTGTCGCAAGCGATGAACGAGGCCTTGGTGGAAATTCGGGACACCGGCTGCGGCATCCACCCCGAGCACCTGCCGCACATCTTCGAGAAATTCTACCAGGCCGACCCCAGCCTGACGCGCCTACATGGCGGCGCGGGGCTTGGGTTGAGCCTGTGCAAGGCCTTCGTCGAGGCCCATGGCGGCCACATCGGCGTGCTAAGCGACGCCGGCGCCGGCAGCCGCTTCTGGTTCACCCTGCCGAAAGGGCCTTGACCGCCTCCCGCACGGCCGGCGTCAGCCGCGCGCCGCGCCGCCACGCCACGTAGAAGCGCTCCGTCAGGTCGAACGGGGTGTCCGCCACCACGGCGAGCGCGCCGCGTGCCAGGCGGTTGGTGACGGCCAGGTCCGGCACGAACGCGGCGCCGAGGCCCGCTTCGCACAGCCCCAGGGCTGCCTCCAGCTGGTCCACTTCCGCCACGCCGCGCCGTGGGAAGCGATCCTCCGGCCACCCATCCACCGAGCCGCCGGTGCCCTCGAACGTGCGCGGCACGATCCAGGCCAACTCGTCCCAGGCCCGCTTGGGACCCGGCGGACCGACGATCACGCTGCGACACGAAAGGGACTCCGCCCAGGCCAGCTCGCCGCGCGTGGGCGGCGCGGGCAAGAGCCCGATGTCCAGCTCGCCTGCGGCCAGCCAGCGCTCCACGTCCTGGGCGCCCATCGAGAACAGCGACGGCCGCACCTCCGGGAACCGGCGCGCCAGCTCCACCAACGTGGCCGGCAGCAGGTAGTTGTGGACCATGCCACCGCCGGCCAGGCGCACCGGCCCCCGTGGAACCTCGCTGCGGAGCTCGTCCATGCGGCGTTCCAACGACTCGAAGCCGTCCATCAGCCCGCGCACCTGGCCCAGGAAGACCTCGCCGGCGGGCGTGAGGCCCCGGATGCGCTGGCCGCGGTCGAGCAAGGTCTGCCCGAAGTGCGCCTCCAGCTTGCCCAGCGCGTGGCTGATGGCCTGGTGGGTCACGTGCAGCCGCTCCGCGGCCATGCGCAGGTTGCGGGTTTCCGCCACCACCACGAAGTACCGGAGCCAGTCGGGGTTGATCATATGGCAATAGTTATTTGCCAACTTGGCAAGAAACTTGTGCTTTTCTTTTCCAACTGGAGGCACGATCATGGGGAAACAGATTAAGTTCACGCTAAGAAAAGGACAAGACGATGCTAATCCGCGCCTTCACCGCCGCCCTCCTTCTGACCACTTTGGTCGGCTGCGCCCATAGCGTGCCAACCGCGCCCGTGGCCGCTGCGCGGGCATTGAGGGCCGCCAAGGCGATCGCCCATGCCAGCTTCAGCGGGGTGGACAAACCCATGCAGCAGCGGTTCACGATCATGGTGGATGGAAGCACCTCGTTGAAGCTGACCTACTTCTGGAGCCCCTGGTCCGGTCAGGGTTTCACCACCGCGACCGTAGACGGGGTGGCCCTAACGCCAACAACAGCGGGCGCCTACGCCGATGAGTTGGCCGCATCCTCGCTCGGGGCGGGCGTCGACGGCAAGATCGTTCAGCGTGCCATCGCGGTCCTGCGGGACTTCGCGGCCGGCTAAGCTCTGGTAAACTGGGAGTGCTTAACCGTCTCTTAATGGAGGCTCTCCCATGCGTCTGTTCGTTGGTTTGCTCGCTGTCTCGCTCCTGTCCGGCTGCGCCCACGCCGCGGTGCCCACCGCGCGCCCCGCTTCCGCCCTGGTGGCGAAGTCGATGTCGAGCTTCCAGGACCTGGACGGCCGCGCCGTCTCGCTGGATCAATTCTCCGGCCAGCCCGTGGTGTTGGTCTTCCTGGGCACCCACACGCCGGACGTCGACGCGGAGATCCCCAACTTGCTGCGGCTTTCCGCCGCCTACGCGCCCCACCACGTGGCCTTCGTCGCCGCCGGCGAGGACGCCAGCGCCGAGGCCCTCCAGGCCTTCGCCCAGGCCAACCAGCTGACCTTCCCGCTCTGGCAGGATCCGGCCGGGTTGGAACTGGCGAAGCGCCACATGACCCAGCTGCCCGCCCACCAGTTCATCGACCGCTCGGGCAAGGTGTTGGCCTCCAAGCAGGGCTTCATGTCCCGCGGCGAGCTGCTCGAGCAACTGGAGCGCCTGATCAAGTGAGCTGGGCCCCGCGCAGCCCTTTCGACAAGGCCGCCGGCCTGATGTGGCTGCCCCGCCTGATCGACAAGGGGCGGCGCAAGCTCCAGGGCGACGAGCTGCTGGGCGATTATATGTTCGGCGACCACGACTACCTGGACGGGTTCTTGCTGCGCTTCTTGGAGCTCAACGACGCCGTGATCCTCGAGATTCTGCGAGCGGAGCCGGACGATGATCGCGCGGCGACGGCGATCGTGGCGCGGTCGGGCAAGTCGGCGGAAGCCTGCTCCGGCTGGAACAAGACCTTCGATCGGTCCCAGCACCTCGCGCTGCTGAACCTGGACCGCGATGAGGGGCGCTACTCCTTTGGGCCGCTAATCGACCCGTTGTGGACGGCAGCGCAAGGCGTGTTCCTCCCGGTGTTCCGCTTCATCTACGACCGCAACCGCAGCGCCACCTAGCTAGACGACGCCGCGTACCAGCGGGACGTCGCGGTGGAAGGTGACGCGGCCGTCTTGCCCGAAAATCATGTTCACGCTTCCGTCCTTCGAGACCACGAAGGCCACAACGTCCGGAGCGGCGGCGACCAGGCGGATGGCGGAACGGTGGCGCATGCCGAACTCCTCGACGTCGAGCGCCCGGCCTTCCTTCACGTCGTAGACCGGGGGCAGGGTCACGGGCCCGTAGGCTATTTCCACCCCAAAGCCGGCCGGCATCAGCGTGCTGGTCATGACCGTGGCCCCATCCGCCCCGGAGAGCCGGGCCAGGAACTCTGCCTCGTCCAGCAAGCGCTGGCGCGCCGTGCGGACCTCGAGGCGCAGCAAGTAAAACCGCTGCAAGTCGTCGGGTAAGTTGTCGCGCAAGTCGCGGGCGCGGCGGCCGGGGCCGATCATGGCGTCCAGGTTGGCACGCGCCAGCAGCATGGCGGTGTAGTTGGCCGCCAGGAACGCGACGCCGGGCTTGAGCGCGTACTTGGGCTTCAGGAAGGACTGGGCGGCGCTGTCCGGGCTCACCAGCACCAAGGTGCCGCCGGAGCCGATGCGCTGGATGCCGGCCAGGATGATCACCAACAAGGTGCGGAAGGCGGAATCCAAACGCAGGCCGTCCGTGTGGTCGACCGGGGCGCCGGCGGCCTGGAGACGGGCATCGAAGTAACGCCGGGCTTCCAGCAACAAAGGGTGGCCCTCCAGCAATTGCGCCGTGGAGGCCTCTTCGCGGTGCAGGCGGCCGCCCGCCAGCGACATCATCGCGCGGTCCCGGTGATAGACCGTGAGGCGGCCGGGGCCCTCGATCCGCAGCATCAGGCTGCCCGGCACGGCCTCCGAGCGGGTGGCGAAGCCGGGCAAGACCCCGGCGCCGGCCGCGCCGATGTTCAGGATGCCGAAGATGCGCGGGGCAGCGGTCTCCATCTCCTCCCACTGCACCCAGATGGCGGCGGCTTCGTTGCTGGTGGCGGCGGCCAGACGGCGCAGCTCCTGCACCTCGAAGGCGCGGGCCTCGCAGAAGGGCCACCACTCCACGTCGCCGCCCTCGGGCTGTTCGTGGTTGGAGTGCACGCAGCAGAGCGTGAAGGTGGTGGGGCGGCCTTCTTCCGTCTCCAGGGAGGCAACGTAGGCTACCTCCAGCAGTCGCCGCAGCTGGGCCCGGCCCGGCAGGCGCGGGGGCATGGCGCCCTCGACGGCCAGGTTGGCCCAGGCGGAGATCAGGTGATCCACCAGCTGGGAGGGGAAGGTGAGCTCGTCCACGCTAGAGGAGGGCTTCGATGGCCGTGATCACGCGCTCGTCTTCCGGGGTCACGTTGGGCGCGAAGCGGGAGACGATACGGCCTTCCCGATCGACCAGGAACTTCTCGAAGTTCCAGAGGATCTCATGCGGCTCGCCGCCGCCCAGCCCGGCGTTCTCCAGGCGCTCGCGCAGGGTGTCGTCCCCGCCGTTGTCCGCCTGGGGCTGTTCCTTTGTCAGGTGCCGGTACAGCGGGTGCTGCTCCGGTCCCTTGACCACGATCTTCTCGAAGAGCGGGAAATCCACGCCGAAGCGCGTCGAGCAGAACAGCTGGATGTCTTCGCTGGTGCCGGGCTCTTGCGCGCCGAACTCGTTGGCCGGGAAGGCCAGCACGGTGAAGCCGCGCTCGCGGAAGCGTTGGTGCAGGCGCACAAGCCCCTCATACTGTGGCGTCAGGCCACACTGGGAGGCCACATTGACCACCAGGGCGACCTGGCCGGCGTAGCTGTCCAGGCCGACGGGCACGCCGTCGATGCGGTTCACTTGGGTTTCATGGAAGGTGTTCATCCCTCCATGGGGCCTCGCACCGGCCCTCGGTGTCAAGGCTAGGCCAGGTTGATCCAAACGTAGGCGTAGACGCACGCGGAGCCGATGATCACCATCACGTGCCAGATCTCGTGGTGGCCGAAGCGGCCGGGCCAGAAGTCGAACCACTTCCGCGCCAGGATCAGGCCGCCCAGCGAATATGCGGCCCCTGCGGCCACCATCAGCTGAAGCGTCCCCGGCGCCGAATGGGCGATCAGGGGCACAATCTGGGTCACGGACAGCCAACCCATCGCGATATAGATCAGCGTGTCCACCAGGCCTGGCGGGTCGTTCACATCGACTTGGTCGGCCGCGAACCCCAGCTTGTACACGATGCCACCGAGGGCGATCGCCCACACGGCCGCCAACAGGTACAACCCGGCCGGCGCGGGCAGCTTGTGGATGCAAATGGGCGTGTACGAACCCGCGATGTACGGATAAATAGCCGCATGATCCAGCTTCAACAGCCGCATCTCGAGCTGCCGCGAGCCCACCACCAGGTGGTGCAGCGAGCTGCCCACAAAGCAGCCGGCCATCCCAACGACGTACACCATCGCGCTCCAGTCGCCACGGGTGTGCACCCACATCAACACAGCCCCGACGAGGCTCGCCAACAGGGCGCCGAAGTGCAAGAACCCGTTAACGGGGTCTCGGAAGCGACGCAGGGCTTGGGAGGTGGAGGTCATACCCCTCATGCTACCGCAGCGCCGTGCCGCATGTCTGTCATGGATCGGTCATGGCCCCGAAAGGCTTGCTTGCCGCGACCAGACGCTATTTAATCTGGTGACATGTACAAGCAATGGCTCAAAGATCTCATCGCCATCCCGTCCCCCTCGGGCGGCGAAGAAGCCGTGGCTGCCTACCTGGCAGCCTGGGCCAAGCCCTACGAGGTGCACCAGGACGCGGGCAACGTGATGGTGCGGTTGCCGGGCAAGAACCCGCGCCGGGCGCTGATCCTGCACGCTCACATGGACGTGGTGCCTCCCGGGGATCCGGCCCGCTGGACCACGCCGCCTTACGTGGCGGACGAGCGCGACGGCAAGATCTTCGGCTCCGGGGCCAGCGACGACAAGGCCGGCATCGCGGTGTGCATGGCCGTCGCCGCCGCCCAGACGGAGCAGCCCCCGGTGGACCTCTGGCTGGTGTGGGTGGTCTGCGAGGAGACGGACGCCAGCGGCTCGATCGCCTTCGCGGCGTGGTTCAAGCAGCACCATCAAGACCGCTACGACGAGGTCGGCGCGGTGATCTTCGAGTCTACCGAGAGCCGTTGGCTGGAGTACGAGGCCAAGGGCAGCCTGTTCCTGAAGGTCACCACGGAGGGCGGCTCCGGGCACGGCGCGATGAAGGATAAGCTGGGTACCAGCGCGATCACCCACATGGCCGAGGCCGTGCGGCTGGTGGACGTGCTGGAGGCGGGCTGGCGCGACAAGGGCCTGGATCAGCCCACCGCGCTGGTAACGTCCGTGCGGGCCGGCGATCCGGCCGTGCCGAACAAGCTCGAGCCGACGTGCGAGCTGGTGGTGGACATGCGGACCACGAGCGCCATGCATGACGGGGCAATCGACGAACTGCGGGGCACGCTGGCCGGCATCCCGCATCAAGTGGACGTGCTGAGCGCCTGCCCGCCCGGCTACACCGCGCCGGACGCGCCGTTCATCCAGGCCTTCGAGCGCGTGTTGCCCGGCGTCGAGAAGCAGCGCAGCTTCGCCTCCAACGACCAGTTCGCCTTCACGGGCCTGGGCGTGCCGGCCTTCGTCTTCGGGCCGGGCTGCCAGCACGCCATCCACCGCCCCAACGAGTACGTGGAAGTGGCCTCGCTGGAGCGCAGCGTGGCCATCGTGACGCAGTTCCTGCAGGATTGGGGGACGCATGGCTAAGCTCGACTTCCAGCCCGTCTTCGGCACGCACGCCGTGCCGCAGTTGCTGAACGACCTGGCGGAGTTCGCGGCGGATTGTAAGGGCTACTACAGCGGCCGCTTCAAGCTGGCGCCCGAGAGCGCGGAAGGCTGGCTGGGCGGGCCGGAGCGCGCGGCGGATTTCGCGCTGTTCGGCCACGACCCGGACGGCTCCCTGTACGGCTTCTGGCTCTACGAAGGGCGCACGCCCGCCAACGCACCCGTGGTCTACCTCAACGCCAACCACAGCAACAGCTCGGTGCTGGCGAACGACCTGGAGGAGTTCCTGGCGCTGCTGGCGCTCGACGTGACGGACCTGGGCATGTACTTCGACGAGGCCGATCGCCCGCACAAGCGCTCGCCGGGCAACGCGGCCTTCCGCACCTGGCTGGCGGACTGCTTCGGCATCGAGCCGGCAGCCCTGGCCCCGCGAGTGGTCAAGCGCGCGGGCGCCGCCCACCCGGCGTTGGACACGAAGTACCGCCGGCGCTGAAATTAGCTTTACGCCAGGATAACGTTCACTTACAGGGGGGACAACCGCCCGCGGCGTCGGAACGCCGATAAGCTGCACATGCAAGTCACCGCCATCCCCGGCTTCCTGGCCCCCGCCCGCCCCGCGACCGTCGCGCCGGTGGGCGCCGCGCGCCCGAACTGGGCCGCGGATCGCCTGGCGCTGGGCGCCCGGAACCTGCCGGTGGCGCAGCCCGGC
>JAQBPE010000357.1 GCA_028287685.1 Cyanobacteria bacterium RYN_339 | reverse complement strand
CCAGCGTCACGTCCGTGCCCGCGCGCTTCACGTCGGCCTTGCCCAGCGGCACCACGTACTCCTCCTCCGGCACTTCGCCCTTCTGGCCGTACAGGTTGGAGTGCTCGATGAACATGACCGGGTCGTTGTCCCGGATGGCGGCCTTGAGCATGCCCTTGGCGTCGTAGGGGGTGGCCGGCATGACCACCTTGAGGCCTGGGATGTAGGCGTAGAACATCTCGAAGGTCTGGGAGTGGGTGGCGCTCAGCTGGCCGTAGCCGCTGGCGGTGCGGATGACCATGGGCACGTTCCACTGGCCGCCGAACATGTAGTGCAGCTTGGCGGCGTGGTTGATGATCTGGTCGATGGCCACCAGCGTGAAGTTGATGCTCATGATCTCCGCGATCGGGCGCGTGCCGCCCATCGCGGATCCCATCGCCAGGCCGATGATGCCGGCCTCGGCGATCGGGGTGTCGCGCACGCGCTCCGCGCCGAACTCCTCGAACAGGCCCTTGGTGACGGCGTAGGTGCCGCCGTAAGCCGCGATGTTCTGGCCGAGAATCCAGACGTTGTCGTCGGTCCTCATTTCCTCCTGGATGGCCTGGCGGAGGGCGTCGCGGTAGGTGATGACGGGCATGGCGCTAGACCTCGGTGGCGTAGATGTAGTCGAAGAGCGTCGACTCGTCCGGGAAGGGGCTGTCAACGGCGAACTGGCCCACGGCCTCGATCTCCGCCAGCACTTCCTGGTCGAGCTTCTCGGCGTCGCCCTTCTTGAAGATCTTGGCCTTCTCGAGCTTGCTCCGGAAGGCGTTGATGGGGTCCTTCTTCTTCCAAAGCTCGACCTCCGCCTTGTCGCGGTACAGCTCCGGATCCGCCATCGAGTGGCCGCGGAAGCGGTAGGTCATGCACTCGAGGAAGTAGGGGCCCTTGCCGCTGCGCGCGTGCTTGATGGCGCGCTGCATGGCGGCGTACACGGCCAGCACGTCCATGCCGTCCACCTGCTCGCCGGGCATGCTGTAGGCGCGGCTCTTCTCCACGATCTGGGTGGTGGCCGTGTTCATGGCGATGGGCACGCCCATGCCGTAGAGGTTGTTCTCGCAGACGAAGATGCAAGGCAGCTTCCAGAGCGCCGCGAAGTTCATCGACTCGTGGAACTCGCCGATGTCCGTGGCCGCGTCGCCGAAGAAGCAGGACGTGACCCGGCCGGTCTTCTTGTAGACCGCGGCGTGTGCGAGGCCGACCGCCAGGGGCAGGTGGCCGCCCACGATCGCGTAGCCGCCCCACATGTGCTTGCTGGCATCGGCCACGTGCATCGAGCCGCCACGGCCCTTGCAGACGCCGGTGGCGCGGCCGCACAGCTCCGCCATGATGGCGCCGGCGTCCAGCCCGCGCGCCAGGCCGTGGCCATGGTCGCGGTAGTGGGTGACGATCTCGTCGTCGGGGTTCAGCGCGTTGATGGCGCCGACGGCGATGGCTTCCTCGCCGATGTAGAGGTGGAGGAAGCCACCAATCTTGGCGCCCGCGTACAGTTCCGCGCACTTCTCTTCGAAGTGGCGGATCTCCACCATCTGCCGGTACATCTTCTTTTGGAGGTCGTTGGACGGAGCAGCCATGGGCTTCCTTTTCGCGTCCCTTGCGGGGATCAGGGCAAACCGGCGGCTACTATACCACAACTCAGGCCAGGAGCAGGGAACCGGGCGGTTTGCCCTCGCGCACGATCGCCACGTGGTGCTTCACGAAGTCCGCGCCGCCCACCACGTCCTCCGTGCCGGCGTCGGTCTCCTGGTTGCGGGCGCGGGCGTTGAGCACGCGGTATTCGTCCTTGGCCGGGTCGTAGCCGATCACGCGCACCCAGTGCAGGCTCTCGCCGCCGTCCTTGTCGTTGAAGTTCATCAGCGCCATCACGGGGTGTTCGCGCGAGGCGTGCTCGAAGCCTTCGCCCTTGGTCTCCATGGACCCGTTCCATTCCGCGTAGAAGTCCCGGCCCGTGAGGTCATGCATGAGGTGCGCCTCGCCGGCGGGGAACGAGCCGTCCAGCAGGTGCAGCTTGTTGCCCACCCAGTCGAACAGGGCGGGCCAGCGGCCGCGGTCCAGCTTGTTGTCGTATGAGCCGTTCGAGCTAACCTCCATGAACGACGACTGCAGCAGGCGGCTGGGCACGGAGCGATCGCCCGTGTGCTCGTCCAGGAACCACTTCTTGTTGCGGTGCAGCCACTTGCCCGTGGTGGTCTCGACGTGGCCGTTCGGCGAGGCCAGGCCCACCAGCAGCCGCACGTACTCGGCCGGGGACTCCTGGGCCAAGTTGCCCTGGGCCGCAGCGGCGCCACAGGTGTTGCGACCGCGCTGGGAGATGCTGCCGGGCTGCGCGATTTCCATGATGGTTTCGCCCAGCGTCTCCAGGCGCTGGGCGGCGATCGCCGGCTCCAGGGGCGCCGTGGCGAGCGCCTCGAGGTGGTCGAGCGTGGTCTTGCCCCCGCGCAGGTCCTTGGACCCGATCCGTCCTGTCTGGACCAGGCCGTCCAAGGCCTCCTGCACGCGCGGGCTGCCCTCGAACTTGCCGCGCAGGGCCTCGACCCGCGCCCGCTCCGCCGCCGGCAGGTGGGCGTAGGCCAGCACGACGGCGACATGGGCGTCGCGGGCCGCCTCGGCCACGGCCTGGACGGCGTGGTCCGCCAGCTCGCGGGCCGCCGGATCGGTCGTGCCCTCGTAGAAGGTCTGGCGTGCTTGTTGGGCCGGCGTCAGCACCCGGTGCGTGATCTGGACGGCTTGGCGGGCGATCAGGGCTTTCTGCTCGGGGCTGGCCTCGACCATCCCATTTGCAAGCAGCCGCCCGGTCTCCCGCGCGAAGGACCGCACGCCTTCGGCATCCGGCTCGTAGCCCTTCCAACCGAGGGACACGCCTGGGTTGCCATGTTCCTTGGCCAGCTCGGCCTGCACCTCGCGCTCGAGCTCCGCGGTGGAGACGGGCAGCTTGCCGTTGGCGGTCGGCTGGCCCAACCAGAAGCGGGAAAGCGCGCTGGGGTATTGCTGTTGATCCTTGACATGGAGCTTGACGCCCAGGCCATACGGCGCGGCCTTGCGCAGCAGATGCGTGAAGCCGTCCCAGAGGTGGTGGAGGCCCTGGTCCATCACCTGGAAGCCATGGTTGAAAAGGTGGAAGAGGTCGGTGAAGCCTGTCTTCAGCACCGGCGGGAGCGGCAAGTCGCAAATGGCCGGCACGTCGGTGTGGACGACCAGGCGCAGGGCGTCGGCGGCATGGGTGGCGCCGGCCCCTAAATCGGCGGCCGCCGTGGGCCGCGGGCGGGGCAAGGGGATCGGGCCGGTGTGGCCGGAGATGCGGTCGGTCACGTGGTTCCTCCAACTAGGCTGCCAGGCGATCTTATACCCCAGGGGTATAATGCCGCGTATGATCCCTACCACCTTGGCTTGCCAGGACGGCCGCCCGCTCCAGCTCCGCCGCGCCGGCCCCGATGACGCCGAAGAAATCTGGCAGCTCTACCACCGGGTCTACAAGGGCAGCTACACGCTCCCGATCGTGAACCTCCGGTCCGCCCGCGACGAGGCGTTGCGCGACCCCAACTGCCTCTGGTTGGTCATGGAGTCGCCCGAGGGGCAGCTGGTCTTCTCCGTGATCTTCCTGACGGACCTCGCGACGCGGGACGCCAAGGTCATGGCCGCCGCCACGGACGAGGGCTACCGGCGCGAGCAGCTGGCCTTCCAGGCCATCCAGGCCGGCATCACCATGTTGATGTACACCACCAGCGTCTGCGACGTCGTCTACGCCACCACGCGCACCCGCACCCGCGGCCCCAACCGCCTGTTGGAGAAGCTGGGCTTCGTCAGCTTGGGCATCTTTCCCAACGTCCACCGCACCAAGGAGTACGAGACCCACGGCCTCAAGGCGCTCTTCCACCCAGACGCCTTCGCGCGCCGCAAGCGCGTCCCGCGCCTGATCCCCGAGGTGGCCGGCTTCTACGAAATCATCCGGAGCGAGTACGGGCTGGAAGAACCCGAAATCGATCCCATCCCCGACCGCCTCAAGCTGCGCGTGGAGTCCGGCGACCTGGTCGGCGAGGCCTTCGCGCGTTGCCGGGCGGACGGCAGCCTGCTGCTGGATTTCTTCCCCTTCCACCCGCCGACCCACCTGCTCATGAGCCTGCGGGGCACGGTCAAGGCCTTCATCAACCACGAGGGCAAGGACGGCCATGGCGTGCTGGTGGGCCTACAAGTGGACCGCCAGGAGATCCAACACCTCGAACACATCCTGCACGTGGTCTTTGATACCTCGCGGCAAGTGGGCGTGGACTATTTGGAGGTCTTGATCAGCGCCTACGAGCCGCGCCACCAGCGTGCGGCGCTCAACGCGGGCTTCCTGCCTTGCGCTTACTTCCCGTCGATGGAGGAGACGCCCGAGGGTCGCCGTGACTACCTCGTCATGGCCCGCTCGCGCCTGCCGCTCGACTTCACGAACGTGACGCTGACGCCCCGCGACCGCAAGTTCCTGGACGTCTACTTGCTCAACACGGAGTTCCGCAACCTGGTGGTGCACATGCAAGAAGGCGATGAGGCGTGAGCGAACGGGAGCCGGAGGCCGTCTGGGGCGCCCTCGCGGACGCCAAGCTGGCGGCGCTGGTGGACCTCGCGCGCGCGAAGTCCCCATTCCATCGTGAGCGCCTGGGCGCCGCGCCCGTCCTGACACGTGCGGACTTGGTGAAGCTGCCTGTGTTGGACAAGGATGCCTGGATGGCGGCCAGCCCCCCACGCTCCACCGCCGCCCTCACCCGGCGCCTGGCGGGGGCCTACGTCTTCCGCACGGGCGGCAGCACCGGCGACCCCAAGTTCTCCGTTTTCTCGACCGGCGAGTTCCGCGCCTTCGTGAAGTACTTCAAGCGCACCTACCAGGCGGCGGGGCTGCGGCCGACCGACCGGGTGGCGAACCTGTTCGCGTGCGGCAGCCTGTACGCCAGCTTTATCTTCGTGAACCGCATGCTGGAAGCGACGGGCTGCCTCAACTTCCCCTTCACCACCGCCACGGAGCCCGCCGCCGTGGCCCGCCACGTGAAGCTCTTCGGCATCAACACCCTGGTGGGCTTCCCCTCCTGGCTGCTGCAAGTGGCGGACGCGCTGGAGGCCGAAGGCGTGGGCGTGGAGAAGATCTTCTACGCCGGCGAGCACCTCTACCCGGACGAGCGACGCCACCTGGCGGAGCGCCTGGGCGCCCGCGTGATCGCCAGCGCGGGCTATGCCGCGGTCGACGCCGGCATGGTGGGCTACCAGTGTGAGGCCGCCGGCCCGGGTGCCGTACACCACGTGCTGGCGGACCACGCCCACCTCGAGCTGCTGGACCCCCAGACCTGGCAGCCGGCGGCCGAAGGCCTGGTGGTGGTGACCAACCTGGACCGCCGGCTCCAGCCGGTGATCCGCTACAACGTCGGCGACCTGGCACGCCACGTCCCGGGTGACTGTGCCTGCGGCCGTACCGCCCCGCGCTTCGAGCTGCTGCACCGTGGCGACGACGCGCTGCGGATCGGGTTCGCCACGTTGACCTACACCGAAGTGGTCGCGGCCCTGGCGGGCTTGCCCGTAGGGGCGGTCCAGCTCCAACGCGAGCGGTTGGACCGCAAGGACCGGCTGACGTTGCGCGTGGAGACGCGGGAGGCGATCGCCCCCGCCGCGGTGGTGAGGGCCCTGGAGGCCGCCAAGCCGGACCTGGCCAAGCTGCTCGCCAGCGGCTACCTGCACCCGCTGGCGGTGGAGTTCCTGCCCCCCGGCGGCATCCCCCGCCTGCCCGTCAGCGGCAAGCTGCGCCGCGTGGTTGACCTGGCCGGCCTATAGCGGCTTGCGCACGCGCTGCTTGCCGCCATCGGGGTTGCCTACCACGGCGAAGCCGGCCTGGTCGAAGACCGCGCGCGGCCCGGTCCAGGCAAATGCGGCGGGTAGGGCTTTGCCGTCGGCGGGTGGCTTGGCCGGATATCCCTCGGCCAATTGGCCGCCCCGCGCCTTGATCGCGCGCTCCGCGTGGGCCAGCATCAGGCCCGCCACGCCCTGGCCGCGGTGCCCGGCCTTCACGAAGAAGCAGGGGATGGACCAGACGGCGTCCGCGTCGTCGCAAGCGAGGCTGGGCGCGCGGTCCAACTTGGAGAAGTCGCGGCGCGGGCCGAAGGCGCACCAGCCCACGGGCTCACCGGCGGCGTAGGCCAGGATGCCGTGGGCTTTGCCGGACTTCACCAACGCCTCCATGCGGGCCTTGGCCTCGTCACCCTTGATGGCGTCCCACTTCTCGCCCTTCTCGACGCGCCAGCTCATGCACCAGCAGCCGCCGCAGGCGCCCTTGCCGCCAAACAGCGTCACCACGTCGTCCCACAGCGTTGGCCCCAGCTCGCGCGTCTCGATCATCATGCCCTTCCTTTGCTTGCCCGGATGGTGTACCCCATTCGGTTCCAAAAACCTTTGGCCACCTTGGCAGGGAGGAAGCCAAGGCGCGGTTGCTAGAATGCCCTCGAAGTGCTCGAACAAGGAGAGGTAACCGTTACGATGATCGCGTTCGCGTTCTGGGCAGGGGTGGCGCTCGTGGCGTACACCTATGTGGGCTACCCCGTGGTGGCATGGGCGCTTGCGCGCGTGCTGGGCCGGCCGAACGCCACGGGCCCAGGCCTCCCGATGGTGACGCTGCTGATTGCGGCCCACAACGAAGAGGACGTGATCGCCGCCAAGATCGAGAACTCGCTGGCGCTGGACTACCCGGCCGACCGGCTGGAGATCATGGTGGTGGCGGACGGCTGCTCCGACCGCACCTGCGAGGTGGTCTCGCGCTACGTCCACCTCGGCGTGCGCCTGGTGGTGCAAGAGCCCCGCGCCGGCAAGGTGGCCGCGCTCAACCGTGGTGTGCCCATGGCCCAGGGCGAGGTGGTGGTCGGCTCCGACGCCAACGCGATGTACCGCCCGGACGCCCTGCGCCGCCTGGTGCGCCACTTCGAGGACCCCGAGGTGGGCATGGCCGCCGGCGAGAAGCGCGTGCTGGGCGCCGGCAACGCCGCCAAGGGCGAAGGCCTCTACTGGCGCTACGAGCACTTCTTGAAGCAGCAAGACTCGCTGCTCTCCAGCGCGATGGGCGCCACCGGCGAGATCTTCGCGATCCGCAAGGCTCTCTGGAAGCCCGTGCCCGGCGACTCGATCATCGAGGATTTCGTGATCTCGATGGGCGTGGTCCAGGGCGGCCACCGGGTGATCTTCGACCCCAGCGCGGTGTCGGAAGAACAGGCCTCGCCCGATCTGCGCGAGGAGTTCAAGCGCAAGGTCCGCATCACGGCGGGCGGTTGGCAATCCGTGGTCCGGCTGTGGCCCTTGCTCTCGCCCACCTATGGCCGCGTGGCGTTCCAGTACGTCTCGCACCGCGTGTTGCGCTGGGTGGTGGTGCCGCTGTTACTGCCGCTGCTGCTGGTGCTCAACGCCGTCATGGCGGTGGACTCGCGGCACTACCTGGCGCTCATGGGCCTGCACCTGGCCTTCTACGCGGCCGCCTTCGCCGGCTACGCCATGCAGGCCCAGGGCCGGCGCCCGCGCGCCACCTACGTGCCCTTCTACTTCGCCTACCTCAACGTGGCCGCGCTCTGCGGCGGCTGGCGCTACCTCCGCAACGCCCAGCCCGTCACCTGGGAGAAGGTCCGCCGCGCCGAGGCCACCTGAACAATTCCCGTGCGCGCGCCGTCAGGTCATGTGAGTTGACGAGCGCGAGGGCAGGATGATGGACGAGACCGGCAGTTGTCAGGGTGAGGTGGCCCTGGTCATGGGCCTCTTGATGTTGGGGGCCGTGGGCTTCGTGTACGCGGGGCTGGGCCAGCTGTCGATGCTGTTCTTGCACACATAATTTGCTGGCCATTATAGAACAGGTGTTCTATAATGGGAGGTGGAGGTGCAGGATGATGATCCACCACGTCTACCGCAGGGATGAACCAGGACGAGCGCCCGACGACGCGCTCTGGCTGGCCGAAGACCAACGCCGCCTGATGTTGCGGCGCGAGATGGCCTACCACAACAAGAAGCTCGCGGCGGCGGCCCACCGCGCCGGGGTCGTGGCGCCGGAGGACTTCAGCGCCTTTACCAACGAGGGCTACAAGGGCCTGTACGGCGGCCTGACGGCGCGCGCCATGCGGCAGCGGAGGGCCCTGCCGGACGCCATCAACCTGCTCGACACCATGGGCAGCGCGGAGTTGGCCTCCAACCTCTTCCGGGCCACCCAGACGGAGCAGAAGATGCGCCGTGACGCCGTCCGGCACAAGGAGGATGCGTGCCGCGTCCACTACTTCGTGGGCACGAAGGTGCGAGACGCCATGCGAGACCTCGGTGGGGTGATGCCGGAGGACCTGCCGGTGGAAGAGCACATCCGTGCCGTGCGGCGGCGCGTGCAACCGCCAAGAGGCCGTGTGGCCTTGAAAGCACTGTAAATCAGGTCAATTATTGTAAATTCACATCGCGAAACAATGGCAGGCAACGCCCGCGCCCCGCGCCTACACGGGTGCAACCTGCGAGTGTTGACGAAAATAAAGGGGTCTTCCTTTGTGCCGAATGCACCATAGAATGAGGCCCCACCGTGTATATCCTGAGTGCGTTGCTCTTAACAACGTATTGCAGGGAGAGTCCCAGATGGAACGCAAGATCATCTACTTCCCCGAACCTTCCGCCACGACCGCCGTGCTGGACCACCCCGTTCGTCGGGACCCTGCCCCTCGGAACATGGAACTGGCTGCCTTGACGGCCGCCATCCGCCAGGCCGAGGCGATCGCGGGGAACTTCACGGGCCGCTAGCCCACGCCGAAGTCCTGGGTCCAGAGGCGCATGTCGCCGTCGGCCACACCCAGCCCCATGGTCCTGGCCATCGGGTTGAGGATCGCCGCCCGGTGCGGCGGGTCGTCCATCCAGGCCTGAACCGCCTCTTCCGCGGTCTGTTGGCCCTTGGCGATGTTCTCGCCGATGCCCTGGGCGCCTTCATTCGCCATCCGCGTGAACGGGTCCACCCCGTCCGGCGTGACGTGGGCCATGTAGTTCCGCTTGGCCATGTCGTCGCTGTGCTTCTGGGCGGCCGTGTTTAGCTTTTTGTCCGCCGCGAGGGCTTCCAGTCCGGCCTTGGCGCGCTGCGTGTTGACGAGCTTCAGCACCTCTTGCGCCGCCGCCTTGGGGTCCAGCGGCTCCGGCGCGGCCACCTGCCCGAAGTTCCAACCCTGGAACGGGTCCATGGCTGGTTGGGCCTGGGCGGGCGCGGCCTGACCGAAGCGGTTGCCGGGCGCCAGCTGGAACTGGTCAAACGGGGCGGGCTGCGCCTGCATGGGCTGGAGCTGATTGAAAGCGGCAGGCTGCGCTTGGGCCTGTTCCATGGCGCCCGGCTGTGCCAGTTCGGCAGGCAGGCCCTGGTCCATCGGCATCAACTCGAAAGGCGGCAATTGGATCGTGGCCACCTGCCCGTTAGGGAGGGCCTGCAGCTGATCCAGCGGGATCAAGATGATGGTGACGGCTGCCATCCCGGCAGGCGGCGCTTGCGCCATGGCGGCCGGCTGGAGGCCGCCGAGGGCGGACAGCGGCATGAAACGGATTTCCATAGGGGTGAACTCCTTCCCGAATCTCTCGAGAAGCCCTATCCGCCGTTAACGAGCCTTGAAGGTTAAACGGTGCGCTAAGCTTTCCCTAACGACGGGTGAACTAGTGGCCGACGGCGGCGCGCACGATGGCCGGATCGCCATCCACCAGGCCGCGGCCCTCGGCCATGACGACGCCGTGGCGCTTGACCCAGGCGAAGCAGGCATCGACGAACACGCCATCAAGGCCGAACAGCCCGGCCAGCTCTTGCACGAAGCCCGTCTCCGCCGGTGCTTCCACCCCGTCCGCCATGACGAGCCCGATCAGCTCCACCAGGGCGATGCGCCGGCTGCGGTCGGACTTGAACACCGCGGCGGCCTCCGTCAACGACAAGTCGCGCACGGAGTAGCGGTCGTCCGGCAGCCCCAGCTCCCAGCGGAAGGCCCGCCAGAGCTCGTACTCTTCCAGCGCAAGGATGCGGTCGGCGCGGGCGGCCAGGTAGGCCAGCTCCAGGAACGCCTGCTTCTCGTCGTCGGATAGCGCCTTTAGGTACACGACCCGCCCTCCCTTTGGAGCCTATTAGACCATCAAGGCATCCACCGCGGCCAGGGTCGGTCCGATGGCGTCACGCAGCACGAGGTCGGCCATCCCATCCAGCGGCGTGGGGTCCTGGTTCACGATCACCAGCTTGGCGCCCTGGGACTTCGCGAGTTGCGGCAGCATATTCGCCGGCGACACCATGAGCGAGGAGCCCAGCACGATAAACAGGTCGGCAGCCCTCGCGGCCGCTTCGGCGCCCTCGAACGCCCGCCGCGGCAACATCTCGCCGAACAGCACCACGCCCGGCCGCAGCTTGCCGCCGCAGGCCTCACAGGCGGTGTCGCTCAGGAACTTTTCCGCCGGAGCTTGGAGCCCACAGGTCTGGCAGCGTACGTGGTCCAACCCGCCGTGCAGTTGGAACGGTTGCGGGCTGCCGGCGCGCTGGTGGAAGCCATCCACGTTTTGGGTGATCAGCGCCTGGAGCAGCCCCCTGGCCTGCCAACGCGCCAGCACCCGATGCCCTTCGTGCGGGGCGAACTTGGCGAGCTCCTCGATGCGCCAGCGGTAGAAGGCCACGAACTCGTCATAGTGGTGCGCCAACGCTTCGGTAGAGGCCAGCTCCTCGAAGCGGCGGTTGTTGCGCCAGAGGCCGCCGGCCGAGCGGAAGTCAGGCAGGCCGGATTCCGTGCTCATTCCTGCGCCGCTGAAGATCGTTGCATTGCGCGCGTTTTGGAGCCAGACGGTCAGCGTCTGAACCGGGTCTACCGGACCTTCTCTCATGACTGTTCTCCGAGCGTTGGTTCACCGGACGACGCCTGACGGGCCATGAGTGCCTGGCGGGTTCGGTCTAGTTCGGCAATCAGAACCTGCTCGTCGGGCAGGGCAGCCCGGTACTCCGCGGCGAGCACCTGGTTTGGCAGCCCGTCGAGCGCGTACTTCGCGATGGCCTCGTCCTTCTGTGCGCACAGGATCAGCCCCACGGGCGGGTTCTCGTCGGGCAGACTCCAATGCTCGCGGGCGTAATTCAGGTACATATGCATCTGGCCCGCGTCCGCATGGTTGAACGCGCCGAGCTTGAGGTCGATCACGACCAGGCAACGCAGGCGACGGTGGAAGAACAGCAGGTCAACGCGGAACCATTGGTCGCCGATCCGCAGGCGACGCTGACGCCCGATGAAGGTGAAGCCGCTGCCCAGTTCCAACAGGAAGGACTCGAGATGTTGGATGAGCGCGGTTTCGAGGTCGCTTTCCGAGTATTCGTCCTTGAGATCGAGGAACTCCAGGACGTAGGGATCGCGCACGAGCTCCTGCGGCGACATGGCGTCTTCGGGCGTGCTGGCTGCGCCTTGCGTGAGCAGCGCGGCCTTTTCGCGGGATAGGGCGGCTCGCTCGTAGTACTGGGAACCGATTTGTCGCTCGAGTTGACGCACCGTCCATCCACCCCGCAGGGACTCTGCCTCGTAAAAACTCCGAGCTTCTGGGCTCTTGACGGCCATGAGCCGGGTGTAATGTGACCAAGGTAGCGGGAACGCTGGTGTTGCGCCTTGTTCCGCCAATTCACCAGATTTTGCAAACAGCGTTTGCAAAATTGGCCAGGTCAGGTAGAAGGTGCGGATCTGCGCAAGGTTTCGCGGCGAGAAGCCCCGGCCGAAGCGGGTTGTGAGGTCGTCAGAGAGCTGCTTGACCAACGCTTGCCCGTACGCTGCCCGCCGTTCTCCAGCTTGCTCATGTTCTACGATGCGCCGCCCGATCTGCCAGTACGTCGCTGTCATGACGGCGTTCACGGACCGAGCGGCGGTCAGTCGCGCGTGTTCCACCGCGCCGGCGATGTCGCGGAGGACTTCTTGGTACTCTTCGGCCACGATCACGGTTTACGGACCTCCACGTGTCGTGCTCGCGGCGTCTCCGCCGCAGCTATTTCCCGGGCCGGTGGGGCGCGCTGCGGTCTGGCTGGGGCATGCACCGACTCATACCCTCATTCTATCTCGGCCTGCCCCTTGTCGAAGCGCGTCACCACGTCGTTGCTGCATAACATTCCGCGAACTAGGAGTGCTAGATAGAGCGCCGTGATACCAGATTCCGCAGAAAGCGTCCGCCAAATCTGCATTAGACTTAGCGCGTTGCCGCAGAGCCACTTCTGGCGAGGGCTTCCACGAATCTGAACGAAACAGCGGGTATTGCTTCCGATTCCGTGCTCGAACCCGCCCCGGTGAAAACCATTGCGGCGCGCGCGTTTCGGATCCAATCGGCCAGCGTCTGAACCGGACCTACCAGACTTTCTGCCATGACGATTCGGCCTCCCAGGTTCTACGTGGCGTGCGTGGGTGCGGCTTTCTTTGATGGCTTGTCGGATTTGACCTTGGAGTTTGTTGTCTTGGTGGCCCTTACCTTTCTGACCAAGTTGCCACCAAATATACAAAGGGTTGGTTGCTTGGTGATCGAGAACGGCGCAGCGGTGTGCTAATATGGAACAAATGTTCCAGGTCCGAGATACGTCAGGAGCCCGATCGATGTTCAAGAACAAGACGCCTACCAAGACCAAGAAGGCAACCGGCAAGAGCTTCAAGTTTGCCGAGGTCACCTATAACCTGTCCGGTGGCAAGGCGGTCGGGGACGAGGCCCAGATTGCACTTCTTTTCCACCAAGGTGGTGAGGCGGCGAGCTACTACGGCCGCACGGTCACCCACGAGGGCACCTATTGCTACCGGGTCGATGGCATCGCAGACCCATTCGATTCGATTGCCGATGCCATGAGCAGCATCCACCCGCTCTAGCGCGGATCTCGGCGCTACGCCATCACGAACGTGGTGATTTCGGGCTCACCACCGGTCACGATGATGGTGTGCTCGAAGTGCGCGGACCAGCTGCCGTCGCGGGTGGCGACCGCCCAGCCATCCTTCTTGGTGTAAACCTCCGCGGCGCCCAGGTTCACCATGGGCTCGATGGCGATCGCCTGGCCTGCTTGCAGCAGCGGGCCGCGAGAGCCGGTGCGGTAGTTGGGCACCTGAGGCGAGCCGTGGAGGACGCGGCCGATGCCGTGGCCCACGTATTCCCGCACCAGCGAGAAGCCCGCGGGCTCCACCACGTCCTGGATGGCGGCGCTGATGTCCTCGACGCAGTTACCGGCCCAGGCCGCCGCCAGGCCGGCGTACAGGCTGGCTTCGGCCACCGCGAGCAGCCTTTGCACCGCTGGGGCTACCTCCCCGATGGCGTAGGTCCAGGCGGAGTCTCCGTAGTGGCCGTCCACCTCCGCGCCGATGTCGAGCGAGATGATTTCACCAGCCAGCAGCTTCCGTCGGTTGGGAAGTCCGTGAACGACGATCTCGTTGGGAGATGCGCAGACGGCGTTCGGAAAGCCGCCATACCCCTTGAAGGCCGGCCTGCCCCCACCGGAGACGATCACCTGCTCGGCGATAGCATCCAGCTCGCGCGTGCTGACGCCCGGCACGACCGCGGCACGCACGGCCGCGTGAGCTGCGGCCACCAGGCGTCCGGCGTGGCGCATGGCTGCGCGCTCGTGGGGCTCGGTGATCAGCTCGCTGGCCTTGCGGATGAGACGGGGCTTCATCGGAATCTCCTATCGCGGGGTCAGGGCCATCATGGCCGCTAGCCCCCCCGTTGGCTCGGAGATTCTTGCGATCTCAGGCGAGGCGTCGCCGGAACGCCGACGGGGGCTCGCCCACGTGCCTGCGGAAGGTGCGGATGAAGTTCGTGAGGTCGCCAAACCCGACGGCAAGCGCGATCGCCGTGACAGGGCTGTTGGTGCTTGCCAGTTGGTGGATGGCGTGGCGCAACCGCGTGCGCACCAGGTACTGGTGCGGCGTCAGGCCCAGCTCCTGCCGGAACAAGCGAAGGAAGTGGAAGGGGCTGGTTGCCACCTCCGCGGCGAGGGTGTGGAGGTCGAGGGCCTCGCCGAAGCGGCGCTCGATGAGCTGGGCCGCGGCATGGGCGCGATCGCGGTCGGCCCGACGCAGCGAGGGCGGCACCATAGCGGCCGAACCGTCGAGTGCGCGGAGCACGCTCGCGGCCAGTCCGTAGGCAGCCTCGTCCAGCGCGAGCGCCGTTGTTGCCTGGCGTGCGGAGGCCGCGGCCACCAGGGCTTCCCGGAGAGGAGCCTGCGCGAAAACGGCCGGGCGTGGCCGGGTACGGCAAGCGAGGTCGGCCTGGAGCTGTGCGACGGCCCCGTCCGTAAACTGGAAGACCGTACCACGGTCGCCGCACCCATAGGCGTGGGTGCAGTGGTACGACTCGCCCGAACAGCCGAGCACCACGGCGCCCGGCTCAAGTAGGCGCGTATAGCCGTGGTCCGAGTAGCAAAAGGCCCCGTCTCGGACGACGATGATCGACAGCTGGCGGAAGTGATCCGCCGTCGGAGCACTTGCCGCGCTGGCTCGGCACGTGTAGTCGAGCACCCGGACACCCTCCGTGCGGGCCAGTTCCTGCACGTCGGACGTCTCTAGCCCGGAGAGGGGGGCCGAGATCTCCGACGATGGGATGTAGGTCATGAGCAGCTACTCCGTAGTCGCAGCTTAGCTCTTCGGCGGCCCGAAAGTCTGCAGCAGGAGCTTGTTGGCCGTCTTCACCTGGCTCGCGGCCTCTTTCTTCTTGGCCCGCGCCAGGCCGAACGACGTCGCCTCCAGCGCCGTCGCCAAGGCGTTGACGACGGTCTCGCGCCAACTCGTGGCCGTGGGACCGTAGTACCACCGGTTGATCCAGCCGCCGACCATGCCGATCGCGCCGCTGCCCACCATCAGCCCGGCCGAGAGCATCTGGGCACCGGGGAAGAAGGCCAGGGCCGTCCCCGCGACCATCAAGCCCGCCGACGAGACCGCCACCGCCTTCTGGATGAAGCTCTTGGAGGGGTCCCTCAAGGTCCGCACCGCCGCGATCCCGGTCCAGAGCGAGCCGGCCAGCCCCATGCACGGGCCCGCCAGGTAGCTTCCCCACGGGCTGGTGCGACCCATCCAGCTGGCATAGGCGGCCATGCCCATTGCACCCGAACCCACGGCGGACAGGGCCGTGGCCGAGGTATTGACGACCTTGGCAGGGGTCGAAAGCTTGGACCACTTCGTGACCAGCTCGTAGGCGCTGAAGCCCGTTGCGAGGAACGAGAGGGCGGATGGTCCAAACGTGAGCACGTTGCCCCAAGCCGCGACCAGCTTGGGCTGCAAGACCGGGAACCGATTCTCGAGCCCGTACCAGGCCTTTCCGATGATCGGCGTATCGAGCCGCGGGATCCAAACCTGCTTGTTCGCGCTGATGGCCGGCATGGCGCGCCGAGTCGAAATGAACTCCTGGGGCGACACCATGGCGTTGCCCCGCATACCCTGGACGCGAGTCACCCCGGCGGCCGTAGCCTGTGCCGACACCACGAGGGCCGTGGGCGCGAAGAACGCTTCTGGCTCCGCAGCGGTCGGGGCCGCAGCGCCTCCTGGCGCCACCTGGCCACCCAAGGAGAGCACGTCGGGGGAATTGCCGGTCGATGAAACTGGTTTCATGCGCGTGTCTCCGGACGCCGTCCTGGAAGCGTTATACCCTCGTATCGCCAGCTTGATTCAGGTGCCATGTCCAGGCAGTTTCAGCGCGAGCCTGGCTCCGCGAGCCATACCACCTGACGGTCTAGCTCCGCCAGCAGCTCGTTCAACACGTCGTCGCCGATCGCCCCCTCGTCCCGCAGCCGTACCATCGCCTGGCGCTCGGCTTCAAGCGCTTCGCGCCACATATGGTCCATGGTCGCGATGCGCTGGGCGTAATTCGGATCGGGCTCGATGCCACATTCCACGCAGAGCCGGTTGATTTCCTCTTGATAGTGCCGCTGCAGCGGCTCGAAGACCTCAAGCGCGATGTCGTCGGCCTCGGCCAGGGCATCGAGGCGGGCCAGGCCCGCGCGGGCGGCCATGAGACGGGCCTCATCGGCCTCTCGCTCCTCGCTGCCGTCGGCCTGCACGCCCAGGCGGCGGATCACCAACGGCAGGGTCAGGCCCTGGACGACCAGGGTGCAGAGGATCACGATGAAGGTCAGGACGACGATCTCGCCGCGCCCGGGAAAAGGCTGTCCCGAGGCCAGCACGGTCGGCAACGCCAGCGCCGCGGCCAAGGAGATGCCCCCGCGCATGCCGGTCCAGGCCAGCACAAAGACGTTTTTCGGAGCCGGCAGCGGGTCACGCTGGCGCAGCCGTAGGCTCAACCAACGCGGCAGGTAGGTCGCCGGGTAGACCCAGGCGATGCGCGTGGCGATCACCGTGATCGCGATGACCACGCCGAAGGCGGCCAACATGGCCAGGCCGTGCGGCAAGGGCTCGTGCAGGATCGTGCGCAGCTGAAGCCCGACGAGCAAGAACAGGAGCCCGTTCAGCAAGAAGTCGACCATTTCCCAGAGCGCGCGGCTCGCGACGCGCGTCGTCGCGGCCAGGACCTCGGCGGCCTGGCGGCCGATCCAGAGCCCGCTCGTGACCACGGCCAACACGCCCGAAACGCCCAGCGCCTCGGCCGGCAGGTAGGCGATGAAGGGCACCAGCAGGCCCACGGCGTTCACCATCAGCGAGTCGCTGCCCAGCAGCTTGAACAGGCGGAGCATGGCCCAGCCAACCGCCAAGCCCAACGCCACGCCGCCCAGGCAGACGCCCACGAAGCGCAACAACGTCTCACCGGCCGAGAAGCTGCCCGTGAGCACGGCGGAGATCGCGATGCGGTAAGCCACCAGCGCCGTCGCGTCGTTGACGAGGCTTTCGCCGACCAGGATCGTGACGACGCGCCGTGGCAAAGGCAGGTGGTGGGCGATTGCCAACGCCGCCACCGCGTCCGTGGGCGCCACCACCGCCCCCAGGATGAAGCAAGCGGCCCAGGGCAGCTCGGGCAAGAGCCAGTGGGCCGTGGCCGCGACCGTGAGCGTGGTCGCGATGACGAGGCCGATGGAGAGCAGCCCGATCGGCCGTAGGTTCGCCTTGAAATCGCGCCAGGAGGTTACGCAGGCCTCGGCATAGAGCAGGGGTGGCAGGAAGACCAGCAGCACCAGCTCCGATGGCAGCTCGACCGCAGGCAGACCCGGTACCAGGCTCAGCAGAAGGCCGCCCGCCACCAGCGTGATCGGGAAGGGCACGGAGAGCCGCCGGGCCACCGCCATCACGACGAGGAAGGCCATGAAGAGACCGATCAGCAATTCAATGGTATGCATGGGCGGTTCCTGGTCTTTGGTAGAGCGGCGTCCCATTTTAGCGAATTAGTCAGGATGATCGGACCACGGACTTACCGCGTCCATGCCGTAGCTTGGAGCCAAGGCCTGGGCGGTGTAGAGAGGGTGACAGGGGATGCAACAACGGCACCCAAGTTCGGCATGCAAGGTGATCGGCGGAATCCCTGCACTCGCCCTGGCGGCAGCCCTCGTCGCCTGTAGTTCCTCTTCGTCCCCGCATTCCGACCCTTCTCCCGAAGCGGTCACCTCCTTCGCCGCGCCGGCGAGCTCCGGCTCCCTCGTGGTGAACGACGCGGTGGCCGCCAACCCGGCGCTGGTGGAGGTGAACCTCGCGGTGCCGGCCGGCCTGAACGTCCCGGCCCACACCCTGCGGGTCCCGGCCGGGGTGCAGGTGACGGTGCTGGCGGTGGGGCTGCCATCGCCGCGGTTCATGGCGTTCGACCCGGCGGGAAACTTGCTGGTTGGTACCAACGCGCGCGAGGTGTACCGTTACCCGGCGATGGGTGGGGCGATCGTCCCTGCCGCCGCGCCCCCGGCCCCGTTGCTCTCGGGCCTCGCGGCGCCGTCGAGCGTGGCCTTCTACCAGGGCTGGCTCTACGTCGGAGAAACCACCCGCGTCACGCGCTACCGCTACAACCCGACCGGGCCGTTGGCAGCGCCGGAGGTGGTGGTGCCGGACTTGCCGGCCGGCGGCCACAACACGCGGACGGTGGCCTTCGGCCCCGACGGCAGGCTCTACGTGGCGGTCGGCTCGAGCTGCAACATCTGCGACGAGACCGACGAACGGCGGGCCGCCGTGCTGCGTTACGAACCGGACGGCAGCGGCTACGTGCGCGTCGCCCATGGCTTGCGCAACCCCGTCGGCCTGGCCTTCCAGCCCGGCACGGGCGCGCTCTGGGCCGCTGTCAACGAGCGAGACATGCAAGGGAACGAGATCCCGCCGGATCTCGTGACGCGCGTGAGCGAGGGCGCCGACTATGGCTGGCCTCGCTGTCTCCCGCCGGATGCCAGGCCGCAGACGCCGGGATCGCGCTGCGCTGGGGTGACCCCGCCTACGATCGGGATCCAGGCGCATTCGGCGCCTCTCGGCATCGCTTTCGCCAGCAGCCTGGGCCTTCCGGAGCCCTACCGTGACGGTCTGTTCGTGGCCCAGCACGGCTCTTGGAACCGCCAACCGCCCGCCGCGCCCAAGCTCTTGCATGTGGCCTTCGACGCCGATGGGGCCCCCACGGGCGTGAAGATCTTTGTGGAAGGCTGGGCCGACGCGGCGGGCAACCGTTGGGGCCGGCCGGTGGGCGTGTTGCCCGCGCCTGACGGGTCGCTGATCGTCTCCGACGACTACGCGGGGCTGCTCTACAGGATCACGGGCGGCATGCGATAAGGTAGCATTTGAAAGGAATCACCTTGAAGAACGTCATCGTCGTCCTCGGCCCGGGGCAAATCGGGCAGGCCATCGCGCGCCGCGTAGGCGTCGGGAAGCACGTCCTGTTAGCCGACAACCGCGCGGAAAGTGCAGCAGCCGCGGCCGAAGTCCTGAGCAACGCCGGCTTCGACGTGAGCGTCGCAACCGTCGACGTATCGTCGCGAGACGCCGTGCACGCGCTTGTCGAGAAAGCCGCGGGCTTGGGCGAGGTTTCGGGCCTGGTGCACGCCGCCGGCGTTTCGCCTTCGCAGGCGCCGCCCACCACGATTCTTGCGGTCGACCTCTACGGGACGGCGCTCGTGCTGGAGGCGTTCGGTAACGTGATCGCGCGCGGCGGGTCCGGCGTCGTCATCGCGTCGCAGTCCAGCCATCGCTTGCCCGCGCTCACGGAGGAGCAGAACCGCGCGCTTGCCACGACTCCCGTCGAAGAGCTGCTCGCCCTTCCCTTCCTGCAGCCCGACCAGGTCCAGGATGCCCTGCACGCCTACCAGCTCTCGAAGCGCGGCAACTCCCTGCGCGTGATGGCGGAGGCGGTGCGCTGGGGCAAGCGCGGCGCGCGCATCAACACCATCAGCCCGGGCATCATCATGACGCCGCTGGCGAAAGATGAACTGGCCGGTCCGCGTGGCGCTGGCTATCGCGCCATGATCGATGGGTCGGTTGCCAAGCGCGCTGGCACGCCGGACGAGGTGGGAAGTCTGGCCGCGCTGCTAATGGGGCCGGATGGCGGATACATCACCGGCAGCGACTTCCTCATCGACGGCGGCGTGACGGCTGCCTACTGGTACGGGGACGTCGCGGAGGCGCTACTGTAACTTGGCCTTCAAGAAGGCCAGGGTCTTGGTCCAGGCGTCCGCCGCCGCATCCGCGCGGTAGCCGCTCGAATTCGTCGGGTTGGCGAACGCGTGCGGGGCGCCGGGGTAGGTGTGGATCTCGTGCGGGGTGCCCGCCTGGGTCAGCGCCTGGTCGAAGGTCTGGACCTGGCCGACGGGGATGGTTTGGTCCGCCTCGCCGAAGAGGCAGAGGATGGGGGGCAACCCCTTGAGGGCCGCGGCGTCGCTGGAGAGTTGTCCGTAGAAGATCACGGTGGCCGCCAGGTCGTGCTGGGCCTGCGCCAGCTTCAGCGACTGGCCGCCGCCGAAGCACCAGCCCAGGGACGCCACCTTGTCCGCCCGCACGTCCGGGCGGGCCCGCAGGAACGTCACGGCGGCCTGCATGTTGGCCTTGGCGTCGTCCTGGTTCAGGGCCTGGGACTGCGTCTGGGCCTCCTGGGCGGTGGTTGCCACCTTGCCCTTGTAGAGGTCGACGGCCAACACCACGTAGCCCTCGCGCGCCAGCTCGTCGGCCTTGCCCTTGATCTGGTCGTTGAGGCCCCACCACTCGTGGATCATCACCACGCCCGGGTGAGGGCCGGCCGCGCCTGGCAACGCCAAGTAGCCCGTGGTGCCCTGGTAGTAGCCGACGGCGCCCGGAACCGTGGACGGGGTGACGGCCGGTGCTGCCACCGTTGTCGCGGTGCATCCCGCCGCGAGCGCGGCGATCAGGCAAGCCCCGCCGGCCAACTTATGGAAACGCGGCAGCAGGTGCATCGGGTCGCCCTCCTCGGTCTTGTCGGTGGAATTGGATTCTAGGCGCGGGCGGGGCCACCCGTCAAAACCCATCAGATTGGCAACGCCGTCGGGTACATGAGTAAGCGACCAACCCACAAGCACCACCGGAGATCCCCCATGGCCCGAAAACCTGTCGGCGCCCGTCGCCTGGCCTTCGCGGCAGCTGTCGCGCTCGGTGTTGCCGGCGCCGGGACGTACGCCGCCATGAAGGCCATGCACGACGATTCCGCCGATGAGGCCGCAGCGGCCATGCAGCGGGCCGCCGCGCCCCTGGCCCGGCAACTCAAGACGGCGCCCGCACGGGTGGAGGCGGTGGCGATCGAGCTGCGCAAGCTGCCGGCGACCGTCAAGGCGCACTCCCCGGCGCGCCTGGTCGAGCAGGCCACCCAGACGATCTCGGGGCCGGGTTCGGGCGCCCCGCGCCCCGCCATGGGTCCGGCCCGCCCGCACGCGCCCGCCCGCCCCGAGTGGGAGACCCACACGCTGGGCCGTGGCGTGATCATCGAACACCACTAGCCGGTCAGAGTTCCAACGTCATGAACACGCTGAACTCACCCGCGACGTAGCTGCCGAACGCGTCGCAGTACTGGAAGCCCGTCCGCTCGTAGAGCGCCCGCGCGGCCTGGAACGGCTTCCCGGTTTCCAGCCACAGGCTGCGCAGGCCCAGGCCGCGTGCATGGGCGATGATGTGGTGGAGGATCGCCCGGCCGACGCCGTGCCCGAGCCAGGCGTCCGCGACCCGCATCGACTTGATCTCGCCACGCTCGCCGTCCAGGCGCCGGAGTGCCCCGCAGCCCACGACCTCGTCGCCAATCCAGGCGGACCAGAAGGTGATGTCCGGCGCCCGCAGCTTCTCGATGCCGAGCGCGTGGACATGTTCGGCGGGCGTCTGGTCGGCCATCCCTGCCAGGTGGTGGGCCACGAGCGCCCGGACGGGTGCGGCTTGCAAGTCATCGATGCGGAAGATGATGGTTGGTTCGGTCACCCGTGCTTGATACCCACGCGGGGTATAGTGGAACCAGCCTCCAACCGCGCAGAAAGCCCCTTTCCCGATGTCAGAGCACTTGTTGGCCAACCGGTACCGTCCGCTGCAGTTGCTGGGGGAAGGCGCCATGGGCCAGGTCTGGCTGGTGGAAGACCAGGTCCACGCCGTGGAGGCCGCGCTCAAGATCATCTCGCCGAAGGCCTCGCCGGAAGAGGAGCGCGATGCCAGCTCCCGCGGCCTGGGCCTGATGGTGCGCTCGCACCGCACCGGCGGCGTCGAGAAGTCCGTCTTGCAGTTCAAGCAGGAGTTCCGCCTGATGACGCAGCTGCGCCACCCGCACTGTTGCGCCGTCTACGACTACGGCGAAATGGCGGACGGCAAGCCCTACTTCACCATGGAAGTGGTGCCCGGCCGCGGCCTGGACGAGATGCTGCCCTTGCCACCCGAGCAGGTGCGCACCACCCTGGCCCAGTTGCTGCTGGCGCTGGGCTACATCCACCAGTTGGGCTTCGTCCACTGCGACATCAAGAGCGCCAACGTGCGCGTTCGCGCCGACGACACGGTCAAGTTAATGGATTACGGGCTCATGGACTACGCGAACCGGGCGGCCCGCGACATCAAGGGCACGGTGCCGTACCTCTCGCCGGAGATGATCCGGCGCGCGCCGATCGACCGCCGGTCCGACCTCTACAGCGTCGGCGCCCTGGCCTACGAGATGCTGACCGGCCAGGTGCCCTTCCCGCGCACGACCTTGCTCGAGGCCCTGCGGGCCCACCTCTCGGAGCGGCCCCAGGCCCCCTCGCGCCTGGTGGGCGGGATCCCCGCCGACATCGAGCACGTGGTGCTGAAGCTGTTGGCGAAGGAGCCGGTGGAGCGTTACCAGTCCGCCTTCGAGGTGTTGGCCGACCTGGGCATCGAACCGCCACGCGGCATCGGCGGCAACCTCCTGGCCTCGCCGATCCAGGGCCGCGAGGCCGAACTGGAACGCCTGGGGCGCGGCCTGGCGGACGTGCTGGCCGGCAAGCCGGGCGAAGCGCTCTGGCTGCATGGCCCGGCCGGCGTGGGCAAGAGCCGGCTGGTGGACGAGCTGCGCTTCGAGGCGCAGCTGGCCGGGCTGCCTTACGCCGCCGGCTCGAGCTACGCCCAGGGCGGCCTGCCCTACCAACCCTTCGTGGGCCTGCTGCGCGGCCTGCTGCCCGCCTTGCGCCAGCACGCGGCGGAACGGCTGAAGCTGGTCGCGCCCGTGCTCGTTCGGCTGGTGCCGGAGCTGGCTGTGCCGCCCGCGCCGGAGATGGACACACCGGCCAAGGAGAAGGTGCGCGTCCAGGCTGCCGTGACGGACCTCTTGCTGGCGCTCGCCGCCGCCAAGCCGTTCGTGGCCGTGCTCGAAGACTGGCAATGGGCCGACCCGCTCTCCCAGGACCTCCTGACCTATATGATGCGCAACGCCGGCCAGGCCGCCATGGTGCTGGTGCTTGCCAGCCGCTCAGCGCCGGACCCGCTGCCGGCGGGCGTCGAGGCGCTGCCTATTGGGCCGCTTGCGGCTGTGGCCGTGGAGCGCATGGCCGGGGCGATGTTGGGGCAGGATCGACCGGACGCCGGCCTGATCACCACGATCCGCGCCGTCACGGACGGCAACCCCTTCCACGTGGAGCGTTTGCTGGAGCACCTGGTCCAGGAGGGCTTGTTGGTGGGCGGCGACGCGGGCTGGCGCCTCACGGCCCCGCTCGACGCCGGTCGACTCGTGGCCGACCTGCCTTCGTTGATGGCCCGCAAGCTCGAAAGCCTGGCCGCGGACGCGCGCATGGTGGCCGAGGTGGCGGCGGTGCTGGAGCGGGGCTTCGGCGTAGAGCTGTTGACGGCCGTGGCGCGGCTGCCGGAAGACCGGCTCTTCGGGGCCTTGGAAGCGCTGCAGCACGAGGGCATGTTGACGCGTGACGACCACGGCGCCTATGCCTACGCCCATGATCAGCTGCGAGCGGCCGTCTATGATGCCCTGGACCCGAGCGCCCGCACCGCCTATCACGCGGCAGCCGCCCAGGGCCTGATGGCGGGCGCGGGCGATCGCCCCTTGGCGGACTTGCCTCTCGCCACGGTGGCGGCCACGGCGGGGCACCTGGTCGCGGCCGAAGCTCCCGCGGGCACGGTGGCCTATGCCTTGGAAGCCGGGCGACGCTACGCGAGCCTGCAAGCCACGGCGGAGGCCGCCCGCTTCCTGGAGGCGGGGCTGGCGCTCGTGCGCCCCCCCGCCGCTGCCGACCAGCGCGACACCTTGTTGGACTACCTGATGGCGCTGGGTGACGTCTACCGCGTCATGGGCCGCGCGGCGGAGGCCGAGACCATCCTGACGGAGGCCGTCGGGCTGGCCGAAGCGCTGGGCCGGGGCGCGCACCTGGGCCGCCTGCTCACGTCCCTGGCCAAGGCCTGTCAGGTCCAGGATCGTTACCATGACGCGCTGCCGCACTGCGAGCGTTCGGAGCAGGTGTGCACCGCCCATGGCGATGCGGTGGGGGCGGTGCGGGCGCTGCTGACCGCCGCCCGCATCCGCATCTTCCTGGGCCAGGGCGCGGAGGCCGTGGCAACCGCGGAGCGGGCGCTGGCCGTGGCGGAGCCGAGCGGCGATCGGGGCATCGTGGCGCAGGCCTACGCGTTGCTGGGCTACCTCTACGTCACCGCCAGCGCGGACCGGGTCCAGGCCGGGATCTTCAACCTGAACGTGGCCGTCACGCTCTTGGAAGAGGTGGGCGACCGCGTCGGGCTGGTGAACTCGCTGACGCTGCTGGGCGACGCCCAGACCATGATGGCGGAATATGCCAACGCACGCGAGACGATCGGGCGCGTGCGGCGCCTGGCGCGCGAGGTGGGCAACCGCTCCGACGAGGCCGTGGCGCTCGCCAACCTGGCCATCGTGGCGTTGGAGATGGGCGAGCCGGAGACGGCGCGGGCCCGCGCGGCGGAAGGGCGGGCGATCGCGGATGCACCCAGCCAGCGCTTCCCTCGGGGGGTGCTCCTGGCGCTCGAAGGCGCGGCTACCGCGTTGCTCGGGGACCCCGCGCAGGGCCTGGCGCGGTTGGAGGCGGCCCACGCGCTCGCCCACGAGATCCGCAACAAGTACCTGGAGGCGCACGTGCTCCAGTACCAACTGGAGGCCGCGCTGCACGTGGGCCGGCAAGACCTGGCGGAGCAGGCGGCGAAGGCCCTGGAAGCATTGGTCGCCGAGACGGGAGACGGCGAGCCGCTCTGCCGCCTGGCCTGTGCCCGGGCCGAGCTGGCCACGCGTAGCGGGGATGCGCCGGCAGGCACCCGCCGGGCCGACGAGGCGCTCGCCGCGGCAACCGAGCGTCATGCCGCCGGCCAGGAGGTGCGGGCGTTGCTGGAGCTGGCCCGTGCTCGGGTGCTGGCCGGGGACTGGGAACGTGCACGCGCGTCGGTCGAGCGGGGCCAGGCGCTGGCGGCCCGGTTGGGCATGGCGTCCCGCCTGCGGACCTTGCTGTGCCTGGGCGGCGAGGTGGCGCTGGCCACCGGCGAGCCGGATGAAGCGGCCCTTGCCTTTGAACAGGCCTTGGCCTCCGCCGATGCGGCCACCGACCAGGTTACGGCGGCCCTTGCGCGCTTCGGGTTGGCCGCGGCGCGGCCTTACGAGTCCCAGGCCAAGGCGCACGCCGAGGCCGGTCGCGGCCTGCTCGAAGCCCATGCCGCGCCTATGGATCCGGCCGCCCGCGCGACCTTCCTCGCCCTGACCGAGCGCGCCCGGGTGCTGGCCGGGAACTACATCGCCTTCAGCCTGCCGCGCGCCACCCAGGCCCGGTCCGCGCAGCCGCGCGGCCTGGGCTTCGGCACCGGACCCCTGATGTAAGCCCTAATAGGTGATCTTGCGGACGGCGTGGTCCTGGGTGGTGGCATACAGCGTGCGCGAGACCCCTGCCACGGTCAGGTGCGCGGGCGCCAACAGCTCGCCGCCCGTTGCGTCAGCAGGGCCGCCGTTCTGGGCCAGCACGCCGACGTCGTACGGGGCTGCCGGGTTGATGTACAAGATGCGGTTGTTGCCCGCATCCGCCACGAAGAGGCAGCCGGCATCCGCCGCGTAAGCCAACCCGATCGGACCGGACAGCTTGGTGGCAGCCCCTGTGCCGATGCCGTTGCCCAGGGTACCGTTGCCGACGATCGTGGTGACGGTGCCGTCCAGGGCGATCCGGCGGATGGCGTGGTTGCCCCAGTCGGAGACGAACAGGTTGCCTGCACCATCGAGGGCCAGGCCGCGCGGCTCGTTGAAGGTTGCCTGCCCGGCCGGTCCGTCGGTGTAGCCGCGCGTGCCGGACCCGGCGAGCGTGATTACCACGTTGCCGTTGTCGAGATCCACCTGGCGGATCTTGTGGTTCAGGCGGTCCGCCACGTAGAGGTAGCGACAGTCCGCCGAAATGGCGAGTCCCTCCGGCAGGTTGAAACGTGCTGTCGTGCCGATTCCATCGACGCTGCCGGGCGCCACGTCGCCGGCGATTACCCCGAAGTTCCGGTTGGCCAGGCCATCGCCACCCCGGATCCAATGCAGGGCTTGGCCCGTTCCGGACTCGTCGCCCTCGACCATGTAAAGCTGGCCGCGCCGGAGGTCGTAGACCATCTCGCGGGGATGCCAGATGTACGCCGGTATCCCGCCAAGCGGGGGCGGGAAGTCCGGGGATTGGGCAACGCCCGTTTGATCGAAGAACATGTTGAAGCTGGGGTTATAGGTGCGCATGAGGTTGTTGCCGTAGTCCGCAATCAGCAGGACGCCCGCGGCGACGCCCAGCCCCTTGGGCGAGTTGTATTGGTTCAGCGGCGCCGTGGGGCCATAGGCGTAGCCTGGCGTGTACCGGAATGCCGGGTTGGTGAGCAGGCCCATGGGGCCGGGCGTGACGACCAGCGGCGGCGGCGGCGGCGGCGGCAGGAGCGGCAGGGAGGCCAGCGCATGTCCGGCGCCCGTGAAGATGCCGTCTACCAGCGCGGAACCCACATCGAAGGGCTTGCGGACGACGTCCTGGGCCTGGGACAGGTTCATCTGGGTGCGCAGCCACGCCACGTCGGCGGCGAAGCCCGCCATATTCACGGTCTGGACGCCCGCCGTCCCGGCGCGCTTCAACACCACCAGCGTCACGCCGGTGGTGGCCGCGTCCTGCGGCGCGTTCACCTGGTTGCCGCGCGGGGCCTCCGCCACGGTGGCCAGGCGCAGGCCGTTCTTGATGGCGATGGGCATGACCTTTGCCCGCGACGGCGGGAGCCCGCTGATGGTGTAGGCGCCGGCTGCGTCCGTCACCACGGCCTCGGCGTTCAGGCCGAGGTGGCTGGCGAAGACCTTGGTGTTGGCCCACGGCGCGTCGCCGTAGCTGGTCAGGCGGTACTTGACGTTCGTGCCCCCCGTCCCGTTCGTGCCCGCATTGGCCGAGGTGTCGAGCCCGTCCGGCAGCCGCGCAACGCCCGTCAAGCTGCCGCCGTCGTTGGTGATCAACGAGCCACCGTCGTTGGTGATCAGCGAGCCGCCGTCGTGGGTGATGATCGAGCCGCCGTCGTTGGTGATCAGCGAGCCACCGTCGTTGGTGATCAACGAGCCGCCGTCGTTGGTGATCAGCGAGTCTCCGCCGTGGCTCCGGATGGAGCCGCCGTCGTGGGTGATGATCGAGCCGCCGTCGTGCGTGATGATGTGCGCCGCGAGCTGGCCCAGCAACAACTCCGTGCCGGTGTTGCTCAGGCGCGCGAGCGCGTTGGTGCCCGGCAGGGTCGTCCCGGTTCCGCCGGGCGGGGCCTGGAACCCGGAAGCGCCGAGCAGATCGCCGCTGCCGGTCCCACCAGCGCCGCTGATCACCGTCACCTCGAGGCGCACCCCGAGCAGGCTCAGCCCGTCGACCTCGATGCGCGCATAGCCGTCCGAGAAGCTGTTGTCGCCCAACCTGACGGGGAAGGTGAGCACCCCGTTTACGAGCGTCAGGCCGTACTTGGATGCCAGGTCGGCGCGCCAACTGGGGTCACCCGTGGCGTCGATCGCGGCATATACCTTGCGGATCTCCACCGCCGCGAGCGCCGCTTGCCGGGCATCTTCGGGCCAGGCGCCCGCGTTGGCGGCCCAGGGGGCCGGGTCGCGGCCATCCCAGCCGCGGGCCATGGCGGCGAGGTCGTAGTGGGCTTGCAACTGGCCGCCGGCGAGCGCGCTGGCGCTCTCCAACACCAGGCCAAGCCTGGCCTCGGCGGGCGGGCAGGGCAAGGGGGCGTCGCAGCCGGCCTGGTGGTGGCCAGCCAGGAAGGCATCGCGATCGGCCTTGGCGCGCGCGTCTTCGGCCGCGCTGGCCGGCGGGACATACGCCGCCAGGCCGGCCTGGCCGGAGGAGGCCGCCAGACCGCCTGGCACCACGACCTCCAGCCCGCGACCGGGCAAGGTTAACTTGGTCGCTGCGCCGCCCAGCGTGCCGGTGGCGCGCACGTCGCTCATCGGTACGAGCGCCAGGTCCGTGTCTCCGCCCGTCACCTTGCGCGGCACGAAGCCCGGCGCGACCAGCACGAAGTTGCCCTGTTTGAGGGCCTCCCGGCCCGCGGCGTCGTCGATCTGCAGCTTGCCGTCCCGGGCCTGGTAGACCTTGCCGGCGATCAACACCCCGACGTTGGTGAGCGCGCTGCCGGACGCCGAGGTCAACGCCAGGGTGCGCGCGCCCAGCGCCAGGCGGACGCCGTTGTGGGTTTGCGTGATGGCGCCTTCGGTACCGGCCGTGGTGGCCGCGGGCGGCTTGCAGCCGGCCAACAACACCAGGGCCACCGCGGTGGCCAGGACGGCGTCGCAGGACGATCGGTTGCGCTTCATATGTGCCCTTCGCCCCCTGGCGGCCGCGCTTGCACGCCCTTCGCCGGGCGGCATCTGGCTTGTTAGGTTTATACCTAACTAGGCGGATAACGAAACGAGGCCCATCCGCAAACACTTGGTTGACAAGGCCTCCCCGCCGGCCCTACAGTACGGCCATGCCCAAGGGCCCGCACGATCACCTCGACCGCCTGTTCGCCGCGCTTGCCGATGCGACGCGCCGCGATGTCTTGATGCGCCTGGCCGCGGGGGAGGCGGCAGCGGTTTCCGACCTCGCGCGCGGCCACGCCATGGCCTTGCCTTCCTTCACCCAGCACCTGCGCGTGCTGGAAGAAGCCGGGTTGATCCAAAGCGACCGCAGCAAGCACCGGCGCAAGTTGGAGCTGAACGCGGAAGGCCTGCAGCCGTTGGTGTCCTGGCTGGCCGGCTACTGCATCCGCGTGGGCGGGCCTCTGTCGGCCCAGTCCCAGGCCCCGGGCGCGTCGGAGGCCTCCACGGTGCGGGAAGGCACGACGTCACAACTCGGTCGGGCCCGGACCTTGATCCTGGAGGTGGCCCCGGTCATGGCGGTCTTCGAGCGGGGGCTGGCGGCGCCGCCCACCTTGCAAGAAGAGCCGGCCGACGGCCTGTCGCCGCAAGCCCTGGCCGCGGGCTACCTGGGCCTGCTGCTGGAGCGCCTGCCGGACCTCCGGCCCCAGCTGACGGCCGGCCTGGCGAGCTACCACCAGCTGCTGATCCTGGCGGCGGCAGTCGATCAGGGCGCACCGGTGGACGACCTCAAGCCGGCCGCGCTAGCGCTGAGCCGCATGCTCTACGCGTGGCGATCGCAGCCAGCCTTGCGGCGCGTGATCGACATGGTGCCCCGCGCGGCTTGAGTCAGGCCGACGGGGCTCGGGGGGCCAGGCGCCCCAGCAGGGCCCCGATCGCCTCGGCCATGCCGGCGAGCGCCGCCATCGGCGCCGGTCCCTCGATCACCTCGCCGGGGTGGTCGGTGTAGAGCACACCGAGGATGGCTTCGCCCCCGCGGACCGGTACCACGTCCACCGTCCGGCCACCCAGTCCCTGCACGCTGGCATGGGACGCGAACGAGCTGTCGGCCAGCGGATCGGCCAGGTGCAGCGGCAGCCCGGACTCCAGCACGCAGCGCGCGATCGTGCGGCTGAACGTGGTCAGCTCCGGCCGGAGCGGGTGGCCTTCCACGTCGATGGCGGCGGCCACCTCCAGCCCGTCCCCCAGCAACAGCAAGATCCGCTCGGCACCGCATGCCCCGGCGGCGGAGCCCAGCGCGGGCAACAGGTCCGTGAACGAACGGGCGCGGGTCGCCGCAAGCGCCACCTGGTGGCACACCGCCAGCTCGGCGGCCTCGCGGGCCTGCCCGGCAAGCGCGCGGGCGCTGGTGACGGCCAGCGTTGCGTAGCGGCCGAGCGCGATCGCCGCTGCACGCAGCTCATCGTCCGGCTGCGTCATCGGCTCGCGGCTGTCCGCGATCATCACGCCCACCAGCGCGCCGGCCTCGAACAAGGGGAGCCCGAACGCCGAGCGCAGGTCCAACCCCTGGACGCTGTCGCGTTCGCCCAGCGCCGGGTGAGCCCGGAGGTCGTCGATGAACACGGCCTCGCCGGTCCAGACCACATGCTCCGCCAGCCCCGTGCTGAACGCGTCGGGGTCCCGCGCGTCCTCGCCGTAGGCGATCACCTCCGCGATGCTCAGGCCTTCGTACAGCACCATGAAGCCGCGCTGGGCGCCCAGCAGCGTTACCAACGCCGCCAGGGCCTGCCTGGCCGCGGTTGCCGGGTCCAGGCGGGCGGTGACGCCGGCGAGGCCGGCCGCCAGCACCTGGGCGGTTTGCGCGGGCTGC
>JAQBPE010000346.1 GCA_028287685.1 Cyanobacteria bacterium RYN_339 | reverse complement strand
GCGGTCCTCGTGGACGGCGCGCCGCCGGCCCGCCCGAGCGCCGCCGCGGGCCCGCTGGCGCCGGAGCAGCTCGCGCTCATGCAGCGCTACAGGGCCGCCGCGAACTTCCTGACGGTCGGCCAAATTTACCTGCAAGACAACGTGCTGCTGCGCGAGCCCCTGCGGCCGGAGCACATCAAGCCGCGCCTGCTGGGCCACTGGGGGACGTCGCCCGGCCTGAGCTTCATCTACGTCCACCTGAACCGCCTGATCAAGGCCCAGGACGTTGACGTGCTGTACCTCGCAGGGCCCGGCCACGGCGGCCCGGCCATCGTCGCGAACGTCTACCTGGAAGGCACCTACCCGGAGGTCTACCCGGAAATCTCCGCCGACGCCGCCGGCCTGAAGCGCCTGTGCCGGCAGTTCTCGACGCCGGGCGGCATCCCCAGTCACGTCAGCGTGCCCACGCCCGGCTCGATCCACGAAGGCGGCGAGCTCGGCTACGTCTTGATGCACGCCTTCGGCGCGGCGTTCGACAACCCCGACCTGATCGTGGCCGCGGTCGTGGGCGACGGCGAGGCGGAGACCTGCCCGTTGGCCGGCTCCTGGAAGGGCACCGCCTTCCTCGACCCCCGCCGTGACGGCGCGGTGCTGCCGATCTTGCACCTGAACGGCTACAAGATCGCAGGGCCCTCCGTGCTGGCGCGCCAGCCCGACGAGGACCTGCAGGCCCTGTTGAACGCCAACGGCTACGAGGTCCATGTCGTCGCGGGCGACGATGCACCCAGCCTGCACCAGCAGTTCGCGGCGACGCTCGACGCCTGTTATGCGAAGATCCGCGCCATCCAGCACGCGGCGCGCACCGGCGCCGCGCCCGAGAACCCCCGCTGGCCCGCGATCGTGTTGCGCACGCCGAAGGGCTGGACGGGCCCGCAGGTGGTCGACGGCCACCCGGTCGAGGGCACCTTCCGCGCGCACCAGGTACCCCTGGCCGCCGTGCGGACGCGCCCGGAGCAGCTCGCACAGCTGGAGACCTGGCTGCGCGGCTACGCGCCGGAGGACCTGTTCGACGAGGCCGGCCGCTTGCTGCCGGAGCTGGCGGCGCTGGCGCCGGCGGGCGATCGCCGCATGGGCGCGAACCCCCATGCCAACGGCGGCAGGCTGGTGATCGACCTCGACCTGCCCGACTTCCGCGCGTACGCGCTCCCCGTGCCGCGGCCGGCGACGACCTTCCACGAGTCCAACCGGCAGCTCGGCCAGCTGCTGCGCGACACCTTCACGCGCAACGCCCGCCAGGCCAACTTCCGCTTGTTCAGCCCGGACGAGACCAACTCCAACCGGCTGGGCGAGGTCTTCGAGGTCGAGAACCGTTGCTTTGCCGGCAAGCGCCTGGGCATCGACGACCACCTGGCCGCCGACGGCCGGGTGATGGAGGTCTTGAGCGAGCACAACTGCGAGGGCTGGCTGGAGGGCTACACGCTGACGGGCCGCCACGGCCTGTTCGTCACCTACGAGTCGTTCGCCATGGTCTCCGCCTCCATGACGGTGCAGCACGCCAAGTGGCTGCAGGAGGCCGGCCGCCTGGCCTGGCGCGAGCCGATCCCCTCGCTCAACGTGATGCTGACCTCCACCTGCTGGCGCAACGACCACAACGGCTTCAGCCACCAGGGCCCGGGCCTGATCGACGTCATGTTGTCGAAGCGCGGCAGCGTCGCGCGCATCTACCTGCCGCCCGACGCCAACTGCCTGCTCTCCGTGGCCGACCACTGCCTGCGCAGCCGCAACTACGTGAACCTGATCGTGATCGACAAGCAGCCGCAGCTGCAGTACCTCACCATGGACGCGGCGATCGAGCACTGCCGCCTCGGGGCCTCGGCCTGGAACTGGGCGGGCACGGCGGCGGCTGACGAGGCGCCGGACGTGGTGCTGGCCGCGGCGGGCGACACGCCCACGCTCGAGATCCTGGCGGCGGCCCACTGGCTGCGCGAGCGGCTGCCGGCGTTGAAGACGCGGGTCGTCAACGTGGTGAACCTCATGACCTTGTTCCCAACGGCCGTGCACCCCCACGGGATGAGCGAGAGCCGCTTCGTCGAGCTGTTCGGCACGGCCACGCCGGTGGTCTTCGCGTTCCACGGCTACCAGCGCGTGGTGCACGAGCTGCTGCACGGGCGCGTCAACGCGGAGCGCTTCCATGTGCGCGGCTTCAACGAGCAGGGCACCACCACCACCCCGTTCATGATGGTCGCCATGAACGGCATGAGCCGCTACCACTTGTGCATCGAGGCGATCCAGCGCGCCGAGGGCCTGGGCTCGCAGGCCGAAGCCCTGGTCGCGGAGCTGGAGTTGCTCTTGCGCAAGGCCGAGGCCTATGCCTGCGAACACTTCGAAGACCCCGAGGAGCTGCGCAGCTGGACCTGGAGCTAGCGCGCCCGTCCACGTGGCGCCCTTCGCCGCCGCGCTGGTGCTCGCCGCGATCGCCCTCGGGCATGGCGCGTTCCGCAGAAAACCCTGGTGACTACTCCGTCAGCTTAAGCAGACGGCTTCTGTACCAACGCACACCGTAACCGGCCACGTTAGCGATACAAGGCTCAGTCCGAGCCGTAAAATCTCCACCGCGCTGTTGAAGTCCCGAGAAACCGAAAGACCACAGGCATGACATTCATGCCAACGATCCTTCAATTCTTTACGAACCTCGCCCCCGCAGCGACTACATCGCTGGGAAGTTCCACGCGGATCCACCTTAACAAGCGAGCGACCGGCACTCTCAGCCTTGTACGCCAGCTTTTGAAAGAAACCGGACCATCCGGCATCATGCACGGACTTCGCGAGCATACCGCCTGCCAAGCCCTTGATGTTCAATTCCTCGATAGCGATCACCCCGAAACGTTGAACCAAATCGTTTGCCAGCTTGTGCTGGAAATCGAGCCGCTGATTTTTAACATGGGCGTGCGCGCCTTGAAGGACGGCGACGGCCTTCTTTCGACCCTTGCCCCCCTTCTTACGGCGAGCGACCCGACGCTGTGCGATGCGGAGGGCGGCCTGGGCGTGCTTGTAGTGCCGTGGGTTGTTTACCACGGTGTCGTCGCTCAAGACGGCGAAACTCTCCAACCCCACGTCGATACCCACGGTAGTAGCGGAAGGTGCCAGCGGCTTGGGTTCGACCTCCACGCTGAAACAGGCATACCACTTTCCCGCATCGCGCTTCACGGCGATCATCTTCGTCACGCCTTCAAGGGGCCGGTGCAGCTTGACCTTGATATGGCCAACGCCCTGAACGCGCAGCTTTCCGTTTTTCTGCAACCTGCACCCGTCGCCGTTTGTGAAGTCGATGCTATCGAAGCGTTGATGGGGCTTGAAGCGAGGAAAGCCGGGGGTATCGCCCGTTTTGAGCCGCCGAAAGAAGGCTTGAAACGCCTTATCGAGCCGCCTAAGCACTTGCTGGCAGCAGGAATAGTTAGCGAGCCCGGTGAATCCCTCGGCGCGAATTTCCTTGAGCTGGTTCGCCTGGTCTTGATAACCAATCGACTTCTTGGCGATCCTCCAAGCGTCTCGCCGCTCTTGCAGGGCGGCATTGTACATAGTGCAGGCTTCGCGAAGTTGCCCGGTCAACGCCTCGGCCTGGGCCTTCGTCGGATACAGGCGGTAGCGGAAGGTCTTTCGCATCTATCCGCGCTCCTGTTGGAGCGCGATGAAGCGCCTAACCGTAGCATCCGAGACATGCCCAACAGAGCCGATGGAGTCGCTGTGACTCCACAGGCAAGGCATGCTCATCTTGAGGTGCAAAAACGCTTGCCGCAGGACGCGCGAGGTAAACCCCTTGAACTGGGCGGCAATGTGCGCCGGGGCCTTCGTCGGGTCGCTTTCCACAATCATGTGAACGTGGTTGGGCATCACGTCGCGCGCGTGGATCATCGCCCCCATGTGATGGGCCTTCTCGGACAGCAACGCATTCAGGCGCGTTTCCACCGAGCCGGTCAGCACCTCCTTGCGGTACTCCGGACACCAGACCAGGTGATACTTGAGCGAGAACACCGCCCCGGGGTTGGGTTTACAGCGTTCATTCAGCATAGAACAAATGTACGATATCGCGAAGTATTTTGCAATCATCCAAAAAGAAAGGAGCAAGGCGAGGTTTTAGCGGATCGCACCGCGGCTCAGGCCGCCCGTCGATTCCCCTGTCGCCTAAAGCCAGACTGTCCCCTCGCCGTTTACTTATGGAGCCGACCCGCCCCCTTACTACGGTCCATATCGATCGCCGATACACCGCCTGCGCATCCCGCGGCGTCCACTAACCCCGGGGGATGCGCAGGCGGAGGACCGTGCCCCCCGCGGCCCGGTCTTCCGCCTCCAGCGACCCGCCATGCACCGACGCCACCAGGCGGGCGTAGGCCAACCCCAACCCCAGGCCCGGCCGGTGCTCCGTGAGGCCCGAGCCGGCCTGGGTGAACGGCTCGCCCAGCGCGGCGCGCACCGGCGCCGGCAACCCCGGCCCCGCGTCCTGGACCTCGAACGCGACCTGCCCGGAAGTCTCCGTTGCCGTTACATGGACCGTCGCCCCACGCGGCGTGACGGCACAGGCATTGCGGATGAGTTGGCGCAGGGCCTCCGCCACCATCACGGGATCGCCGACGAGCGCCAACTCGCGCGGAAACGGCCCCACGGCCACGATCGCGCCCGACCGTCCGCAGTCGTCGGTCGCCCCGGCCACGGCCGCCTGCACCAGGTCGTTGACGCTCGCCTCGCAGCGTTGCAGGGGCGCCTCGCCCGCAGCCAGCGACGCGTAGGCCAACACCTGCGTGATCTTGGCGCCCAGCGCCACGGCTTGCTCCTCGATTTCCTTGGCGGCTTCGCGGTGGCCGGCCGCGACGGCGACGTCGTCCACGAGCGCCTCCGCATGCCCCTGGATGATCGCGAGCGGCGTGCGCATCTCGTGCGACACGCCCGACATGAACGCGCTCTTGAGGCGCTCCAGCTGGTCCAGCGCCCGGTATTGCTCGTCCAGCTGCCGGTAGGCCGAGCGCAGCTCGCCGTGGATGCGGGCCAGCACGTCCAGCGCCATCAGGCCGGCCAGGGCCGCCAGCAGGTCCATGATGCCCACCCAGGTCGCCTGTAGGCCCACCATGCCCCGCGCCGCCTGGGACGCGACTGCCACGCGGGAGATGTCCACCACGGCCAGCCACCGCCGCTCCGCGAGGAAGGCCCCCACCACATAGCAACCCAGCCCCAGCAAGGCGACGCCCCCCGTGGCACGGGGCCGCTCCGTCAGGAAAGCCGCCTGCAACGTGATCATGGGGAAGAGCGTCCAGAGCCAGCTGCCCGCTCCCCCGGTGCCCTCCAACGCGACGGTGGCCGCGAGCAGGTCGCCGGCGATGCCGATCCAGGCCGCCAGCACCACCGCGCCGCGCGTGCGCAGGGCCACCAGCACCAGCGCGTTGTAGGCCGCGATCGCCAGCGGCAACAGCGCCATGAAGAGCGGCCCCGGCAGCCCCAGGTGCAGGCCCACGCGGCGTTCGTACAGCGCGATGGCCGAGGCATACAGGAAGGCCACCACGGCCAACACCCAGCGGATCCGGGCGATCGCCGCCACGCGATCGGCGAGCTCGCGGCCGCCTGGCGCGTCCAATCGGGCCCGGTCCGCGTGGCGGGCCTGGGAGCTGGGAACGGCCGTTCGCCGCTCGCCGGACCGGATCGTCGTAGCCATCGGCTTCCCCCCGTTGTAGGCTCAGCGACCGAGGGCGCTGGTGCCAAGGGCCGGTTCGGATCCAGGGACGGCCTCCACGCGATCACCGGCGATCAGCACGGTCCCACCCCATTCCCGGGTGACGGCAGCCGCCACGCTGCCCATCAGGGCCTGCGACATCGACCCGCGCCCATGGCTGCCCAGCACGATCACATGCGGTTGGAGCTCGCGGGCCACCGCCAACACCTCCGTGGCGGGATCGCCCGTGCGTTCCAGCACGCTGGCGCTCACGCCGGCCGCGGCGAAGTGCCGGGTGGCATAGGCGATCGCCTCGTGGCAAGCCGCATCCAGGTCCTCCATGCCGTCCGCCGGCATGCCGGCCGTGGCCAGCTCCTCCGGCAGCGCCCGCACGGCCAGGACCGTGACCTGGGCCTGCTTCAGCGGCAGCAAGGCCAGCGCCTCGTCAACGCCCCGGTTGGAAAAATACGATCCGTCGGTAGCCAGCAAAATCCGCACGTTGGGCCTCCTTCTCGAGCGACATCCCCCAGGCTAGGGCATCGCGCCGGCCCGGGGATCCGTAGCCACCACGGATTCTATTTTAACCTTTTTTCGATTGTTCGTGAATGTATCACAAGGTGCCATGATGGGATGGGAGACGAACGGAGGACACGCCCACCACGCGGCCTTGCGTCACCAGCGGGACTGGGCCGGTCTACCGATGCTGCTTGACGCTTGACGCACTGGAGCGGATCTCGATAGGCTTGAACCCATGAAAGCCAATTCGTCCAAAGCACAAGGCGAGGCGCTACCCTTGGGCGACGCCGTCGTCGCGCTCGACGCGACCCACCGGGTGACCTTCTTCAACCCGGGCGCGGAGCAGCTCTTCGGCCGGCGGGCCGCGGAGGTCTTGGGACAGCCGGTCGGTCAGTTGCTGGCCCCGCGCCTGGCGGCGGAGATCGAAGCCGCGATGTCGGAGCTCCAGGCCGGCTGCGAGGCCGCACGCGTGGCGAACGGCAGCAACCCGCTCGTGGGCGTGGACCCCTCCGGCCGCGAGATCTGGCTGGAGGGCACGATGTTGAAGCTCGTGCGCGACGACCCCCATTCCCCGTTGCTGGCCGTGCTGCGCGAGCTCGCCGACGGCGACGAGCAGAGCACCCGCCCGGCGCAAGCCCCCGCCGGGCCGCCTCTCGCCGTCTCCCTGGAGCAGCACCTGGAAGCCTTGCTCCGGCAGGCCTCGATGGCCATCTGGGTCAAGGACCGCGCGGGCCGGTACCTCACGGCCAGCAAGGCCTATGTAGCGTTGCTGGGCCGCGACGAAACGGAGGCCATCGGCCGCTCCGACGCGGACCTGATGCCCGCGGCGGCGGCACGCACCATGCGCCGGCACGACAGGGCGGCGCTGCGCGCGGGGACGCCCTGCGAGCAAGACGAGGAGCTGGAACTGGCAGGGGGCCGGCGGGCCTTCAAGACGTTGCGCGTGCCGCTGTACGGCAAGGACAAGTTCCCCATCGCGCTCTGCGGCATTACCACGGACCTGGAGGCCACCAAGAAGGCCCAGTTGCGCAACGCCCAGCTGGCCGCCATCATCATGGGGTCGGACGACGCGATGGGCAGCGAAACGCTCCAAGGCATCATCACCAGCTGGAACCCCTCCGCCGAAAGGATCTACGGCTTTTCGGAAGCCGAGGCGGTGGGCCGCTCGGTCTTCGAGATGGTGCCCCCGGCGGAGCACGCGCACTTGCGCCAGAGCCTGGCGCGCGTCGCCGCGGGCGAGACCGTCGCGCACGACGTCGTGCACCGCATCCACAAGGACGGCCACGCCATCCCGGTCTCGTCGACGCTGGCGCCGTTGCGGGACGGCACCGGCCAGGTGGTGGGCATCTCGCTGATCTCCCGCGATCTCTCCGCGGAGGAGCGTGCGCGGGAGCAACGCGACCAGCTGGAGTCCGACCTCGCGGCGGCGCGGGAGGCCGAGCAAGCCCGGGAAGCCTTCTTCAACGCGATCTCCCACGACTTGCGCTCCCCCATCACCGCGGTGATCGGCTGGGCCGAGCTGTTGGAGGACGAGGTGGCGGGGCCGCTGAACGCCGACCAGCGCTCCTACGTCGCGATGCTCCAAGCGGCCGCCGGCGAGCAGCTGTCCTTGTTGGCCGACCTGCTGGACCTGGCGCGCGCGCGCGCCGGCACGTTCACGCTCCGCCCCCGGTCTACGGAGGTCGGTTCGCTGGCCCAGGCGACGATCGAGCTGCTGGCGCCCGAGGCGGTCAAGGCCGGGCTGATGCTGCAGGCCGACACCCCGGAAGGCGGCCTGGTCCTGGCCATCGACCGCGACCGCATCGCGCAGGTCTTCCGCAACCTGGTGGGCAACGCCCTGAAGTTCACGCCGCGGGGCGGGCGGGTGATGTTGCGCGTCCGGCGGGAGGGGCAGCAACTCCGGTGCGAGGTCGAGGACACGGGCACCCAGATCCCGCCCGGCGACCTGACGCGGCTGTTCTTGCCCTTCTCGCAGCTCGCCGCCGGCCACAAGAGCGGCGGCACGGGCTTGGGCCTCGCCATCAGCAAGGCGATCGTGGAGTCCCACGGGGGCACGATCGGCGTCGCCGGCGCGCCGGGCGGCGGCAACGTCTTCTGGTTCACCCTGCCGGTCCCTCCCCGGGCCGACCGAGCGCAAACGACCGCGAACGGGAGCGGGACCCAGGCGGTGGAGTAACGTCGCCCGGACGCCCGGTCACGTCCCATGGGCCAGCGTCCGCGGCGACTTCGAGATCTCCACCAACACGGCCTCCGCCCGGTGCGGCGCGACCTCCGCGAGGTCCCCCAGCGACACGATGCCGACCAGCCGGCCGGCATCCAGCACGGGCAGGCGGCGCACCTTGTGGCGGTTCATGAGGTGGACCGCCTCCGTCACGGCCATGGCCGGCGTCCCAACGGCGGGCTCGCGCGTGCAGAAGCTGCCGACCGTGGCGGTGCCCGGGTCGGCGTCGCGCGCCACGGCCCGCACCACGATGTCGCGGTCGGTGATGATGCCGACCAGCCGGCCGTCGCGCAGCACGGGCAGCGCCCCCACGTCCGCCTCCGCCATCATGCGCGCCGCCACGCGCAGCGGCACGTCCTCGGTGGCCGTGAGCAATGCCCCCGTCATCACGCGGCCCAACGTGGCCGGCCCGGGGGCGGCGCCTTGCGGCTGGCAGGCGCCGGCCTCGCGGATCACCATGATCGGCCCTTGCCAGCGGTGGAGCAAGGTCTCGGAGACGCTGCCCAGGAAGGTCCGGCCGAGCAAGCCCCGGCCATGGCTACCCACCACGATCAGGTCGGGGGCTTCGGCGGCCGCCACCTCCAGCAGCCGGGCCGCCGGGTCGCCCTCGCGCTCGATCAGCCGGGCCTGCCGGCCGGCCGGCCCCAAGAGCTCGCGCGCACCCAGCACGGCCTCGTGCGCTTGCCGCTCGGCCAGCTCCACGAGCTGCCCGTAGTACATATCCGGCATCGGCCCCAGGGCCGTTGGCGCCCCGCACAGGAAGGGCGAGGGCAACGCCGCCACGGAGGCGACCACCACCTCCAGTTCCGCCAACGGCAACACCCGCGCGGCGAACGCCAGCGCCGCGCGGGCGCAAGCCGATCCATCCGTCGCCAACAAGACCTTCATGCCAACCTCCCGCGCCAGCGCGCCCTTCCCTGCCATCATGGCGCAGGCGCGTCGCGGGCTCAACAGGCGGACGGGTCCAGGTCCCGCGCAGCGACCCCGGCGCCCGGCTGGAGTGATGGCCCCGGGCGCCGGGTACAAGGCAAGGATGCGGCATCGCCTCGTGTTGTCCTTGACCCTGGCGCTCACCACGGCGTGCGGGCCCGTCGCGCCGGTGAAGGCGCCGACGCCGCGCGCCACGGCAACGCCGGTGACGACCGCGGTGCAGGCCAGCACCTCCCCGGCCCCGGCCCCGCCCTCGGCCTCGGCCACGCCGACCGCCCTGGCGATCCCCACGCCCACACCCGTCATCGCCGCGGCCGCCCTCGCGGGCACCCTGCGCATCCCCGCCAAGATCATCTCCGACAACGGCGGTGGCGTGCTCTCCAACAACGGCGCCAGCATCATCTCCGACAACGGCGGCGGCATCGTCTCCAACAACGGGGGGAGCTACCGCCTGAGCGCGGCGCCGACCCAGCTGCCGGTGGAGCGCGCCAGCGTGAGCCTGGTGGATGCGGCGGGCAAGGTCGTGGCCACCGCCATAACCGATGCCCAGGGCCGCTACAGCTTCCCCAGCGTGCCCGCGGACCACAACTACCTGCTCACGGCCACCCTGGGCAAGGCCGGCACCTTGCAAGCGATCGTGCCGCCCGGCTCGAAGACCGTGGACACCGACCTGTTCTCCACCCTCACCACGGGCTACATCCTGGACCAGTACGTGAACATCCAGGCCGACCGGGTCAAGGTGCTGGACAAGCTGCCGGCCGACGTCGAGGCGAAGACGCGCGCCACGGCCGAGGCCGCCTTCACCGCCTTGCCCGATGCCCTCACCACGGCCAAGGTGGTGGCCGCCGTCAACGACCTCCGCAAGGCCAACCAGGCCTTCGATCGGCAGATGGAGGCGGTCAAGAAGCTCCTGATCGTGGCCGGGCAAAGCGACCTGGGCAACGGCCAGCCCGCCCTTGAGGTGGACCTCCCCCGCGTCCTGCGGTTGCTCACGGCGCCGGACGGCACCCTCTACATCGCCACGCCCGTGCGCGTCTGGCGGCTGGCCACGGACGGCACGCTGGTCACGGCGTACGGCGGCACGGCGGTGGCCGACCTCAAGGACGCGGCCATGGATGCCAAGGGACGCCTGCTGGTGCTCGACGGCAACCAGATCCAGCGGCGCGAGCTGGACGGCAGCGTGACGTTGGTGGCCACGGCGCCCAGCATGGTCGCGCCGGGCAGCAAGGCCGAGCAGAACGGCGTGAAGAACCTCCTGCTGGGCCTGTCCGCGGGCACGGGAGACGAGGTCTTCGTGGTGACCAGCGAGGACCGCACGTCCACGTTGTCCTTCCTCTCGCCCAGGCAGCCGGACCGCCTGTACAGCATCGTGCCCGGCCAGGAGCCCCGGGTGGTGCGCGAGCTGCCCATCAGCGAGCAACAGCGCGGCGTGTACACGCGCGCCGCGGACGGCACGCTGTACACCACGGCCGGCAACGTCTACGCCCAGGCCCTGGCCCCCGGCGACACCAAGTACCACCCCCTGTACACCAGCTTCACGATTGGCGGGGTGGAAGGCCAGCTGGTGGCGGGCGGGGCGATCGCCCCGGACGGCCGCATCGTGACCGTGGAAGACGACGCGCTGATCCTGCACGACGGCGCCTCCAGCCGCTCTCTGATCAAGCCCGTGCCCAAGCAGTTGCCGCAGTACGGCAGCGGCGGGATGACGGCGGTGGTGGCGCCGGACGGCTCCTTGTACGTGGCCGGCATCATCGGCATGCTCTTCAACGCCGCGGCCTGGCAGGTGCTGCACGTGAAGGACGGCCAGGCCACGCTGGTGGCCGGGCGCACGGCCAAGCCGCCCGAGCAGGGCCAGGCCAATGCCGTCGCGCTCAAGGAACCCGTGGCGCTGGCGCCCCGGCCGGACGGCAGCCTGTGGGTGTTCGACAACGCCGAGCTGCGCCGCGTGGGCACGGACGGGCTGGTGACATCCCTGGGCAGCTTCCCCAGCAACTTCGGCCTCTCCCCCACGCGCCTGGCCGTGGACCCGGCGGGGATCGCCTACAGCTTCGCCCATGGCATCATCGGCGGCGACACCCTCTACAAGCTGGGCCTGGACGGCAAGACCAGCGTGGTGAGCCAGACCGGCGACGCCGGCACGGAGTCTTACATCGACCTGGCGGCCTTGCGCGACGGCACGGTGGTGGCCCTGATGTGCCACTTCGTCAAAGACGGGAGCTACGAGTACCGCTTCGTGAACGGAACCAAGGTCCAACCGCTGGGCCTGGTGGAGAGCCTGCATTGGGACGGGCCGCCCTTCTTCGGCTCCTCCGCGGCGGGCGACGTGTACGTGGGCCTGGCGCAGGAGATCCGCGCCGTCCAGGCCGACGGCAGCTTGGCGCCTTTCGCCGCCGTGGGGGTAGCCACCGCCGACCGCTTCACCGTGGACGCGCGCGGCCGGGTCTACCTGTCGCACGGCACCAGCGTGGAGCGCTTCGACCCCGTCGCCAAGACCAGGACACCGATCGCGGGCCCGGGCACCCCCCGCTTCGCCGGCTCGGCGGTGGACGACAGCCTCTTGGGCGTGAACGCGCTGGCCATGACCGCGGACGGCACCTTGCTGATCCTCGACGCGGGCCACAAGCAGATCAAGCGCATCCCGGCCAGCGAGCTGCCATAACCCAAGCTTCGCTTGTCCTTAATCTCTTCTTGGGCACATTCTGGCGGGATTTAGCCATAAGTCCACCAGAACTTAGCCATTTATTAAAGAGGTTTTGAATATGCGCTTCCACTTCCTGCTCGCGACGGCCCTGCTGGCCGGCTGCGCCCACGTCTCCCCCACCGCCGTCGGCGCTGCCGCGTCCGACCCGACGGCCGCCGCCAAGCACGGCCCCGCGCCCGTCAAGCAGGTCTTCGACCGCCTGATCGGGCTGGTCAGCCCGATGCAAGACGCCCACGGCACGCTCGACTTCGAGTTCGGCACCAAGGGCCTGCTCTTCTCCGACGCCGTGCGCAAGCAGCCCACGTTCACGGTCAACGGCGCCGACTACCAGGGCGGCTGGGGCGTGGAGGCCGGCAAGGACGGCAAGCTCTACATCCCGAAGATGGACGGCCACGGCGCCAAGCAGGGCTACCTGGTGCTGGGCAGCTACACCATCCCCAAGGACCTCAAGAACGTGCAGTTCCGCCAGCAGGTCGACATGAAGATCGACGTGCCCTACACCTTCACGGTGAAGCGCCCGCTCAACCCGATGGCGCACATCACCTTCGTGATCGATCTCCAGCAGGCCCTGCCCGAGGCGGCCCAGGCGCCCGAGCCCGTTTACACCCGGTAACCCGTCCGAAGGGCGGTTTCGCCCGGGGGTCCAGCTGGCAACTCTGGGGTGGGTCTTTCTTGTCCGGCTCGCGCGGCCCCCGGTCGTCCTTGGCCCCGGAGGCGACTTCCTTCCAGATGCCCACGACCGCGAAGCCCGCGCGCTCCGCGTAGGAAACCAGGTCGCACTCCTGCCGCTCGCACGACTGGTCGGCGCCAGAGACCCAGCAGTAGATGGCCATCCGTTGTCCCAATTGAACCCCTTCGGCATGGCGACGCCGAACCCGCATCCGGCCGTGTTCGAATAGTGTATAATTTAAATTCTACCCTAATGCATACACCATGCCGACAAGCTGGCTCCCACAGGCCAACAGCGGCCGAGGCGGACAACACTCCGCCGGGGATCGCATGCGCTCCTCCCCAATGGCGTCGCTTACTTCGTTGCCCGGGGCGTAAGACGGAAGACCTCCGCACGATAAGCCGCGGCGTCGGCGGCTGCGTAGGAGGTCCCGCTGTAGATCAGACCGGAGGCGTCGGGGCGGTCGACCGCTCGGGTCCAGTCGACGGCCAAGCTGCAGAAGCCCGCGCCGGCGAGCAACTGGGTCGTGGCATCGGGGACGGTCGTTGCCGGCAGGGCGTAGGCCGCCGCCGAGCTGCCGGACGAGCCGGTGCCGGCCAGCCAGTCAGCACGGCTGCCCAGGGCCAAGCCATGCTTGTCCAGCGCGATCCGCCAGAGCTTCGTTTCGGCCTCGCCCGGCACCATGTCCGAGGTCATGGCCATGATCAAGCCGTCACGCTGATCGTGGGCCAGGGCGGTGATCCTGCCGCCGTGGGGCGCGAAAGCCGGCACGGCCTGGACGGGCGTCTGGGTGGGATCGATCCTGTAGATGGTCTGGTCGTCCGTCACCCAGACCAGGCCGGTGGCGGCTTGCACGGCAATCGCCCCCGCATGCCCGCCCGGCAACTGCACCATCGTCTCCAGCATGCCGATGCCCGTAACGCGCCGGACCTTGCCGGTATCGCGTTCCGTGAACCAGGTGTGCCCTTCGAGATCGCCGGCCACGCCAAACGGTTGGCCGATCTGGGCAGTGGAGGCCACCGCCACCGTGTCGCCCGCGTCGCTACCGCCGCCTGCCAGGGTGTAGATCTGGCCACCGGGCTGGAAGTAGCGCACGCGATGGTTCCCGCCGTCGGCCACCAGCAGGGCCGCGCTGGGCTCGTCGAAGGCCAGGCCGACCGGCGCGTCCAGGCGCGAAACCGTGGCGGGGATGTTCTCGCCGTCGAAGCCCGAGGTGCCGTCGGTGCCGCCGGCCACGACCCAGCTGCGGCCGTCGGGGGCGATCGCGCGGATCTGGTTCAGCAGCGGGTCCGCCGCGTACACCATGCTGGATTCCGTATCCACGGCCACGCCGGCGACTTGCCGGAAGGACTTGGCCAGCGGCCCCTCAGCCACGGGCGTGGCCGCGACCCGGTCCAGGGCGTGCAGGTTGATCCTCCCGGGCGCAGGAGGCAGGGGCAAGGGCAACCCAGAGCCACCGCCCGCCCCGCCCCCGTTTCCGCCGCCGGCCGGTGCGGGAGCGGCCGGGGCCTTCGCGTTGCTCGCCGGCTGCGAAGTCCTGGCCAGAGGCGTGACAGCAGCGCCGTTGAACCGCGTCGTCACCGGTGCCACCACCGTCGGCGCGGGTGCGACGTCCAGCGCGAAGCTGACGTTCGGGACCGCCGCGGGCGCGGCCACCGGGACCTGGCCCGCACACCCGCCCAGGAACAGGCACAACCCGGCCACCAGCGCCCTCATTGCTGGACCCCCATCCGGATGGTCCGGAGCTGGTTGGTCGGGAATTTGCCGTCGATGCAGAGATAGCGGCCCGGGCCATCCGGGACCAGGCCCAGCGGCTCGTTCAGGCGCGCCTGCGAGAACGGGCCGTCTTGCATGCCCTGGCCGGGACCGATCAGCGTGGAAACCTGCCAGGTGCCCGCCGCGTCCTGGCAGAGCCGCCGGATGGCGTGGTTCCCGCGGTCCGTGACCAACAGCGAGCCGTCGTCCGCCAACGTGATGTCCGATGGCAAGTGGAAGAGCGCCTCCGCAGCCGGACCGTCCTTGTAGCCGGACACCGTGTTCCACACCGGTGGGTTCACAAAGCCGAACGACTGGGAAAGCACCACCTTGCCGGCGATCGTCGAGACCGTGACCTTGCCGGCAGCGTCGAAGACCAGCTTGCGGATCAGGTTGTTGCTGGTGTCCACCGCGATCAAGGCCCCGGCGCGGTCGAAGCACATCCCGGCGACCTGGCCGAAGCGTGCCTGGTCGCCCGGACCGTCCTTGTACTCGATGCCAAGGTTGTTGCACCCCGCCAGCGACGTCACGCGCAGCTGGCCATCGGGATCGCGGGTGATCTTGCGGACGCGATAGTTGTCGCCGTAGTAGATCGTGCCGTCCGGCGCCAGGCAGAGCTTGCCGTTGGGCCGAATCACGGCTGTCCCGGCGAGCCCATCGTTGGCGGTTGGCGACTTCGCCGTGCTATACCCCCCGAAGTAACCGAACCAAGTCGAGACCGTAGCGGCGCCATCGCTGCCGAAGGTGATCCGCCGCAGCCGGTTGCTCTGGTAGTCGGTGGTAAGCAACGAGCCGTCCGGCAGCACCGTCAGGGCGTTCGGCGTATCGAAGCTCGCCTGGTCCCCCACCCCATCGGTGGTGCCGAACTCGCGCTGTCCGGCGAGGAGGCGGGTGACCGCCCCGCCCATCTCCGTCAGTTGCATGGCGCAGATCGTGTTCCCGCAGGCGATGTAGTACCCGCCCTTGCCGTCCGGCGTGATGACGTTCGGGTGGACCGTGGCAGCCGCGATGGGACCGTCTTGCCGCTTGACGTTGTAGGAGAACCCGGCGTACACGCGAGCGGTTCCCTTCCCGCCGGCGTCGAGGTCGATGGCGCGGATGGCCGTCTGGTCGATGACGCGGATCTCGCCGCGGGGACCCACCGCGAGCTGCGTGGGGCTGGCCAGACTCAGGTCGAGCCAGCCGCTGAACCGTAAGGCGTGCGTGTCGAGGAAGCCGGTGCTGCGGACCAGCGTGGAGACGTGCGGCTGGCCGGCGCCGTCCACGGTGATGCGCCGGACCCGCGGGTTGTACAAGGTGTCCGCCAGCAGCACGGTGCCGTCCGGCAGGACACCCAGGCCTACGGCCTGGCCGAACACCGGGTTGGCCGGCTCGCCTGGCCGGTCGCCAGGCTCCGTGCCCTTCACCACCAGGTCGGGGGACACCTTGCCGTCCGTGGCGCGCTTCAACCGGAAGAGGTTGCTGTCGCCTTCCGCCCAGTTGTCACTGGCACGCGTCCCGGCGGCCCACACCACGCCATCCGCGCCCACGGTGACGCGGGTGAAGTACTGGTTGGCATCCGTATAGTACGTCCCCACGCTCACACGGCTGGTCGCCGGATCGAAGGTGATGGCCCGGATGTGGCCGTTGTCCGCGCCGTACAACGTGCCATCGGGCGCCAGAGCCAATCCCACCAGCCACTCGAACCGGGCGGCGGCACCGTCGCCGTCCTGGTAGCCCGCGTCTTCCGCGCCGGCCAGCGTGGTGACGGTGCCGCCGCCGTGGCCGTCGAAGGCGATCCGGCGCAGCCGGTTGCCGTCCGCGAGGATCAACGAGCCGTCCGGCAAGCCGACCATGGCATGGATGTCCCCGAAGCGCGCCTGGAACACGGGGCCGTCGGCCCACCCCGCGGTGGTGCCGTCCCCCGCCACGGTAGTCGCCGTTGGCCGCCCCGCCACGTCGGGGGCGATGCGCCGGATGCAGGAGACGTCGGCTACGTACAGGGTGCCATCGGGCACGTATGCCAGCGCCGTGGGGCGATCGAAGGTCGCCAGCGGTCCCACCGCGGTGACGCTGCCGACGTAACCGTTGAAGGCATTGGCAAACGCGGGCGACATGGCGTCCTTGCCGCTGTCCTGGAGCACGAGCCCGGGGACCGGTACCGCGGGCGGCAGCGCAAACCGTCCCGCCACCGGCAAGCCGGCGGTAGAGCATCCCGTCAGGCAAGCCACCAGGGCCCCCACCACCCCGGTCCAGAGATGTCGCCCCATACGTCATGCATACCCCGCGAAAGCCACACGAAACAAGCGTGGGTTATGCGGGCACCCTCTTTTCGAGAATTGCTCCATCGGCTGCCAGAAGAGGTTGATCCCCAACACAAGTGCGAAGATAGCCTTGCATCGAAGCGGCGGGAGCCCAACCAGACCGCTGCCATCTTGACCGGGTAACCAAATCAAGTCCATCATGATCCGGTTACGGTTTCAAGAGCGCGAGGCGGTGGCCATGGCGAACGAACACGCCGAATGGGGCGGTCGGCGGACGGGGTCGGGGCGCAAGGCCAGTTGGAAGAGCGGTCAGTGCAAGGCGGTGAAGCTGCCCGTCGCGCTGCTCGACGAGGTCATGCGCTACGCCCGCCATCTGGACGGGGGCCCGGCCATGGGCGCCCCCGCGGAGGCCCCTGTAAGCAAGGACGAGCGCTGGGTGCAGTTGGCGCGGCAGATCGACCAGAACCAGGAACAGCGGAGGGTGATCGAGCACCTGCAAGCCGACCTGATTGCCGAAAAGCGCAAGACCCGCAACGCTGAGGGCCAGGCAGGCCACCTACGGGAGCGGCTCCAAGATGCCCGGTCCATCCTGACCGCCGCCATCGAGGAGCATGCAAAGGGGGTAAGGCGGGGCGTCGGCATCCAGGACGCCCGCTCCATCCTCCTGGCGCTCACCCCTGGCGCTGGCTACGAAGCCGGCGGTAACGAAATCAAGATCGCTGGCCTGGCCCCGCCGGACAAAGGCGGGCAGGAACAGGTCCGCGCGTTGGAATTTCGCATCGAGCGGCTACGGGGCGACCTCCAGGCAGCCCAGGACGAGACGAAGAAAGCCCACGACCAGCGCCTGCGCGAATGGACGCGAACCTGCCAAGGTGCCCACATGCTGTCGCGAGCTATGGCAGCCACTGGAAAGGGGCGAGGGGTCACCGTCTCCCGCGTCGAAGAAGCCCTGGATGTGATCAGGCCTGGCTGGCGGAAGGGCTGAGCTGCCGTCCGCGCGAGCCAGCATGAAGCCGGAACGAACGCACGAGCAACAGGTGAATCGCCTCGTCGGCGTAATAGGCCGATTTGATTTCGTACCTTTTCTAGTCAAGCGCCCGGGTTGGATCGTGTTGCTTACCCGGCGACCGTGCTGGCGGACCACGCCGAGGCCGTTCCCGGGATCAGCACGATACGGCGTGTCAGCGTAATCGAGAAGATCGTTCCCGCGCAACGCATCCAAGTGTTCGACGATCCCCTACGCCTCATGCTCGAGCAGCAAGCAGATGTCCGCGATGTCGACCGTCTGGCCATGCCCGCTCCTGGCACCTCACTCACCCCCGGAGGCTTCACTTGGGCCGCCCGCCAAGCAAGCGTCCATCAAGGCCGTGCGTCCGCTAGACATACGGTATCAGAAGCTCCTCACGTCAGGATGTTTTATTGTCGGACAACTTGGGCATCAAGAGAAAACCTCGGAGCAGACAACCGAGGCTTTAGCAGGGGGAGCTATGAGATCGCCACATATCCACGTGAACCAGCTGATGAGAGGCCTCCTCTCTTCGGGGCTTATCCTGTCGTCCCTGTCGGGCTGCTTCCTCAAGAGCCCGGCACAGACCAGTAACGCCAAACTGGGGACGCCGCCAACCGCCTCCAAGCCGGACACCGCTGCCGCCGCGGGCGCGAGCAGAGGTTCCGATCTGCCGCCTGCCTCCTTGACCCAGCTCGATACCCGGCGGTTTACGGCCAGCAAGCCGAGCATCCCCCAAGGAGCGTATGCGCGCGTCTTTGCTGGCAACTTCACGAGCACCAGCAAGAGCGACGCCGCGGCGGCCCCCCTGACGAGCAGCAAGTTCGGCCTGCTGGACGCGGGCGGTGACAACGTCGCGCCAGTCTGGAGCATCGTCTATCACTACATCCATACGGAAGCCAACGCCAACGATGACGTCGACCCCAACAAGGAGCACAACTCCGAGTTGAAGGTCTGGTTTACCGACATCGCCCAACAAGGTGTCACGCCCACCGGCGTGGACCCCAGCAGCGTGGGTTGCACCGTCCATGGATTCCCCACGATCACCGACCATGCCCAGCCGTTCAACCCGGCCACCGGGCTGTTCATGGACACGTTCAAGTTCGTTCCGAACACCCTGACCGCCGCGCCCCTGTACTTCGACGTGCATGCGTCCGACCGAGCGGGCAACGTGGCCAAGGTCAGCGTCTACTCAATCTACATGTTCTTCCACCGGTGGTTCACGCCGGAGCTCACCACCCAGAACACCTGTCAAATCACCATCAAGAACGACGATACCCAACCTTGGACGCTCAAGGTCCTGGACCTGAACGGTGCGTCGCTCGGAACGATCGCGACGGGCCCTGGCGATAAGGACGTGACCTGGGACGGCACCGTTGGCGGGACGATGCTCTACGGCAAGTACCTGCTCGATGCCGCCGGCCCAACCCGCAATGGAGGCCGGTGGGATGCCTCCAACCCGGTCACCGTCGGCGCCTACCAGATCGTGAAGAGCCCGATCTCCTTCTCCCCGAATGGGGATCACGAAGACGACACCGCCCACATCGAAATCAAGGCCCCGGACACCTGGGACCTGAGCGTGGACGGCTACGGGAAGATCGCCGACAGTTCCGTCGCCACCGCCACGGACGCCAACAGCCATGTGATGAGCTACGAGTGGGACGGCAACTACAACGGAAACAGCCTGGACGATGGAAAGTACACGCTGCGCGTGACACCGCAAGGCGCCCAACCGAGCGCTAACGACCCCACAGTCGACATTCTCATCAAGGCCAACAAGCTAACGGTGGGCACGCCGCCGGCGGCGACTGGAGCGTTCTCGCCCGACCGCCCCAACAAGCCCAGTTCCAGCACCAAGAAGACCATCAACCTGAACGTGACGGCGCGCAACAACTGGAAGATCACGACCCCAGACCCCGCCAACCCCAACAACACCATCATCGTGAAGCAGGGCCCGGGCGCGCCGAACATGCAGGTTATCCCCTGGGTGGGCGATACCAATGGAAACGGCATTATCCTGAAGGACGGGAAATATACCCTTCGTCTGATCCCAAAAGGCTTGTCGCCTAGTTCTAGCGATCCAACCGCAGAAGTTACCATCGACACCCAAGGCCCTACTTTCGCGTTAACGGTCGACGGCAAAGAACATCCAGACATCATTGACAACCAAGTCCCGCTCATTAAGGCCGTCCTTGAAAAGGACTTGTCTGGATTTGATGGGATCAATAGCGTTACGTCCTTCAAATTTAGCAAGCGACAAGATAATAAGGATTTAAAAATTAACGAGGATCACAAGAAATTCGACGACCAGAACAAGACATTTACATACAAGGTTCCAGTAGACGCGGATTCGATTCTATTTGGAGGAGATCAATCTGTCGAGATTGAAATCCAAGACCGCGCTGGCAATACAACAAAGAAGAAGCTTCCCTTTGCCATTGGTGAACATACTCTTGTGGCAGGAGGGAACCTAACTGACAGCATTGCCGCGAGTGGCCTCCCGACGTCTACATCTTCCGTCGCCTATAGCCTACTTGGCGCTACTCCTGACGTTTATGACAACCCCCTTCTTGAGAAGTATAAGTCGGCACAATTTAAGATAACGGTTTTGGACCCTGACCCCGCCATTGGGCCAGAATTGCCACCTGGTGAGGCAGTCCCTATTACCGAGCCAGGACTTCCACCGCGAATATTCCCCTATATCTCCAGGAGTCTTGGTTTCTTTGCCCTCTTTGTAATCACAAACAGTATTAGCGGAGATACGGTAAGCTATGTCTATGGTTCCGACGAAGAAAAGACAATTCGAAAGCTCATAAAAAAGGGGCGCTATTTTAGAGTTGACTATGATAATTTTGACGGAATTGATTTCATTGAAGCTGACTCTGAGACCTATCGGCATGTAGAGAATCAGCGAGGCCACAACGAGGTCGGTCCCACCCTCTTTGCCACCGCGCTTTACAAAGCGTGGAAAGCGACTAAGATCAAAGAAAGTGACAATCCTGTTGAACTTTGGAAAAATCCTAATCCCAAGCCAGTCTCCAATGGGAGAGCCCTTAAGAGCGACCGACTGCTTGTAATAAAGTATGGAAATCACATTTTCCAATTAATTGTTCAAAACAAGGCTATTTCTGGTCTATATATCCGAACGGCGTTCGCTTCAGGGCGGCACCCCGGCGAGGTCACGTTCCCAACCTTACAAAGGCAGTGGTTTGGGGTAGTAAAGAAAGTGGCCAAATACAAGGCCTCCGCCAACCCTGGACTGTGGTTCGACACTGAGCAGAATCCCCAGTACCCCCTCTGGACAGTTGGCGAAATTATAGACGATGGAGTTAAACCGTATTTGATCGCATTCCCGGCCAAGAAGGCCATTCCTCGGCCCGATCGTATAATTTCCCCTAGATAGAGCATGAAAAAAGTAAACCAATGGGAAGATCTTGTCGGAAGAACTGTTGTCGAGGTAAATAGAAGCCCCGACACTCGCTCAACCGTATTTATTCTCGACGACTACACAAAAGTAGCCGAATTTGAAACCGCCGAATACTACGACACCGTAATGTTGGAGTTCTACTCTAACGAGATGGACATTGAGGCACACAACCAGTCAAGCCTAAACGCAATCCGCGGAAAGAAGATATCTGGCGTTATTGTTCCATTCATCGAAGATGGTTTTTTCGTTAAGTCATATGTAACGATTTACTTCGCTGATGGAAGCGAACTCCTGATGTGTTCGCCAGACCTCACTACACCGGTAAGGTTAACCTAACCAGCGCTTCACGGAAGCGCCAATTACACGAATAGTTCCAACTGCGGCATCCCGGCTAAAGACTAGCCGGGATGCCGCAGTTCATCAGCAAAACAACAACTGCATCGCTAAGACGGTTGTTGAACGTGCCTTTGACAGTTCGGATGGGGGTATAATCCTGGAAACCCTTGCCTGCTAACGACCCTGGCTCGTTGGGGTTTTGGTGAATCTTCTCGATCGAACGATCGCTTTTACAGCGATTTGCTGGTAGCGTGATCCGGAAGGAGGGCCCGGCCCGTGCATTTGAGACGAGACCGCCAGAAAGTCGGCAAGCGCACCCACACCTACCTGTCGATCGCGCAGGCGATCACGGAGGAAGGCCCCAAGGGCAAGCGTTCGAAGCCCATCGTGATGGCGAACCTGGGCAACGAGGCCAACATCGAGGAGAAGCACGCCCGCCAGCTGATGCGCTCCCTGGAGAAGTACATCGCGGAGCGCTGGGGCGAGAAGCCGACCAGCGAAGAGGTGAAACAGGCCGCCCGCGTGATTCGCAAGCGCGAGCGCGAGTTGCGGATGATTACCAGCCGCGCCTTCGGGTTGCGGATGCTGCTGGAAGCCGCCTGGCGGGAACTGGGCGTGGGCAAGGCGTTGGCCGCCTTCGCGGCGCAACGCCGCATCGAGTTCGACTTCGAACGCGTGATGTTTACCATGGTGCTCAACCGCATGAGCGACCCGAAGAGTAAGCACGCGTGCAACTTTTGGGCGAAGGAGCGGGCCTACCTGCCGGAGGCGAAGGGTTGGGACGTCCAGCATTACTACCGCGCACTCGACGTGCTGCACGACCACTGGGAAGAGCTGGAAAAGGTTCTGGAGACTCACTTGTGGAAGGGTCTCTCGCCGGAAGAGCGCATGCTGCGCCTAGTCGACACCACCAGCTTGTACTTCGAGGCCCGCCAGAACGACAAGGAGCTCAAGGACCTGGCGGACGCCAACCCCGACGTCCGGCCCCCGCGCCGGCGGCGCCCCGAAGTGGTGAACGTGCCGGCTTTCCGGATGCAGGGCCACAACAAGGACGGCCATCCCGGCGATCCCCAGGTGGTGATCGCCACGGAGTGCACGGTGGGCGGCTACGTGCTCTCGCACAAGACCTACCCCGGCAACACCAGTGACACGACGGTGACCAAGGACCTGTTGACCCGCCTGCCACGCCCGAAGCGCGGGGTGGACCGCGTGTTCGTGACGGACGCCGGCATGCTGTCGGCGGAGCTAATGGCGGAAATCGACGCGGCGGGCTGGAAGCGGCTGAGCGCCGAAGGCCCGCGCAAGAGCAAGGTGGGGCAAGCGATGTTGCGGTCGGTGCCCGGCCGCTACCTGCTTCATGGCGGCAAGCCGCACATGGGCTTCAAGGTCAAGGACATGACGGCCGCGGAATCGCCGTCCGGCAAGGCGGAGCGCTGGGTGGCGACCCGCAACGAGCGAGAGCAAGAGCGCCAGCTGGCGCGCATCGAGCGGCACGTGGACAAGACGGCGGAGATTTTGGCCAAGCAGAAGGTGACCAACGGGACTCATCCCCGCTCGGTATGCGCCGTTGCAAGCCACATGACGCTGCGGAAGTACGTGATGCCTTCGACCAAGGTGACGGGCACCTTCATCCTGAACCCGACGACCATCCGGCGGGAGAAGATGCTGGCCGGCGTGCGGTTCTACCGGACCACGAAGTTGGACTGGGACGCGGAGGCGATCTACGCCGCCTACACCAGCCTTCAGGATGTGGAGGCCAACCACAAGCTCTTCAAGGGGCCGTTGGCACTGCAGCCGTGCTACCACCGCACCACCGAACACATCGAGGCGCATGTGATGCTGACGATCCTGACGGGCAACTGTGTGCGGCACTTGGAACGGCTCACGTCCATGACCTTCGGAAAGCTCCACGACTTGTTTGGCGGGCTGATGGTCGCGGAAATGGCGGACGGCGACGAGCGCTTCTGGCAGCGTGGCGAGCTGAACGAGGAGCAGGAAGAGGTTCTAGAACGTCTGGGCATAAGCGTTCCGCCGCACGAATGGGCAATCTCGATCGAAGGGTTTCCCACGAAGCCGCCGAGTCAGAAGCGGCTTGCCAAGCGCAATACGGGAGAATGATGGCTCTTCAAACTGTCAAACGCACGCTGAAGATCGCAGCGGAAACTGTCGATAGCAACCCTGGGAACCCGACCGTCATGGGGACCCGGGTATAGGATAGGTATGCGCTGAGCGCTCCTGCTCCCTTTGTTGATGTTGGCGCCCGCCTGTACTGTGGCCCCTACCGGGGCCATGGAGCAGGCGGGCTTTCACTTCACGTTGACCGCCACCACGGCCGACGAGGCCACGCTGGCGGCCACGGCGGCGCCCGCGGCCGGCCCCTTGCCGGAGCGGTCGGTGACGGCCCCCGAAACCCCTGTCACCGCTCCCCCCGCGAGCCCCGAGCCCAGCGCCACGCCGAGCAGCAGCGGGATCGTCTACAGCGGCGGCGGCGGCTCCGGGGGCGGTGGCGCGCCCCCGCCGCCCCCACCCCCGCCCGGCGTGATCCTCGGGGCGACGGACGGCGGCTTCACGGACCCGGCGGCCACGGAAACCGCGGCGGTGGGCCCATGAAGCGCCTCTTGGCCGCATTCTTGCTGGCCGGCTGTGCGACGCCGCCGGCCGCCACCTTCGTGCTGGGCGCGGACGGGCGCGCCGACGTGACGATCCGGCTGGCCCCCACGGTGCAGGCCGCGGCGCGTGCCTGGCATGGCGCGGACGTCTTCGCATACGACGTGAACCTCTTGGTGGAGCAGGAGGGCGCCTTCGTGGACCCACCCGCCTCGCTGACGGCCGTGGTCCTGCCCGCCAACCCGCGCGCGGTCTTCACGGGGCTGGCGCCCGGGCGCTACGAGGCCCACGTGACGGCGCGCGGCAACCAGGGCGGCACGGCCGCGGACACGGTGCTCAACGCCACCAAGCCCGCCGTGGTGGCCTTCACGCTGGGCGAGAGCCCCACCGTGGCGGTGGCGCTCGATGACGTCCCGTTCAGCGCGACGGTGCGCCTGCCCGGCACGGCGGACCTGCCCAAGTGGGCGACCAAGGTGGACGCCAAGCTGATCGCCGGCGCGCGCACCATCCCGCTCACCTACACGCCGGCCCAGGGCGGGCACTTCGCCAACGTGCGCGGCGACGTGCACTACCAGCTTTCGCTGGCCGTCTACAGCCCCACCGGCAAGACCACCGTGACGATCCCGGACTTCGTGATCCCGCGCCAGGACGGGCTGGAGACCGTGGTGACGCCCGTCTTCCCCACGCCCGACCCGCCCACCGGGACCTTGCTCAACACCTATGCCGTGCCCGGCGGCGCCTTCGCGGTGGCCGTGGACGGGGCCGACCACCTGTGGGTGGCCAACAACAAGGGCAACACCGCCACCAAGCTGGATCTGGCCGGCCATGTGCTCGCCACGCTGGGCGTGGGCACCAAGCCCAGCGGCGTGGCCGTGGACCGCGCGGACGGCACGGTCTGGGTCACCAACCTCAACAGCAGCACCGTCAGCAAGATCGTGAACGACGCGGTGGTGGCCACTTACGCCACGGGCGGCTTCAGCTTCCCGGGCGGCGTGGCGGTGGACGCGGACCACACGGCCTGGATCGGGCTGGCCTTCGCGGGCGCCGTGGCCGCGCTGAAGCCCGACGGCCAGTCCCTACCCGGTGCCCCCTTCGCCACCGGCGGCGGCACCGCGGCGGTGGCGATCGACCCCACCAACGGCACGGTGTGGGCCGTGAACAAGGACGACAACTCCTACTCGCGCATCGCGGGCGGGGTGGTGACGAAGTACCTGATGGCCAACGGCCCGGCGGGCCTGGCGATCGCCCCCGATCGCACGATCTGGATCGCCTCCACCACCGACGGCGTGCTGCACCGCCTGAACTCCGACGGCAGCCAGGCCGGCGTGACCCAGCTGATCAGCGGCACGTCCGCCGTGGCCGTGGACCCCACCTCCGGCGCCGCCTGGGTGGGCGCGCAGGCCATCAACGGCGTGAGCAAGGTGAACGCCAACGGCACGCTGGTCGGCCACTTCCCGGCGGCCACGTTCCCGGCGGGCGTGGCCATCGACGCGCACCACCACGTCTGGGTGGTAGGCAACATCGGGGTGCAGGGCTTCGTGTCGGAGCTGGCGCCCTAGGCGGTCTTGAGGTTGGCAGTGCCCGGGAGCATCCAGGGCTCCATCCAGAGCGGCTGCGTCCCACGATCCCGCGTCATCGGCACCGCCGTCAGCGAGGTCATCGGCAGCTGGATGCCCTCCAAGAAGGTCTCGTAGCCGTCCACGTCGTACGGCGCGGCGACCACCTCCACCGGCGGCAGGGCCACCGGGGCGTTGAAGAAGCGCATCGCGCGCTCGTAGCTCTCATCGGCGCCGGCAACGTCGCCCAGGGCGCGCTGGCACTCGCTCACCTGCATCAGGAGCGCGCCGTTGCCGCCGTCCAGGCGCAGGGCGCGGCTGAAGTAGAAGTAGGCGGTCTCGACCTTGGTCAACTCCAAATGCAGCATGCCCAGGGCGTTGAGCGCCTCGAGGCAAGCGGGGTGGTCGACCAGCACGGCCTCCAGGGTCACGCGCGCGGCGTTCAGGTTGCCGCCCGCGTACAGCGCCAGGCCCCGCTCCAGCGCCAGGGGGCGGCGGGCTTGCTGCGTCTGCTTGGACTTCGTCTGGGTCACCAAATGCCTCGATCCGGGAATCTCGTAGGGATCTTATCGCGCGGGGTCCCGTGAACCTTTCGTGAAATCTGCGTTTGGTCACAACAAGTTCCTGTTAAAGACCTGTTAAAAAGGGCGCCCGCCTGGCTGGCGAGCGCCCCTGGAAAGCCTGGCTTACTGGCCGTTCAGGCCCTTCAACTCGCCGTTGACGATGTCGACCACGATGTCGTCCAGCTTGCCTTCCTTGAACTTGTCCACCGTGGCGCTGACCTCGCCGCCGCCGGTCTGCTCGTCGCCGCCGCGGGTGATGAAGAGGTACTGGCCCATGGTCGCCTGCGCCAGCTGACGCATCGCGAACTCGCCTTCCTTGGTCAGGCCGCTGGCGCCGATCGGGTAGAACTTGATGCCCAGGGCCTGCGCCTTGCCGATCGAGGTGGTGTACGGCACGGTCTGGGGGTAGTCGATGTGCGGGGCCGCGTCCGTGATCAGGAAGCTCAGGCGGATGGGCGTGGCGCCGTCCCAGGCCAGGGTGGTGAGGCCCTCGTTCAGGGCGGACTCCAGGTCCTCCGGCAGGTCGCCGCCGCCGCTGGCGCTCAGGGCGTTCAAGGCGGTCTGGAAGTCCGTGATGTTGCCCGTGAAGTCGGTCTTCTTGGTCAGGTACTCGGAGTCCTGCTGGTCCTTGTAGCCCACCAGGCTGAAGCGTGCGGCCGGCGAACCGGGCAGCGCCTTGATGCGGCTGGCGATCGACTGGACGGTGGCCTGCAGCTTGGCGATTTCCGGGCCCATCGAGCCGGTGGTGTCGACCACGAACTGGATGTCGAGCTTGGGCACGGGCGCGGCCTGCGTGGTGTCCAGCTTGATCTCCCAGGGGCCTTCCACCGTGCGGGTGAAGCCGGTGGAGGTGGCGGTGTTGTCGCCCACCGTGACGAAGAAGCGGCTGCCCACGTCGGAGCCCTTGTTGGCCTTGGGGTGGAACAGGGCCTGGCCGTTGGCGTAGGTCTTGCCGGTCCAGACCACGTTGTCGCCCGCGGAGACCGTGACCTTGGTGTTGGCGACGGGCTTGCCGGCGGCGTCCTTGACCACGATCACGTGGCGCTCGGAGGCGTCGTAGGCGCGCATCTTCTGGCCGGCGTAGGCGGCCTCGAAGGCCAGGAAGTCGGCGAACTTGGCGTTGTCGTCGATGGCGCCGGCCTTCAGCGCGGTCTGGGTGGTGACGGCGGGCGCCGTGGTCTGGACGGGCGCCGGGGCCGTCTGGCCGACGATGCTCGCGCCGTTGTTGCTGATGCTGGTGTCGGCCGCGGCCTTGCCGGTGGTGGGGGCCGACGAGGCGGCGGCGGCGGGGGCGCCGGGGGCAACGTTGGCGCCGACCGAGCCGGTGGCGGTCGCGCCGCCGGTGGTGGGGGTGGTCGTGGTGGTGGCCGACTCCGACGCCTTCTTGGCGGAGGCGGGAGCGCCAGCAGACGTGGGGGCCACGCCGGCGCAGGCCTGGAGGGTCATGGCCGCGGTAGCCAGCACGAGGGTGAAGCGAAGGGTGGTGCGGGTCATGGGGGCCTCCTTGAAGGGCATCTCTCTCAACCGGGCGACTGTTTTCTTATAGGAAACTGTCTGGGAAACTTGCGTGTTTTGTTTTCTTGTTTTGTATACTAGGGGAATACGACATGGCTGTCAAGCGTTTTTTTCCTTGTCACTGCAAGCGTACCCGGTTTAACCTGTCGTGATGCTGTACCTTTCGTTGTTCTTTAACCTCTTGGGGATCGTCGCGGCCGCGGCCTTCGTGCACCGCAAGGGCGGCTGGGACTACCTCAAGCGCAAGCTGGGCACGCGTGATCGGGCGCTCGAACGCTTCGAAGACGCCTACCACCGCACCCGCGTGGAGCTGATCCGCGCCTTCCCGCCCGGCCCCGGCGATCTGGTGCTGCTGGGCGACTCGCTGACGGACGGTGGGCCGTGGCCCTTGCTGCTGCCGGGCGTGCCGCTGCGCAACCAGGGCATCGCGGGCGACACCACCGGCGGGGTGCTGGCGCGGCTGGACGCGGTGGGGCGGCCGGGGACGGTGGCCGTGCTGGTGGGCATCAACGACCTGAACCAGGGGCGATCGCCCGCCGCGGTGCTGGCCGACCTCGCCCGGATCCTGGCCGGGCTGCAGGCCCCGCGCGTGATCGTGCAGGCGCTGTTGCCGATCGACCACGCCGTCTGGGGCATGCCCGTGCAACAGGCCGTGCTGGAGACCAACCGCGGCCTCGCGGCCCTGGCCCGCGAGCGCGGGCTGGAATGGTTGGACCTGCACGCCCTGTTCCTGCGCGACGGCCGGCTGGACCCCGATTGCACCCACGACGGCCTGCACCTGAACGCGGCCGGCTACCAGCGCTGGGCCGAGGCGTTGGGACTAAAGGTGCGGGACCACGCCGCGCAGGAGGTTGCCGTCGACCAGGAACAGCACGTTGTTGGTGGAGAAGGCCAACCCCTGTAGGTCCGTGAAGGTGGCGTTGAAGTTCACGCCGTCCGCCGCGCCCTTGAACCCGGCGCCCGCGTACGCCTGCACCTCGCCCGCGGGCGTCAGGCTGTAGGCGATCGGCCCGGTCGTGAAGTAGAGCGAGCCGTCCGGCCGCGGGGCCAGGAAGTGCGGCGACGGGAAGCCGGCCTCCAGCGCCGGGCCGTCGAAGAAGCGCTTGGCCACGTCCTGCGAGCCGGCCACCGTGGTCACGACGCCGCCCGCGAGCTTACGCAGGGCGAAGTTGTCCCGGTCCGCGATGTAGAGCGCGCCGTCCGGCATGAAAGCCAGGCCCCAAGGCGTCTTGAAGTGTGCGCTGGCGGCCGGTCCGTCCGCCAGGCCCGGGCGGCCGTCGCCCCCCACGGTGGTGACGGGGTGGGCGGGGTCGGTAAGATCGATCTTGCGGATCGTGTTGCTGCCAGCGTCCGCCACGAACAGGTCGCCATGAGCATCGATCGCCAGCCCTGACGGCGAGCTGAAGCGCGAGTTCGCGCCCGGGCCGTCGATGCGCCCGTCCTTGCCGTCGCCCGCCAGCGTGCTCACGGTGCCGTCCGGCGCGACCATGCGGATGCGGTGGTCGTCCTGGTCCGCGATGTAGAGCGTGTCGTCCGCGCCCACGGCCAGGCCGTAGGGCCGGTGGAAGCGCGCCACGGCGGCGGGGCCGTCCACGTAGCCCACCGTGCCGTCGCCGGCGAAGGTCTTGAAGGCCAGCGGGCTGCGCGTCATCAGCCGCACCACGTGGTTGCCGCCGTCCGCCAGGAAGAAGCGCTCCGGATCCTTGCGCCCGGCCACCAGCGCCGCGGGCTGGCTGAAGCGCGCCTCGGCCGCCGCGCCGTCCTTGTAGCCGGCCTCGGCCGCGCCGGCCACCGTGAGCACCACCCACTGGGGCGGCGGCGTGGGCCGCGCGACGGGGCCGTCGCCGCCCAGGCCGTAGCCGATCACCAGCGGGTGGGATGGGTCTTCGGCGAAGGTGACGGTGAAGATGGAGGAGCCGTCCGCGCTCACGGCCAGGTGCACCGTGGCCTGCTGCACCCCGTCCTTGGCGAGCGTGCCGTCGTAGAGGTCGGTGCCGGCCGTGGCGAGCGCCAGCGTCAGGCCGTCGCCCAGGTCGTAGTCGCGCTGCTGCTTGCCGTCCACCGTGCGCTGCTTGCGCTTGTAGAGCAGCGCGCCCTTGGCGTCGGTGGTGCTGCTCTCGCCGTCGAAGACCACCAGCGGGTCCCAGAAGGCGAAGAGCAGCTGGCCCACCGCGTTGGGCTTCACGTTGGTGAGCGTGCCGGTCTCCGTCAGGCCCGCGCCGCCGTAGACGGACGTGAAGCTGCCCGTGTGGGCCACCAGATCCACCTCGAACTGCTTCAGCTGGATGTCCGCGCCCGTGAGCAGGTCATGGACGGCGGAGCCGGGCTCGAACGTGACCTTGGTGGTGGCGCCGGCCTCGTCCAGGCCCTCGCGCTGCACGATCTTCACCTGCACCTTGCCGCCGGCGATCAGCTCCACGTTGCTGTCGCGGTGGGACTTGACCCCGCCTGCGGGGTAGGTTTCCAGCGTCTCCGCCAGGTCCTCCTGGGTGGGCTGGCCGCCGCGGATTTGGACGGTGCGCGTGCCCTCGGGGGCGGTGCGCTTGAAGATCAGCTGGTGCATGCCGTCGGGCCAGATATGGCTGGAAATCAGGGTCTCGCCGGCCTGGGCGGTGGTTTGGATGGCGATCGCCGCGTCCAACACATGGTATCCCGCCCCGTTCGGCCCGATCAACCCCGCGCCGTTGTTCGCGATCACGCCGCCGCCGTTGTTCGAGATCACGCCCGCCGAATGGTTGCCGATGAGCGCGCCGCCCGCATCCGAGACCAGGCCGCCGGTGGCCGCCAGTTGGCCGCGGCCCTGGTTGAAGCCCACCTGGGCGATCGCGAGCAGCTTGGTCTCGATCTGGCTGCGCAGGCTGGCATGGGCGGGCACCAGGCTGGCGGGGGGCGAGGGCAGGGGGCTGGCGGTCGGCGTGGCGCTCGCC
>JAQBPE010000343.1 GCA_028287685.1 Cyanobacteria bacterium RYN_339 | reverse complement strand
CAGGGGCGGCGGCGGATACCCGCCGCCGCCTCCGGATGATCGAATTGCGTGGTCCGTCGCCGGACCACCCGGTGCTGCCGGCATCGCCGGAGACCGATTACTTGAAGTGCCTCTTCGCCGAGGCCAGGTAGCTTACTTCGGGGCGGCCGTCGGAGCGGCCGCGGCGGAGTTCTGGATGAAGATGCTGGCGTTCAGCAGCTCCGTCCCGTCGTTGCCGGTCGCCTTCACGAAGTGGATCCCGTTGGCGAACGGGACGCTGTCGAAGTCGATCGAGAACGTGTTGCCCGAAGGCGTCACGGTCCCGGCCAGGGCGGTGCCGTCCACGGAGAACGACACGCTCTGGGGGGCCGTCTGGCCTTCCGCCACCGTGGCGGTCAGCTTGGTCCGGCCGGAGATGGGGTCATAGACGTTCTTGCTGTTGACCCCGGTCCCGGTGCAGCCCACCAGGGCTGCGGCTAAGAGAAAGAAGACAGGACGCATACGGCTCAGAACCTCAAATCCAGGCGGGCGAGCGGACCACTGCGAGTATAGTTATACCCGCCGGAGGTGCTCAAGAAGGACTCGTACTGGTAGCCGGCGGTTAGCTGCACCATGCCCAGGCGATAGTACAATGACGGGACGCCCCAGAAGCCCAGGATGCCGGAGTTGCCTTCCGCGGTCGGCGACAACATGCCAATCATGTAGGGCGCCACGCCGCCCTTGATTTCCAGGCCCAACCCGGCGAACACCGGGAAGTCCAGGCGGGTGAAGATCGACGGCCCGATGTACAGCTGCGACGCGGCCGTCAGCGGGGTCTCGACCGCGGGGGCCGAGATCGACTGGGTGCTCGTCGGGTTGTCGACCGCGCCTTCGATCGAGATGTTGTTGGTGCTGAGGTAGCGGCCCAGCACGCCGATGCCGATCATCTCCTCCGTGCCGCCCGGCGTGAACCGGTAGCCGAAGCCGGAGTTGAATTCGATTTCGTCGCGCTCGTGGCCGGTCTTGTCGCTGGTCTGGGTGTCGCTGATGCGGAAGCGGTCATGGTCCGCCCCGAGCAGGAACGCCCAGTTATCCAGGAAGTGCGCCTCGATTTCGCCACCCTCGATCGAGCTGTTGGTGGCGCTGAACTGGGAAGCCGCCGTGCCAACGCCCGTGAAGGTTTCGTCCACGCCCACCGGGTAACCGCCGCGCAACGAGACGATGAACCCGGGCCCGTTGCTGACGGGAGCCGGCGTAGGACTAGGGGTTGCGGTCGGCGTCGGAGCGGGTGTTGGGGTCGCCACCGGGGCTGGCGTTGGCGTCGGAAGAGGCTCCGGGGTCGGCAACGGCTCCGGCGTTGCGATTTTCATTGGCGTCGGCGTTGCTTGCGGGCGAGCGGTCGGCCGAATGGTCGGCGGTGCCGTGATCGTCGCCCGCGGCGTAGGGCCCACCTGGGGCCTCGCGCCGGTCATAGGCGCCTGTTGGCCCTTGATCGAGATCGAGAAGTTGACGTAGTTGTGGGCCGGGTCGGATTGCACGTGGAAGTCCGTCACGCCGTTCGAGTGGACGTTGACGTCAACCGCATCGCGCTTGGAGTTCTTCAGGCGCGGGCCGGTCGTGTAGGTGAAGTCCGTGGTGCCGAACGTCTGCTTGAAGGTGTGCGGCGTGCCGGGCTTCCAGGGTGCCGTCACCGGCGGGTTGTTGGCCGGCGGGTTCCAGGCCATGCCGGCGGCACCCTGCGGGATCAGGATGATTTGCTTGTGCGAGGCATCGTTCAACACCAGCACCTTGGTGCCGCGGTTGAACGTCAGGGTCAGGCGCACGCGCCCGCCGCCCTTGGACGCCATGGCCCAACGGACCAGGCTCGGGTGGCCGTACACGTTGGCCTCCCGCAGGCCGCCCACGTTGGAGCTGGCGTCGAAATCGAAGTACACGCGCGGCGGTCCGCCGAGCGAGTCCGTCGCGAAGGTGGGGAAGGTGCCGCTATACGGCACCACCACGGCCTTCCTGGCGGCATCGTAGTGGGCGGTCCCCACCCAAGACGATGCCGCGTGGGCTGGTGGCGAGGCAGCGATCACGGCCGCAATTGCGGCCGTCGCCGTTGCGGCGAAGAATTTGGGCTGAAGCAGCATGACGACCCCTTATGGCGTTGGGTTTTCTGTTACGCGCCGGTGATCATAACAAGACCCAGGGTCGAATGCTGTGAGAAACGCACGTTACGTTATGCGAAATCGAAGCTTAGTGGTGGCCAATGCCCCACTCCAGGATGCGGGGCAGGGCGCCGATGGCCGCGCCGGCCAGCACGAGGGGCAGGGTGACGGGGTTGCCGGCGGCAGCCCAAATGCCCGCGGCGAACAGCGCGCCCATGCCGGCGCTGGCGGCGGTCGCCCCGGCGGAGTTGTATTCCCGGTCTTCCGGGTTCGTGATCAACGGCAAGCGCATCGAGCCATGCAGCAACATGCCCGCGGTCTGGCCGACCGCCAAGGTCGCGCACACCGCGCCGAACACGTGGCCACCAATGAAAGGCACCCAAGGCCCCACCACCCAGCCGAGGCCGCAAGCCACGGCCGCGGCGCCGCCGACCGGCAAGGCGAAGAACAGCGCCGCGCGCCCGACCTTCTGGAGCTTCTCCGTCAGCGTCAGCGGCGTCGTGGCGAGCACGCCCAGCCGCGGCGGCGGAGCGGGGAAGAAGTGGTCGGCGATGCCCTTCATCGCCGCCTGCCCTCGCTGGACCAGGCCCAGCACGGAGGTCTGCAACGGCGAGGCGCCGGGCAGTTGCTGCCCGGTCATGGCGGCATGGGCGACGGCGGCGACGCCGGGGCCCGCGGGTGCCAGGGGAGCGGCCAGGGGAGCCTGCACCGGGGCCGGGGCCGCCTGGTAGGCCTGGTAAGGGCTTACGGGGGCTTGGTAAGCGACCGGACGCAAGGGCGAGAGGGACATGCCGACTCCTTTCGAGGACATGCGACTTATCGCCTGCTTCCAGGCGTTTTTTTCTTAAAGGCGCTTTAAGCTTGGGACAAAGTTCACCAAAGGGCGCAACGGTTGCTTGCCAGGGTATAACGCTCGCATGTCAAAGAAGCCTTTCATCTTGCTCATCGCCGTCCTGCTGGCAGCCTGCTCCAGCGCGAGGTCGCCGGAAGCGATCGACGACCTGAGGTCCCGCGCCGCCAGTGTCGCCCAAGGCGTCGGCGGTGGCCTGGCCGACAAGAAGTCCGCGAACATGTCGTCGACGGATCAACCGGAGCTGGCCAAGGAGGCCGCGCCCTCCGCGACCCGCGAAGAAGCCGGCGAGTACGCCCCCGCGGCACCGCCTGCCGCGAAGGCGCCCGCTGGATCCGCGCATGGCGCCATCGCCGGCAAGCCAGCCAAGCCGGCCAAGCAGAACCCCACGGCCGGGCTGTATATCATCCGCCACGGCAACCTGACCCTGCAGGTCAACTCCGTCAAGGCAGCGCAGGAGCGCGTCTCCGGCCTGGTCAAGGACGTCGGCGGCTTCATCAGCGACTCGCGCCTCGATGCCAGCGAGGGCGGCGTGCCTGCCGCGTCCTTGACCGTGCGCGTGCCCGCGACCCAGTTCGACAAGCTGCTCAACGCCCTGGGCGACGTGGGCAACGTACGCACCCGGCAGGTCACGGGTGACGACGTCACGCTGGAGTACGTCGACACCACCAGCCGCGTCCGCAACCTCCAGAAGGAGGAGGGCCAGCTGCTCGAGCTGCTCAAGCGCGCCGGCAAGCTGAGCGACGTCCTGGAAGTCGAGCGCGAGCTCTCGCGCGTACGCGGGGAAATCGAACGGTCGCAAGGCCGCCTGCGCCACCTGTCCAACCAGGTAGACCTCGCCACCATCGAGATCACGCTTACGGAGCAGGTCCAAATTTCCACCACGTCGCCCTGGAACCTGGGCGCCACGCTGGAGAACGCCATCCACAACGCCGAGCGCGAGCTGGCGGGCACGCTGAACTGGCTGATCACCACGGGCATCACGCTGGTGGTCGCCGTCTTGCCCATCTTCGTGTTGGGCCTGCTGGCCTTCCTGGCGCTGGGCTGGGTGTTGCGCAAGGTCCTGGTGGATCACTTCAAGCTGCTGCCGGCGCGCTTCTTCGGGCGGCTCTGGCTGGGCGTCGGCTTCGTCACGCTGGCGATCGCCTTCCCGCCGTTGTTCGGCCTCCTGTTCGCCGCGCTCGTCGTGGTGGGGCTGCTTTGGGCGGGTAGTGCGCTGTTCGGGCGCATGTTCAAACGCAAGGGCTCCGATTTGGATTCCTAACCCTCGCCCCTCCGTTGTTTTGACGATTTGCGTGTGCGAACATGCGGTCGTTGGATGCAAGGAGGAGGGGCGATGATGCGGATGGGATGGCTTTTGGTTGGTGTTTTCCTCGGCTTGGCCGGGGCCGTGCACTTCTCCCAGGCTCAAGAAGCTCCGGCGGGCCGCGAAGCGGCCAAGACGCCGAAGAGCCGGATCCAGGACGAAGGAGCGCGCGAGGCGGTCAGCCACATGATCGATGACGTGGCGCACCGCGATGACATCCCCGAGACCCCCATCAAGCAGGCCTTCGAGCACGCGCTCGAAGGGTAGGAGGTCCGCCCATGAGACACGGGGCCGCTGGTCATCCAGTGGCCCCGTGATCGATTTACTTGATTTTGAGGACGACCAGCTCCAGGACTTCGCACTTGCCGTCGGAGAAGATCTCGTCGCCGCCGCCGTTCACGCTGTGGAAGTTGGTGGGCAACGCTTGTAGTTGGTAGCGCAGCTTGATCTGGCCGCTCTTCGCGAAGTCGTCCACCACCAGCTGGCGCTCCAGGTCGATGCTGGGCGCGATTTCGTGGGTGGGGAGCACTTCACCCGCGCTCCACTTGATGGCGATGTCGTGGGTGGCGGCAACGGCCCAGAACGGGCGGCCGTAGTGGTCCTTCAAGGGGGTCTGCCACACGCGCAGGTGGTCGCGGTGCCGCACGGAGGTGGCGTTCTTCTGGAGCGCGATGTCCTGCTTGCGGTTGTACATGTAGAGGTCGCTCATCGGCGAGGTGGGGTAGGCGCTGTCGGCCAGCGCGCCCTTGATCGTCTTGATGGCGGTCCAGGCCGTCAGCTTGTCGGCCTCCACCCAGCCCTCCGCCCCGAAGACGTGCCGGACCTGGGCCTCGGTGCCGGCGATGATCAGGTTGACCGGATCCGAGGGGGTGCCGTCGGCCGTGCGGGTGATGGTGGGCCAGTTCACCTTGCGCAGGGTGGGCTGGCCCTCGGTGCCCGCCAGGGGCTGGCCGGCCTGGTAGTTGGCCGGGATGCCGACGATCTGGCCGGCGTTGGCCTGGCCCAGGATCGCGCCCGTGACGGGCGCCTTGCCGCAACCGACCAGCACGGAGGCGATGGTAGCGACGGTGAACAGCTTGGCGGTATGACGGTTGAACACTGGGCTCTCCTGGTCAGCGGGCCTACTAAGGACCCGTGCTTCGGGGATTAACGCTCGGTTAACTGTCATGTACCGCCGGCTTCCGACCGGGTAACTTAATTCGGTATTAAATGGAGGCCGTGGTGTTAAATGTTTATTGGTAAGCGTTAAATGCCAGATCGGCCTGGGTTGCGCTTTACCGGGCCTTAACCGAACCATCATGGTTCTTAGCCTAAGCCGTTAGCCAGCCGTTAACATAGGGCCTTCCGCCCGGTCTTAACCTTGCAAGGTGGCCAACGCAAAAACGCCCGGCCGAAGCCGGGCGTCCTGGGGAAAGGCTTAGTAAGCGGTGCCGGTGGTCATCATCGCGGCAGCGGCGCCGGTGGTGGGGGCCGCCGTGGTGGCCGCGGGCTGGTTGGTTTCGACGGTGCATTCCGCGTCGTCGTCGCCGCTCTTGTCGGCCGTGACGGTGAAGGGGAACGACTGGCCGGGCTGCAGCGAAGGCACGACGATCGACTTGACCGTGGTGTCCTTCAGCGTGCTGCTGAGCAGGCCCTTCTTCTTGAATTGGACCTTGAGCGTGCCGGAAAGCGCCACGTTGCTGGAGTTCACCACGGAGCCGGCGGCAGTCATGGTGCGGAAAATCAGGCCCTTCTTGGTGAGGTTCACGCCGCTGACGACCAGCGAGCCGGTGACGGGCTGGCTGTAGGCCACGGGCGGGGCCGCGACCACGGGCGTAGCTGCCGGGGGGGCGGTGGACGCCGCCGGGGCGGTCGGCGCGGTGGCCCCCGCGTCTTCGGGCACGACGTTGGCGGGGGTGCGGTTGCCGCAGCCGGCCAGGCACAGGGCGATGGCGACCATTCCGGCCATAACCACGTTCTGATTCAGCATTGCGGGATCTCCTCTATTGGTAAGCTCTTGCGCTTGGATGATCCCTTTATAGCTGTTAATGTACAGTGCCTGAACGCGGCCTGTTTAAGGCGTCTTTAATTTTAGACAAATCATACGTAAAGGCGGCCGGGGCGATCAACGCCAGTTGAGGAACGGCAGGAAGACCGAAATCACCATGGACAGGACGATCAGGAGCGCGATGGCGGCGCCGGCGATCGCCTGGAAGCGGTTGCGGGGCCTGGGGGCGTCGTCGTCGGCCAAGATCGGGCGTTCGGGCTGCGCGGCGCTGGTCTTGCGGGTCTTGGACTTCGGCATCAGTGGGGGTTCCCTTGGTCGTTCGATGGTGGCTCGCGGAAGAGCGGCTCCAGGGCATTCTCCACGGCGTCGAAGATGTTGTCTACGGCTTGCATGCGCTGCTGCACCGTGCCGAAGAACGACGCGAAGTGGTGCGAGATCTCCTGGATGGACTGGTTGATTTCGATGCGGGCGCTGCCTTCGATGCCGACTTCGCCCAGCAAGGCGCCGAAGATCGTGGCGAGGTCGGGCTCCGCAGCGTCCGCTTGATTGGCCTGCTCGGGCTCCGGCGGCGGGGGCGGCGGGGGCGGCGGACTCTGGGCGCGATCGCCGCCCAGCGCCGGGCTGTGCTCTTCCGGATCCGTCATCGGTCGGTCCCCCGGACCATGTCGCGGATCTTGGGGTCGAGCCGGGCCGCCAGCTCGTAGCTGGCCTGCGCCTCCTGGACCAACCCCAGCCGCATCTCCGCGAGCGCCAGCTGGTAGTGGGCCAGGGCGTAGTGCGGGCGCAGCGCGCTGGCCGCCCGCAACTCTTCAAGGGCCTCCTGGTCCCGGTGCAGTTCCAGCAAGAGCACGCCGGCGTTGTAGCGCGCGTCGAAGTAGGTGGCGTCGCGCTGCTCCGCTTCATGGAAGGCGTCGAGCGCGGCCTTGGGCAGGTGCTCTTCTTTATAAATGACGCCCAGCGCGTTGCGGGGGTTGGGGTTGGCCGGGTCCATGGCGATCGCCTTGAGGTACCACGCGCGGGCTTCCTTGGGCAGCTTCATGGCCTTGTAGGCATTGCCCAGGTTGTTGGCGGCATGCGAGAAGTGCGGCTGCAGCTTGAGCGCCTCCTGGAAGTACGCCACGGCCTGCGAGGCGCCGTCGTGTTGGAGGTAGTAGTTGCCCAGCTCGAAGTAAACCGGGGCGGGCACGGTCGGGCAGTTGATGGCTTGTTGGAGCTGGTCGAAACCGGCCTCCGTCAGCCCGTTCTCCAGTTGCAGCAGGCCGAGGCGCAGGTGGGCGGTGGCCCAGAGGGGCCGCAGGTGGATGGCCTGCTTGGCCGCTTCCAGCGCCGCCTCCGGCTGCATGGCCTGGCCATAGGCGCGGCCCAACTCGTACCAGGTGACGGGGTCATCGGGCAGGGCCTGTTGCGCCAGCTTCAGCTGGTCCACGGCCTCCTGGCCGCGGCCTTGCTCTGCGAGCTGCGAGCCCAGCGCGCGGCGCAGCGCGGGGTCCTTGGGCGCGAGCAGCACCGCCCGGGACAGGCGCGCGATGACGCCGTCGCCGTCCTTCTTATCATGGGCCTCGAGCGCGCCCAGGATCTCCATGGTGAAATCGCCGCCCTCGTCGGGCAACACGGGCATGGCGTCGCGCGGGACCAGGCCGGCGGCGCCCAGGCCGTAGGGGTCTTGCCCCCAGCGCACGGCGCCAGGCAGCTTGACAAGGCCCGCGAGCAGCAGGCCGACTACGATCGACTTGGCAAACAGCGCGAATCTCATAGGGTTATGTTCATTGTTCCCCGCGCCGGACCCCCATGAACGAGACCCGCAGGCTGCGTCGCCAACGCAGGGCGCCAGACAGCAGCATGAGCAGCACGACCAGGGCCAAGGTGGGCAGGTACGCCAGCGGCGGCGTGCCGGCGAAGGCGGGCACCACCTGCGCGTTCCAGAGCCAGACGCCCATGTAGACGGGGAAGGCCAACAGGAGGGTCAGGCCGGTCATGACGAAGCCGAGCACCAGCACCACGGGCAGCGCCAACAGGGCCAGCAGGGGTCCCAGGCCGGGCGCCTTGCGCGCGGCCGGCTCCTCCGGCGTGAAAACCGCCGGCTCTTGCCGTTGGGCCTTCACCTTGCCCATCGCAATCCGCAGCTGGCCTTCCTCCGGCGTCAATTCGCCCTTGGAGACCATTTCCAGGATTCGTAGCCGTTCTTTCTCATAGGACATGAGATGATCCTACACCATGCGCATTGCCCTCACCGTCGGCTCGTTCAACACCCTGGGCGGAATCGAGCGCGTCACCGTCCAGTTGGCGCGCGCCTACCGCGACTTGGGGCACGACATCACGGTCTTCGCGACCGATTGGGACCCGGCCGTGGCGGAGGGCTTCGAATTGGTGCGTGTTTCGGCCCCGGCCAGCCCCGCCTGGCTGCGCACGCTGCGCTTGCACCGCGCCATCGACCAGGCGACCGCCGGCCGGAAATTCGACTTCATCCACGCGCAAGGGACGAGCGCGATGCACATGGACCTGCTCACCTTCCATTCCGTGCATGCGGCGTGGTTGGAGGTGTCGGCCAAGCAGGGCCTGGGACTGCTGAAGCGCGTGTACCCCTTCCACCGGGCCGCCATCGCCATCGAGCGCCACCAGGTCGCCCACCACCTCGGCCTGATCCATGCCTGCTCCGACGAGGTGCGCGAGGAGGTCATCAAGTTCTACGGGGCCGACCCCGCCCGGGTGGTTTCTATTCCATGGGGGATCGACCCGGCGTTCTTCGGCGAGCCGACGCCGCACGACGAGCTGACGCTGGTGTTGGTGGCGAACGAGTTCAAGCGCAAGGGCCTGGCCACGATCATCGACGCCCTGGGCCTGCTGGCCGATCCAACCCTTAAACTGGTGGTGGCGGGCCGCGACGACGCGACGCCCTACCAGGCGCAGGCCGCGCGGTTGGGCGTGCGGGCGGAGTTCTTGGGCCACGTCGAGGTGGGGCCGGTCTACCGGGCCGCGGACCTGTTCGTGATGCCCTCCACCTACGAGGGCTGGGGGCTGGTGTTGGGCGAGGCGATGGCGGCGGGGCTGCCGGTCGTGACGTCGCACTTCCCGGGGTCGGACGCGATGGTGGAGGCGGGCGTGAACGGGCTCTTCGTGGAAGACCCACGCGACCCGGCCGAGCTTGCGCGGGCGATCGCCACCGCCCTGCCCCACCGGGCGGAATGGGGCCAGGCGGCCAGGCAATCGGCCCGGCGCTACGACTGGGCCGCGGTGGCGGAGCGGCTGTTGGCGCTTCGTGAAGCGCGGTGGTAAAGTGTGAGCGCCTGCGGCCAAGAACGGTAGTAACCGGGAGTCGCGAGCAAAACGGGATACCAATCGAGAGAGAGGCTTAGTAAGCAATGGCAACCAAGATCGCCATCAACGGCTTCGGCCGCATCGGCCGCCAGGTGTTGCGCGCGGCGCTTTTGAAGAAGGCGCCCCTGGACTTCGTCGGCGTCAACGACCTGACGGATGCCGAGACCCTGGCGCACCTGTTCAAGTATGACTCCGTCCACGGCATCTACCCGGGCGAGGTCAGGGCCGAGGGCAACGCGATCGTGGTGGACGGCAAGAAGATCCCCATCTTCGCCGAGAAGGATCCCGCCCAGCTGCCCTGGAAGCAGATCGGCGCCGAAGTCGTGGTCGAATCGACCGGCCGCTTCGTGGACCGCGAGAACTGCGCCAAGCACCTGGCCGCCGGCGCCAAGAAGGTCATCATCTCCGCGCCCGCCAAGGGCGAGGACCTGACCATCGTGCTGGGCGTGAACGAGGACAAGTATGATCCTGAGAACCACCACATCCTCTCCAACGCGTCGTGCACCACCAACTGCCTGGCCCCGGTCGCCAAGATCCTGAACGACAAGTTCGGCATCGTGAACGGCCTGATGACCACGGTCCACTCCTACACGAACGACCAGAAGATCTTGGACCTGCCCCACGAGGACCTGCGCCGCGCCCGTGCGGCCGCCGAGAGCATCATCCCCACCACCACCGGCGCGGCCAAGGCCGTGGCGCTGGTGCTGCCGGAGCTCAAGGGCAAGCTGAACGGCATGGCCATGCGCGTGCCCACCCCGGACGTCTCCGTGGTGGACCTGGTCGTCAACCTCGAGAAGGAGACCACCGTCGAGGAGGTCAACGCCGCCCTGTCCGCCGCCGCCGACAAGGACCGCATGACCGGCGTGCTGAAGTACTGCGACGAGCCCCTGGTCTCGCGTGACTACATCGGCAACCCGTACTCGTCGATCGTCGACGCCGCGCTCACGATGGTCATCGACAAGAAGATGGTCAAGGTGATCGCCTGGTACGACAACGAGTGGGGCTACTCCAACCGCGTGGTCGACCTCGCCGTGTTCGTCGGCGAGCGCCTGATGTCCAAGGTCTAAACCAACAGCCGGCCGTGCCCTTCGGGGCGCGGCCAACCTTTTTTAGGAGCGTTTATGCCCACCTTGCAGCAGAAGAAGAGCATCGCCGACCTGACGGACAAGGACCTACGCGGCAAGCGCGTCCTGGTCCGCGTGGACTTCAACGTGCCCCTCGACGGCGACCGCATCACGGACGACACGCGCATCCGCGCCACCTTGCCCACCATCCAATACTTGGTGAAGCATGGCGCGCGCGTGATCCTGGTCAGCCACCTGGGCCGGCCCAAGGGCATCACGGAGGCGCTGCGCCTGACGCCCATCGCCAAGCGCCTGGCCGAGCTGCTGGGATCGCCCGTCGCGGCCGCCACGGACACGATCGGGCCGGACGCCAAGGCCAAGGCCGCGGCCCTGAAGGACGGCGACGTGGTGCTGCTGGAGAACGTGCGCTTCCACCCGGAAGAGGAAGCCAACGACCCCGCCTTCGCGCAGAGCCTGGCGGACCTGGCCGACCTGTACGTCAACGACGCCTTCGGCACGGCCCACCGCGCCCACGCCAGCACGGCGGGCGTTGCCAAGGACCTGCCCGCGGTGGCCGGCTTCCTGCTGCAAAAGGAAATCGACGTGATGGGCAAGGCCCTTGGCCACCCGGACCGCCCGCTGGTGGCCATCATCGGCGGCAGCAAGGTCAGCAGCAAGATCGGCGTGCTCGAGAACCTCGTGAAGAAGGTGGACGCGCTCGTGATCGGCGGCGCCATGGCCTTCACGTTCTTCATGGCCCAGGGCCACGAGACCGGCTCCTCGCTGGTGGAGGACGACCAGCTCGACCTCGCCCGCGACATCATGAAGCTGGCGCAGGAGATGAAGCTCACCTTCCTGCTGCCCGTGGATGTGGTCTGCGCCAAGAACTTCGACGCCACGGAGGCCGACTGCACCTGCCACATCGCCCACATGCAAGCGGGCCAGATGGGCCTGGACATTGGCCCGGACTCGATCAAGGCGATCGAGAAGGTGCTTGCCACCGCCAAGACCATCATCTGGAATGGCCCCATGGGCGTGTTCGAGAAGGCCGCCTTCGCGCACGGCACGGAGGCGGTCGCCAAGGCCGTCGCCGCGGCCACGGAGCGCGGCGCCACCACGATCGTGGGCGGCGGTGACTCCGTCGCGGCCGTGGAAGGCCTGGGGTTGGCGGACAAGATGAGCCACGTCTCGACGGGCGGCGGCGCCAGCCTGGAGTTCCTGGAAGGCAAGCAGCTGCCCGGCGTGGTGGCGTTGAACGACAAGTAAGGGGTTGCCATGAGTACCGCCCGCCGCCCGCTGATCGCGGGCAACTGGAAGATGCACAAGACCGTGGCCGAGGCCCGCCAGTTGGCCAACGCGCTGCGCGCCAAGGTCGCGGCCGGTGGGCCCGAGGTCGTCGTGTGCCCGCCCGCCACGGCGCTCTTCGCCGTGGCCGAGGAGCTCAAGGGATCCGCCATTGCCTGGGGCGGCCAGAACATGGACTGGCACGCCAAGGGCGCGTTCACGGGCGAGATCGCGCCCGGCATGTTGACCGACCTGGGCTGCACGTTCGTGATTGTGGGCCACTCCGAGCGCCGCACGCTCTTCGGCGAGACCGACGAAGCCGTGTGTCAGAAGGCCGAAGCCGCGCTCGCCAACGGCCTTACGCCGATCATCTGCGTGGGCGAGACCCTCGAGCAACGCGAGGCCGCGCTGACGGACAACGTGGTGATCGTGCAGGTGCAGCGCGCCTTGCACGGCTGGACCGCGGAACAAGTCGCCAAGGTCGTCTTCGCCTACGAGCCGGTCTGGGCGATCGGCACGGGCAAGACCTGCGAGTCGCAGGAAGCCGATCGCGTCTGCGGGCTGATCCGCGACACGCTCGCGCGCCTGGCCGACCAGGCCACCGCGGACGGCGTGCGCATCCTCTACGGCGGCAGCGTGAAGCCGGAGACGATCGCCGAGCAGATGGCGAAGCCGCACGTCGACGGCGCGCTGGTGGGTGGGGCCTGCTTGGAGGCTGACTCCTTCGCGGCGATCGCCAACTACCAGGCGGTGGCTCGGTGAGCCGGATCGCCCGTCCCGTCGCGCTGATCGTGTGCGATGGCTGGGGCATCAACCCCCGCAAGGACCACAACGCGATCGCGGCCGCGCGCACGCCCCACATCGACGCCTTGAACGCGAAGTGGCCGAACACGTCCTTGTTCACCTCCGGGTTGGCCGTGGGCCTGCCGGAGGGCCAGATGGGCAACTCCGAAGTCGGCCACATGAACATGGGCGCCGGCCGCATCGTGTACCAGGAGCTGACGCGCATCGACAAGGAAATCCGCGACGGTGGCTTCTTCACCAACCCCAAGCTGATGGCCGCGATGCAGCCCGGCAAGACCGTCCACCTGATCGGGCTGCTCTCCGATGGGGGCGTCCACAGCATGATCAACCACGTCGCCGCGCTGGTGAAGCTCGCCAAGCAGCGCGGCGTGGGCAAGCTCTACCTGCACGCCTTCCTCGACGGCCGCGACGTGCCGCCCAAGAGCGCGGCCAAGTACCTGGCGCAAATCGAGGCCGTGATGCAGGAAGTGGGCCTGGGGCAGGTCGCGACCGTGTCCGGCCGCTACTACGCGATGGACCGCGACAAGAACTGGGAGCGTACGGAGAAGGCCTACCGCGCCATGGTCGAGGCCATGGGCGAAAGCGCCGGCTCCAGCGCCGAAGCCATCGAGAAGTCTTACGCTGCAGGCGTCACGGACGAGTTCGTGGCCCCCACGGTGCTGCACCCCCACGGCACGATCCAGGACGGCGATGCCGTGATCTTCTTCAACTTCCGGCCGGACCGCGCCCGCCAGATCGCGCGCGCGCTCACCCAGGCCGACTTCACGGACTTCCCGCGCCCCAAGGCGCTGGCGCTCACCTTTGTCTGCATGACGCAGTACGACGCCAAGCTCAACCTGCCCGTGGCGTACCTGCCCCAACAACTGGTGGACAACCTGGCCCAGGTGCTGGCGGACCGCAAGGTGCGCCAGTTGCATACCGCGGAGACGGAGAAGTACGCGCATGTGACCTTCTTCTTCAACTGCGGCCGGGAGGACCCCTACGACCTGGAAGAGCGCATCTTGATCCCCTCGCCCAAGGTCGCCACCTACGATTTGCAGCCCGAGATGTCCGCGCCCGAAGTGGCCGCGGCCGCAGCCGCAGCCATGGAAAACCGCCATGCGGACGTGCTGATCATGAACTTCGCCAACGCGGACATGGTCGGGCACACCGGCAACTTCGACGCCACCGTGCGGGCGATCGAGGCCGTGGATGCCGCGGTGGGCCGCGTGGTGGACGCCGTCATCAAATCGGGGGGCGTGGCGCTGGTGACATCAGACCACGGCAACGCGGAGATGATGGTAGACTACGAAACCGGGCAACCGCACACGGCGCACACCACCAACCCCGTGCCCTTGCTGGTGGCCGGCATGCAAATGAAGCTCCGTGAGGGTGGCGTTTTGGCAGACATCGCGCCCACGATCCTGGACTTGCTCGATCAGTCCAAACCCGACGCCATGACGGCTTCTACATTGATCACGCATTAAGAGATTTACCCTTTTCTTAACCCACAGAACGCAAGTTTTGCTTGTTTATGGGTTCAATACGTTAGTAGCACGGCTTTGACCGCAAACACCGCCGAATCGAGGAACTAGAAGAATGGAAACCGTGACCGCCTTGACGCCCGCTCAGCTCCAATCGCTCGTCCAAATCGCGACCCAGCTGAACCTGACGGTCTCGTGGGATTACAACCACCAGAACATCAAGCAGCTCCTCGCGCAGTATGCGCCGGACGTCGAGCTGGGCCTCTGGTGGCCCTCGCCGGACGGCTTCGTGTCCGTCACGGACGGCGCTGGCGACATCTTCGGCGGCTTCGTCAACAGCCACCAGCTCGAGACCGTCCAGCAGGACGCGAGCTTCCGCGAGTTCCCGGACGTCGATGGCGCCTGGATGTCCGGCATCGTCGCCAACCGCCAGACGTTCGGCCTGGCCTTCGTCACGGGCGGCAAGGGCGAGATCGCCCAGGCGGCGCTGAAGATGATCCTCCCGCAGCTGGGCCTGGCGCGCCTGTCCTACGCCCTGACGGAAGAAGTCGCGAAGCGCACCAGCACGGACAAGCTGACCGGCCTCTGGAACCGCCAGTACTTCAACGAGCGCTTCCGCGAAGAGTGCGAGCGCCTGGTCCGCTCCAAGGAAACCGGCGCCGTCGCCATCATTGGCCTCGACAACTTCGCCGCCCTCTCCAAGACCATGCCCGCGGACGAGGTCAACGGCCTCTACAGCCAGGTCGGCCAGACCGTCCGTCAGGTCATCCGTCAAACCGACTGGGCCGTTCGCTGGGACAACAACGAGCTGCTCTTCTACTTCCCGTCCACCCCGGCCGATGCGGCCCTGGAAGTCCTGAAGCGCTTCGGCAAGCGCCTGCTGGCCTCCCACGCCATCCTGGAGCCCCTCGTTGGCCTGTCCAGCACGGTGGAGACCACCTCGCCCCGCGCGCTGATCCAGCTGGCCACCCGCCGCCTGGACCTGGCCCGCAAGGACGGCAACCGCCGCGTCATCTGCTACGCCACGCCGGCCCATGGCCTGCAATTCTGGCGCGGCGACGGGCAGTAGCCTGCACCCCCTGGATTCTCTCGCGGGTCAGCCCCAGGCATCTAGCCGGCTGACCCGCGCCCTTTTGCGCCCCAGCCACGCCTACCTGTTCGTGGGGCCCACGGGCGTGGGCAAGCGCACGGCCGCGATGCTGTTCGCGCGCGCCCTGATTTGCGATCAGCGCGGCTGCGGCACCTGCGCGACCTGCCGCATGGTGCTGGGCGGGGGACACCCGGACGTGCGCGTCTGGGACGTGCCCGAGGGCGAGAAGACCTTCAAGATCGAGATCGTTCGCGAGCTGGTTTCCGCGGTCCAGCGCCGCCCGTTCCAGGCCGAGCGCCAGGTGCACATCCTGGCCGCCCTCGACCAAACCCAGCCGGCCGGCGCCAACGCCTTGCTCAAGACGCTGGAAGAGCCCCCCTCCAGCACCACGCTGATCCTCCTGGCCCGCGAGCTGGAGAACGTGCTGCCTACGCTGGTCTCGCGCAGCCAGGTCGTCACGTTCGGGCTCACGCCGCCGGAGGCGATCGAGGCCCACCTGCGCGCGGCGCTCGGCCTCGACGCCACCCGCGCCCGGCTGATTGCCCACCAGGCCGAAGGACGGCTGGGCCGCGCCATCACCGCCGCCACGGAGCCGCCCGCGCCGCCGCCGTTGATCGAACTGCCGCCCGGTCCGGGGCTGGAGGCGATCGCGTGGGCCGACAAGCTCGCGGCCCTGCCGGGCCCGGACCAACAGCTGCACCTGGCGGCCATGCTCACATGGCTGCGCGACGCGGCCTGGCTGGCCGCCGGCGGCAACGCGGAACGCGTGGTCCGCGCGGACGACATGGCGCGCCTGCACGGCGCCGCGGCCGCCCGCCCCGCCGAACAATGGGTGCGGCTGGCGGAAGCGGTGGAGGCCGCCCGCGAGCAACTGGAACGGCACGCCAACGCCAAGCTCGTGCTGGACCACCTGGCGCGCGAACTGGTCGGGCGTTGAAGACCTGCGTAGCAAGCGGCTAAACCGGGTACAGGTCGGATGACCCACCTGTCAGGAAGAGATCCCCATGGCCAAGCTCGCGATCCGGTTCCGACCGGGCGAGATCCGCATCCTCGATAGCAACCCCGAAGACGTCGGCCCTCGCGACCACGTCATCTACGAGCTCGAAGGCGGCCTGGACTGCCGGCCCGTCACGCTGATGCCGAACGCGGTGCTCGCGGCGCATGGCCCGCTCGAGACGGCCAAGTTCATCCGCAAGGCCACCGACAGCGACCTCCAGCAACTGGAGGTCAAGCTCGCGGAGGAGGCCAAGGCCCATAGCGTCTGCGCGGAGAAGATCTCCCGGCATGTGCTGCCGATGAAGCTGGTCGACGCCATCTACACGCTCGACTTCAGCCGGCTGACCTTCCTCTACACCTCCGACGGCCGCGTGGACTTCCGCGAGTTGCTGAAAGATTTGACCAGCACCTTCAAGCGCACGCGCATCTTGCTGCGGCAAATCGGCGTGCGTGACGAGGCCAAGCACCTGTCCGGCGCGGGCCCGTGCGGCAAGGAGCTGTGTTGTTCGACCTTCCTGAAGGAGTTCATGCCCATCAACATCAAGCTCGCCAAGGACCAGGACCTCTCGCTGAACCCGGCCAAGCTGTCCGGCGCCTGCGGCCGGCTGAAGTGCTGCCTGAGCTACGAGGTCGACTCCTACCGCGAGGCCAAGAAGCTGCTGCCCACGCAAGGCTCTCGCGTGTTGACCGCCGAGGGCGAGGGCCGCGTGCTCGATCTGCGTGCCTTCAACGAGCGTTGCCTGGTCGAGCTCCTGGACGGCCGGCTGATCGACGTTCAGGGCGACCAGATGAACGTGCTGGCCGACGACCATCCGGGCGGCCCCGTGCCCGACGCGCCGATCCGCCCGCTGCGCCAGCACCGCCAGCACCGGCGCCCGCCGCGCGAGCCCAACCCGGAGTGATATAATGCGCGGGCCCTGAACCCCCGGAGCCCCCATGCCGCTATCATCGACCCACCGCATCCTGCTCTTGGCGCTCGCGCTCACGCTCGTCGGCTGTCCCAAGGAAGCCGACCAGGCCACCGGCAACAGCGTCGAGCTGTGGACCATGCAGCTCAAGCCCACCTTCGAGACGTACATGACCGGGCTGATCGCGGCCTGGGAGAAGACGCATCCCGGGGTCAAGGTCACGTGGGTCGACCTGCCGTCCAGCGAAATCGAGAACAAGACGCTGACGGCCGCCGCCAGCGGCCACGCGCCGGACCTCGTGAACCTGAACCCGGCCTTCGCGAACAAGCTGGCGAACGCCAAGGCGCTCAAGACCTTGCCCGTGGACGCGGCGTACAAGGACCAGTTCTTCGAGGCCGCCTGGCAGGCCAACACCGTGGACGGCCAAATCGTCGGCTTGCCCTGGTACCTTTCCACCTCCGTCACGCTGTTCAACCGCGACCTCTGGAAGCAAGCCGGCCTGACCGACCAGCCCCACAGCTGGAAGGACCTGGGCGAGGCCGCCCGCACCATCAAGGCCAAGACCAAGGCGCGCGGCTTCATGCCCAACTTCGGCGACCGCGGCAAGTTCATGGAGATCCTGGCGTCCGAGGGGATCGGCTTGTTGAGCACGGACGGCAAGCACGCATCTTTCAACACGCCCGCCGGCGCCGACGTCGTGAAGTTCTGGGCGGACCTGATCCACGACGGCGTGATCCCGCAGGAGTGTCTGACGCAGGGCCACCGCGAGGCGATCGATCGCTTCCAGGCCGGCCAAACGGCCGTGTTCCCGGCCGGGCCGCAGTTCCTGACCACCATCAAGCAGAACTCCCCGCAGCTCTACGCCAAGATCGACGTAGGCCGCCAGATCACGGGCGGCAGCGGCAAGCTGGGCGTGGGCGTCATGAACCTCGTGATCCCTGTCGCGAGCACCCACCAGGACCTGGCGCTGGACCTCGGCAAGTTCATCGTGAGCGGGCCCAACCAGCTGGCGTTCTGCAAGATCGTGCCGATCCTGCCTTCGGAGAAGTCCGCCGCCGCCGACACGTTCTTCAAGCCCCTCGGCGGCGGCCTGGAGGAGAAGGCGCGGGCGATCGCCGCCGAACAGCTGCAGCACGCCACCCTGCTGGTGCCCCCGTTGCCGCACCAGAACGAGCTGGCGAAGGCGCTGGACGACGCGCTCCAACGCGCCGCCCTCGGCAAGCAGACGCCTGCCGAGGCGCTCAAGCAAGCCGCCGAGGACTGGGACCGTGTCCTCGCAACGCCTTAGCCCCGTCCCCTACCTGTTCCTGGCCCCCGCCACGTTGATCCTGGCGGTGTTCATGGTGTGGCCCGTGTTGCACGCGGCCTACCTGAGCTTCACGAACTACAACGCCATCGGCGTGCCGGCCTGGGTGGGGTTGCGGAACTACGAGCGCATGGTCCACGACCCGCTGTTCTGGAAGAGCCTCTTCAACTCGCTGCTGTATCTCGTGGGCGTGGTGCCCGCGCTGATCATCCTGCCGTTGTTCCTGGCCGTGCTGGTCAACCGAACGATCCCGGGCATCGCCTTCTTCCGTGCGGCCTACTACCTGCCGGTGGTGGTGTCGATGGTCGTCGCGGGCCTGATGTGGAAGTGGATCTTCGCGGAGAACGGGCTGCTGAACTACGTCGTGGGCCTGTTGTTGCCCTGGCTGGCGGGCACCCAGGTTGCCTGGCTCTCGCGGCCGGAAACAGCCCTGGCGGCGGTCATGGCGGTAACGGTCTGGAAGGGCCTGGGCTACTACATGGTGATCTACCTGGCCGGCTTGCAGACGATCCCGACGGAGATCTACGAGGTCAGCGCCATCGACGGGGCTTCGCCCTGGCAGCAGACCACGCGCCTCACGATCCCGCTGATGCTGCCCAGCATCGCGTTCGTGGCGATCGTTTCCAGCATTTCCGCGCTGAAAGTCTTCACGGAGATTTACGTAATGACACGTGGCGGGCCTCTCGACGCCAGCACGACCGTCGTGTATTACCTTTACCAGCAGTCGTTCGAGAACCTCGAGATGGGATATGCCAACGCGATTGGGATGGTGCTCTTCGTCATCATCCTCGTGTTCTCCATCATCAACTTGAGGTTCTTCGAACAAGGCACGCCCGCAGGCCAGAACGCTTGACGGAGCTGCCAAGCTGCGGTACTTTCATTGGTTGATTTATCAACCTTAACCATCGAACCATCGATCACACCAATCTAGGAGGAACGAGATGATGCAAATGTTCGGACGCGCGGCCGTCGTCGCGATCGCCATGGCTGCCCTGGTGGGCTGCCCCGCCGAAGAGAAGAAGACCACCGACACGACCACGACCACCACGACCAGCACGGCGCCGTCGGCTGACACGGGTTCGTCGTCGACTTCGTCGACCACCACCACCACGTCGACCGGCGCTGCCAGCCCCGACGCGACGGGTACGGGCACCACGTCGACCACCACGACGAAGGCCGCCACCGGCACCGCCCCCGTCAAGAAGGACACCAAGACGACCACCACGACGACCACCACGTCTTCGACCAAGCCGTAAAGGTCAGGGGCCCCATGAAGCTGAACTTCCTGGGTCTTGCCGCCTCGGCGGCCCTCGGCGCGGCGCTGCTTGCCGGCTGCCCTGCCGAGGACAAAAAGACCGACACCACCACCACGACGACGACCACGACCAGCACCGCGCCTACGGCCGAGGCTGCCGCGTCGTCGACCACCACCACGACGACGACCGCTACCGGTGCGGCGGACGGGGCCGGTTCCGGCGCCTCCACCACTGCCAAGACGTCCACGGCGCCCAGCGCCGCGGCCTCGTCCGGCACGAAGTCGACGATGGCGGCCAGCACCGGCGGCATCGACGCGAAGGCGATCTTCTCGTCCAAGTGCGCCGGCTGCCACGGTGCCAACGGCGGCGGCGGCATGGGCCCCAGCCTCCAACATGTGGCCTCCAAGGGCGACGCCTTGATCAAGACCCGGATCATGAAGGGTTCTGCGACCAAGGGCATGCCGGCCTTCGGCGACACCGGCATGCTCAAGGCTGCCGAGGTCGACGCGCTGGTTGGCTACGTCAAGACGCTCTAAGAAATCACGGTTTTGGGTGGGCCCGGCTGCTTCGGCAGCCGGGCCTTGCTCATGTGGTGAGCGAATCGCCAGGGCGGAGTACGCCCGCATGGCGGACCTCGGCGCGGCCATCCGCGATGACCTCGAGGCACAACGGGCCATTACTTAGGGAAGTCCCCGGCGCCGGCGCCCGGTCCAGCCAGGCCGCCGGCGTGCCAACGGCAGCCTGGGCCCCCGCCGGTAGGAGTTGAACCACCTCACCAGCCCTCAGCAGCAACGCGCCGAGGCCGTCGTCGCCCCCCGCGATGCGGGTGACATGCGCGCGCACGTGCTGGTAGACGCCGGACTTCCCGCCCTCCTTCCGCACGAGGTAGGCGGGCCCGATCGTCATGCCCCGGTCGATGGCCTTGGCCATGTCGTAAATCGTCAGAGCGGCGGCGGTCACGGCCGTCAGGGCTTCCATCTCCACGCCCGTCGGGCCGAGCACCTGGACCTGGGCCTCGATTTCGATGCGGGCAAGCTCGTCGTCCAGCCGGAAGTGCAGGTCCACGCCCGTGATGGGCAGCGGGTGGCACATGGGGATCCATTGGCCGGTCTGCTTGGCGCCCATCACCCCGGCCACCTGGGCCACGGCCAGCACGTCGCCCTTGGCGATGGCGCCCTGGCGGATGGCTGCCAGGGTCTCGGGCTGCATCCAAACGCTGGCCCTGGCAACGGCCAAGCGGGCGGTGGCCGGCTTGGCCGTCACGTCGACCATGCGCGCGCGGCCTTCGTCGTTGATGTGGGTAAACGGCTGCATTCAGCCGCCGATCTGCGACATCGTGCGGGACTGTCCGCTCAGGCGCAGCGCGCCTTCATGGTTCTCGGCCTTGAGCTGGATGTCGGCTTCGAGGGCGGCCTGGATTTCCGCCGGGGCGGTGCCGCCCCGCAGCCAGCCGCGCACGTCGATCTCGTGGTCCGACAAGAGGCAGTGGCGCACCTTGCCGTCGGCGGTCAGGCGGATGCGGTTGCAGCTAGAACAGAAGTCATGGCTCATCTGGCTGATGAAGCCCACCGTGCCGAGGGCGCCGGGCACCTGCCAGTAGCGTGCCGGGCCGTTCCCCGTCATCTCCGTGGGCTCGAGGTCGTAGGTGATCAGCTCGCGCATGCGTTGCGAGCTCACGTAGCCCACCTGCTTGAACAGCTCGTATTCGCCCACCGGCATGAATTCGATGAAGCGCACGTGGTACGGGCGGTTGAGCGTGAGCCCCACGAAATCGGACAGCTCGTCCTCGTTGAAGCCGGCCATCACGACCACGTTCAGCTTCAGCGGCGTGAGGCCGACGGCCATGGCGGCGTCCACGCCGCGCCAGACGCGCTCCAAGTCTCCGCCGCGGGTGATCTCCTTGAAGCGCTCCGCGCGCAGGGAATCCATCGAGACGTTGATCCGTTGCAGGCCCGCGAGCTTCAGCGCCTGGGCTTGTTGCTCCAGGAAGAGGCCGTTGGTGGTCAAGGCCAGGTCGTCGATGCCGGGAATGACGGCCAGGCGGGCGATGAGGCCCGCGAGGTCCTTGCGAACCATCGGCTCGCCACCCGTCAGGCGCAGCTTGCGGATGCCCAGCGGCACGGCCACTTCGCGCACGAACCGCTCGATTTCCTCGTAGGTCAGGATCTCGTCGCGATCGATCCAGTCCATGCCCGTCGCGGGCATGCAGTACTGGCAACGGAGGTTGCAGCGGTCCGTGACGGAGATGCGCAGGTAGTCGACCTTGCGCTTGAAGCGGTCCAGCATGTGGACCTATTGTACCGCGATCAGGCCAGCACCTTCGCAAACCAAGCGTGAGCGGCTTCGTGGTAGATCAGCTCGCCATGGTTCAGCGGCAGCACGTCGCAGGCCCGCAAGGTCGCGCCGCCGCACAGGAGGTCGGCCGTGGCCGTGGCGCTCTCGACGAAGACCGTGCCGTCGGAGGGTCCGGACGTCTCGTTGAGGTAGCCCAAGCGGTTGGCGCGGTTGCCGGCCAGCATGGCCAGCTCCACGTCGGGGTGCAGCGGGTGCTCGGCCAGGCGGGCCATGAAGTGGCCGCTCTGGGCGATCGCCACGTCGATCCCGTCCGACTGGCCGAAGAGCCCGGTGCCGCCATGGTACGTGGCGTGCCAGTCCGGCTCGTAGGGCGTGAGCGGGAAGCGGTGGTCCCAGCGGGCCAACATCTGGGCCTGGCCGGGGAAGTAGTTGCCGGCGTCCGTCATGATCGAGCGCGCGCCGGTGTCTACCCAGAAGCCGAACAGCCGCGCCTTGCGCCAGCTCATGGGGGCGTTCAGGCAGGCCTTCTCGGGGATCAGGGCCAGGTTCGCCAGCGGGTGGCGGAAGCTGTAGTCGATGCCCCCGTTGGGCGCGCCGACCAATATTAGGCGCCGGATGTCGTTGTTGTAGGGCGTCATCCAGGGCTCGCGGAAGCCCGAGGCCAGGGCGCGTGCTGCCACGGCCCCCTTGGAATGGGCCAGCACGTCCACCAACCCGGCCCCGGCCATGGCGCGCACGCGGCGCAGCGCCTGGTTGAGCTGCTCGGCCTGCAGGAGGTTGCAGCCATGCTTGTGCGCGAAGGTCACGGCGAAGACGCGGCGGCCGTCCGCGGCGAAGCGCTCGGCCAGGCCGACGCCCTTGTGGCCGTAGGGGCGGATCCAGCAGGCGGCGTCGGCGGTGGCGCCATGGACCAGCAGCACCGGCGGCCGGCGGTCGGGGCCGTCCCAGCCCGCGTAGGCATGCAGCAGCACCTGGCGCGACGACGGCGTGGAGCTGCCGAAGCCGGTTATGACGTCGGCTTCCAGGTGCGCGCCGTTCGCGCGGGCACGCTCTTCCGGGAAGGCTTCCGCGGTGTTGGCCAGGCGCTCGATGCGCGCCCAGTCTCGTCCGACGGTGACCCGGTCCGTCCAGGTTGGCTTGGTTTCAAGCATCACGCCCATGTTACGCCCATATCGCCCGAAGGTGGCGCCGGATGCCGCCCGGTAACAAAACGTTAGGCCAAAATCCGCCTGGCGCCCTACGGACGAGCGAGCGTTGCGGGAGAATGGCCCTATGTCCGTGCTCGTGATCTTGCTGGCGCTCGCCTTCCTCATGGCCGTCGCCTACCGCGGCTACAGCGTGATCCTGTTCGCGCCCGTCGCCGCGCTGGCCGCGGTGCTGCTCACGGATGCCAGCCTGGTGCCCGCCGTCTACACGGGCGTGTTCATGGAGAAGCTGGTCGGCTTCGTGAAGCTGTACTTCCCCGTGTTCATGCTGGGCGCCATCTTCGGCAAGCTGGTGGAGCTGAGCGGCTTCGCCCGCTCGATCGTGCGCGCCGTGACCCGCGTGTTGGGGCCGGAGCGCGCGATGGTCGCGATCGTGCTGGTCTGCGCCCTGCTGACCTACGGCGGCGTCTCGCTGTTCGTGGTGGCCTTCGCGGTCTACCCCTTCGCGGCGGAGCTGTTCCGCGCGGCGGGCATCCCCAAGCGCCTGGTGCCCGGCACGATCGCGCTGGGCGCCTTCACGTTCACCATGGACGCGCTGCCCGGCACGCCCCAAATCCAGAACATCATCCCCACCACCTTCTTCGGCACGGACACCTGGGCCGCCCCCAAGCTGGGCTGCATCGGCGCGCTGGTGGTCTTCTGCGCCGGCATGGCGTACCTCGACTTCCGGCGCCGCCAGGCCCAGGCGGCCGGCGAGGGCTACGGCGAAGGTCATACCAACGAGCCCGCCCCGCCGGACGCGGAGGAGCGGTTGCCCCACCCGCTGGTGGCGCTGATCCCGTTGGTGGCGGTGGGCGTGTTGAACAAGGTCTTCTCCGTGGCGATCCCGCGGGCCTATGGCGCCAGCATCGACCTGGCGGGCCGGGGGTTCGCCCATGCGGAGGCCATCGAGGTCTCCAAGGTGGCGGCCGTCTGGGCCGTCGAGGGCGCGCTGGTGGCCGCCATCCTTATGGTGACGGCCCTGGCGTACAAACGCGTTACAAGCGGCTTCGCCCAGGGCGTGAACCTGGCCATCGGCGGCGCGATGCTCGCGTGCGTGAACACCGCGTCGGAATATGGCTTCGGGGCGGTGGTCTCGAGCCTGCCGGGCTTCAAGGTCGTGAGCGGCGCGCTGGCCGGGGCGATCCACGACCCACTGCTCAACGAGGCCGTGACCACCACCACGCTGGCCGGCATCACGGGTTCGGCTTCGGGCGGCATGAGCATCGCGCTCGCGACCATGGCGCCCAGCTACCTCGAACAGGCCAAGGCGCTGCACATCCCGCCCGAGGTCCTGCACCGGGTGGCCTCGATGGCATCCGGGGGCATGGACACGCTGCCGCACAACGGCGCGGTGATTACCTTGTTGGCCGTAACGGGTTTGACACACCGGCAGAGCTATATTGATATCTTCGCCATGACGCTGATCAAGACGGCGGCGGTGTTCGTCGCCATCCTGGTCTACGAGACCACGGGACTTTACTAAGCGCCCGCGGCGTTCGGTAGCGGTAGCCTTCACGCGGAGCCCAGGAGCCTCACATGAATTTTGATTACTCCGGCAGGACGCTCTTCATTACCGGCGCGGCAGGCGGCATCGGCCTGGCCGTTGCGCAAGCCTTCGCCCAGGCGGGCGCTCGCGTGGCGATTGCCGACCTGAACGCGGAAGCGGCCCAGCAGGCCGCGGCGGCGCTACCCAACGGCGCCCTCGGCTTTGGCTGCGACGTCACCAAGGAAGACCAACTCAACACCGCCATCGACCAGGCGATCGCCGCCTTCGGCCGGCTGGACGTGTTGATCAACAACGCCGGCCTGCAGCACGTGGCGCCGATCGAGGAGTTCTCCACGGAGCGCTTCCGCCTGCTCGTCGAGATCATGCTGACGGCGCCGTTCGTCGCGATCAAGCGGGCGTTCCCGACCATGAAGGCGCAGGGCTACGGGCGCGTGATCAACATGGCCTCGATCAACGGGCTGGTGGGCTTCGCCGGCAAGGCGGCCTACAACAGCGCCAAGCACGGCGTGATCGGCCTGACCAAGGTGGCGGCCCTGGAGGGGGCCACGCACGGCATCACCGTCAACGCCCTGTGCCCGGGCTACGTAGACACGCCGATGGTGCGCGGCCAGATGCAGGACCTGGCCACCACGCGCGGCGTGCCGTTGGAGCGCGTGCTGGAGGAGGTCCTGTACCCGTTGATCCCGCAGAAGCGCCTGCTGTCCGTCGCGGAGATCGCGGACTACGCCATGTTCCTGGCCAGCGACCGCGCGGGCGGGGTCACGGGCCAGGCGGTGGTCATGGACGGCGGCTACACGGCACAGTAGCCGTGGATTAACACAGGGCGCCGCCTTCGCTGCAAGGCCGCAGCGCGTCGATGATCGCCTTGATCACCAGCGCCGCGCCCAACACCACGCCGGCCACCACGCCGCCGGCCACGGCGACGATGATGCCGACGAACTGGACGCGGTAGCCGCCGCCCTTCGCCTGGCCGATGCCCGCCAGCTCGCGCACGACCTGCTTGCCCTCGGCGGAGCCCACCATCGCCGCGGTGATCGGCTGGCCATTGACGGAGCCCGACGCGAAGGCGGCCCGGCCTTCGGCGTCCCGGTGGGTCTTCAGCACCACGTCGCGGGTCTCCGTGTGACCGGCACGCGTGACGGTGTAACGCAGCGAGACCTGGTTGTCGGTTTGGGTGGCCGCCAGGATCATGACCCGCGGGCTGGCGGCTTCTGCTTGCAAGCTGGCGGGCGTGTCGAGGGCGGGCGCCACGGGCTGCGGCGAGCGGCCGCAACCGGCCAGGGCGAGGGCGGTAACGAGGGCGAGGGTGGCGACGGGACGTAGCATGACGGGCTCCTTATGGCTCACAGCAGCAGCTGGGGGATGGCTGCCGTGGTTGTGGGCCTTAAGAAGTTGTCATCAGGTAAAGCACGAATTAAGGTTCGCCCCGTCCGTGATTTAAAGACGTCCGGGACGGTGTCGCGAGCAGGCATGCACAAAGGACGAACGTAAAGATTTAGTGTGATTCGGGTACCGGACGCGACGGGTGTGCTATTCTGCCATAAGTCAATATTACGGCATCAAGGTGTCGCATTTGAATTCCCGTCCCACACCGCGTTAGGAGCCTTTCCCCATGATCAAACGTACCCTTCCCCTCGTCGCCGCCTTGCTGCTCGCCGCCTGTTCAAGTACGCCGGCAACCGCCCCCGCGTCGTCCCATCTGGTCAACGTCACCGGCGCGATCCAGGTCGTCACCGGACAGCTAAAGGGCTTCTCGCTGCAGAACGTGCGCACCCCTTACGAGCTCCAGCGCCTCCATCATGTTGACGTATATCTGACAAACGTGACGGACGCCTTGCCAACGGTCCAGATGGGGTCCCTGGGCTACCACGGCACCGACGACCTCTCCAATGACCACTCCTTCGATCCGATCCAACTGATGGGCCTGAAGGCCGACAAGCACTACCAGGTGACCCTGCGCGCCTTCCAGGTAGACCCGGCCCTCGAGAACCCCACCCTGCCCGTCGAGGTCGATGACTTGTCGAACATCAACGTCACGGACCTCTACACCACCAGCAACCAGATCACCGACCATGTCGCGAACGGTGGCAACGACCAGCTCAAGACCACCTTCACGATGCAGTTGCGCGACCAGAACTTCAACGGCCTCGCCAACGGCAAGGTGAGCGCGGTTGACGGCGCGCTCGTCACCACGGGCGCCGAGTCGATGGTCTCCTACCGCATCATGGACAACGCCATGTACGTGTCAACGAATTACTCCAGCTGCGATCAGGTAGCCAGGAGCATCACCCTGACGCCCATTGGGGGCGGCAAGACGCTCACGGTGCCCGTGAATTGCAACGGCTTCACGCTGAACGACGTGACTTTGGCATCCAACAGCCAGGCGTGGAACGTCAGCCTGACGGGGTTCGCCAACGAGATCGACGGCCAGCCGCTCGGGACGTTGACGGCGACCCAGTACCAGCGTGAGGCACGCTGGTCCTACGATTTCAAGATGGTTTACCCTGCCGTCACCTCGATCTGGGTGGGCAGCGACTATTAGCTCCGGCCCTTGCTCATCCAGGCCCGGCGGCAACCGCCGGGCCACCCCTTCCCCATGCGATCGGAGCCCTGGCAGTTGTCTCGTCTACTTCTCTTTCTATTCGCCGGCACGCTCGGCGCCTGCAGCAGCGTTCCAAGCGCTGCGCCTCGACACCCCATGACGGCCCATGGCACCGTACAAGTTTCCCCGGCTGCGCGCTACGCGGTCCAGGCCGTCCGGCAGCCCTACACCTTGGCCCACCTCGATCACGTCGAAGTCTTCCTGCTCGACGTGACCGACCAGGGCGACTACGGTTCGGACCTGTCCCAACCCGGCGAGCAGGACCTGGGGCCGCTCTTCCCGACGGGCGCCGACGACGTCACGCCCATGCAGGTGCGGCTCGCCAACCTCAAGGCCGCCAAGCAATACAAGGTCCGCCTCGAGGCCTACCAGGTGGACCCGGCTAACGGCACGACCTCCACGCCCATCCGCGTGGACGACCGCACCGCCGCGAACATCTCCAGCTTCAGCACCGGCGGAGACGGTGGCGCGAACGACGACGTGGGCGACCTGACCTTCACGTTGCGCCTCGCCGACCAGCCGTTCAGCGGCCAGGCAGGCGGATCCGTCTCCGTGACGGATGGAACCCTGGTCCCCGGAACCAAACCCCTCGCGATCGTGCTGCCGGTGCAACAATGATGCGCCCGCTCTCCGCGCTGATCGCCATGGCGATGCTGGCGGGCTGCCAGGCCTCCGCCCTTCCGGCGGCGGCCCCGGTGGCTACCACGCGCGCGTTGGTCGGTCACGTCCAGCCTTCGGGCTTCAGGCTGGCCGCGGCGGTCGCTCCCTGGACCCTCGCCAGCGTTACGCGCCTGGTGGTGGTGGTCTACGACCGCCTCGACCACGAGATGATCCGCAACACGTTGCAGGGTGACATCGACGCCGGGACCCCGATCCGCATCGAAGGCCTGGCACCGGACGCGGTCTACACGATCGGGCTCGAGGCGTATACCGGCAGCGCGAGCGAGACCCTCATCAGCCTTCCGCAACCGTCTCGCACGGCCATTGATATGCGGTTGGTATCGGCCCTCGGTCAGGTCGAGGACGACCAAGCCAACGTGCCGTTCCACCTGGCCTTCGGCGATCGCCCCGTCAACGTCACCGCCCATGGCACGGTCACCTTTGATGGGCCGGCCTACGGCCTGGTGACCGCCCACCTCGCGGGGAGCGCCGGCGATGACCGCGTCAGCGACCAGACCATCGCCTCGGACGCCGGCGCCACGGGCACGGTGCCTTTCGACCTTGAAGGCCTGGTTCCCGGGGCCGACTACATGCTCACCGTAACGGGGAGCCCCCCGAGCCGCCCGAGTTTCCAGTTGCTGACCATGCTGCCGGAAACCCGGATCCTCGCCTTCACCGCCAGCACCCTCGAAGACCTGCTCCTCCGGATCAAGGACGACGAGATGGTGCTTTCCCCCATCTCCCTGTAGGAACGACCATGCCCCATCCTTCCCGTGTCTTCGGCTTGCCGATCGTCCTCGTGCTGGCCTGCGCCGCCTGTGCCCCCGTGCCGGTGGCAAGCGGTGCCCCTCCATCTGCGAAGACGACGGCTCCCCCCGCGATCGCCCCGCTGGAACGGCCAACCAGGTTGGCGATCCCGGTGCTGCCCGTTGCGGGCGTCGCCACCTACGCGGGCGCGCCGCTGGCCGACGCCCCGGTCGCCGTCTTCCGCCTCGGCGAAGCGACCCCGGCCGGTACGAGCCGGACCGCCTCGGACGGGTCGTTCCTCGTGCGCCTGGAAGGCGTCAAGGCCGGCATCCCGCTGGAGATCGTGGCATTGAAGGCCGGTCACGTCGTCGCCACGGTTGCGTTCCCGCGGGTCATGGCGGATGGCACGCTGCAGGCCGCCCGCGGCCTGTATGACGTTTCCCAACTCTCCGAGACCACGACGGTCGCCACGGGCGTGCTGTCACACGCCCTCTACGGCATGGGGACCGTCACCGCCATCCGCGATCCGGACGCCATGTCCCCGGCGATCGTGAAAGCCTGCAACGCTTACGACAAGTTCGTCCAGGGCCACGGCGGCAACGTCGTCGCGGCGCCGGGCCAAACGCTCCTGGCGATCGGCACGGGCATCGTGGCGGCGGGCGCGGGCAACCTCGTTGCTGGTACGGCGCCCAGGCGGCTGCTTGCGGCCGACGGCCTGCCCTCCTTCCTGGCGACGCTGCAGCAGTTGGTCCAGACGCTCCGGCTCCAGGCCGGCCCGGCCACGGGATACCAGGCCACGTCCCTGGTGCCGGCCGTCGACCAGGCCAGCGCCGCGCGCTTCGCCTATGCCTCGTTCGACGGGGTGTACCTCGGCGGCAACCGGTCCTGGCTGCAAGAGGCCGGGCAGGCCACAGCGACGAACGACCTGCCGCTCTACTCACCGGCGTTCGTGCTGGAGCTGTTCCAAGCCGGCACCCCCGCGGATGCCACGGACAAGCCTGCGGTGGCAGCGGCCCTGCGTTACTACTTCGGCGAATCCGTGGCGGAAATGGCGGCGCTGGCGGCCGCGACCCAGGCCATCGAACTGGCCGTGCAGCCGGACGCCGACCCCAGGCACATCGATCCGGACGTCGCGTCAACATACATGGGTCCGGTGTTGGCCCACCCCGACGGGTCGGCCGGCGAGCCCGCCGTCATCCCACCGGCCGCGGCGCAGCCGATTGGGGGAGGTGGTTACGCCAGCATCCCCATCGAGCCCATCCCGGTCGACGTCTACGGCCAGATCGTCGTCAGCGACGGCACCCTCATCACCGGGTCCCCCGAGGCCATGGTCAACCCGTCCAGACCGCCCACCCCCACGCCGTAAAGGGCGTCACCCTGGCACAGGGGCCGGAGCCAGCCCAAGTTCGGCGAGGATCGCGGCCGTGTGCTCGCCCAACCGCGGCGGCGGCCGATCCACGCCCGCGGGGCTGGCCGAGAAGCGATACGGCATGCCGGGGTACTTCACGGTCCCGGCCGTGGGGTGCTGGACCTCGCGCACCAGGCCCTGATCCACCACATGGGGGTCCGTCAATGCCTGGGCCAGGTCGTAGATGGGGCCGCACGGCACGCCGGCTGCCTGGAGCCTGGCAAGCACCTCCGCCGTCGAGAAGGGTGCGAACGCGCCTTCGATCAGGCCGATCAGGGCCGGGCGGTGCTGCAGGCGATCGGCGTTTTTCAGGAAGCGCGGGTCTTCCAGGCAGGCTTCGAGGCCGAAAGCGGGGCAGAACTTGGCCCACAGGCTCTCGTTGCCGACGGCCATGTTCACGTAGCCGTCCTTGGCCTTGAAGGTCTCGTAGGGGGCGATCGAGGGGTGCTCGTTGCCCTGCCAGGTCGGGGCCTCGTTGGTGGCGAAGTAGCGGCCGCCCTGGAAGGTGAGCAGGGCCAGCTGGCCGTCCAACAAGGAGGTGTCCACGTACTGGCCCTGGCCGGTGCGCTCCCGGTGGAACAGCGCCGTCATGATGGCCGTGGAGGCGAACATCCCGGCCGTCAGGTCCGCAATTGGCACGCCCACCTTGGTCGGCGGGCCGTCCACCGGTCCGGTGATGCTCATCAGGCCACCCATACCTTGCAGGATCAGGTCATAGGCGGGCAGGTTGCGGTTGGGGCCCGCCTGGCCGAAGCCGGAGATGGAACAGTAAATCAGGCGGGGGTGGCGCGCGCAGACGTCCTTCGGCTCGAAGCCGAGCTTGCTCATGGTGCCCGGCGAGAAGTTCTCCAAGAGCACGTCGGCGCTGGCGATCAGCCGCGTGAGCGCCTCCTTGCCTTCCGGGCTCTTGAGGTCCAGCGTGATGCTGCGCTTGTTACGGTTGATCGAGAGGAAGTAGCTGGACTCGCCCTCCTGGAACGGCGGGCCCCAACCCCGGCTCTCGTCGCCCTTGCCGGGCTGCTCCACCTTGATCACGTCCGCGCCGAGGTCGCCCAGCATCATGGCGCAGTAGGGACCGGCCAGGGCCCGGGTCAGGTCGATCACGCGCAGGCCGGAAAGCGGCAAGGTCACGGGGGTGGCTCCTCTTGGGGGTGGGGGCGGACGGAGGCACTATACCCCCAACGCGGAACCAGCAAGTAAACGTCAAAAGACCCACCTCCCGAAGGGAAGTGGGTCGAAGGCGCCGCGAGCGGGATGCTTAGAGCGTCTGCTCGAAGCTGTCCTGCAAGGATTGGAACTTGATGATGCCCTGCTGGATCGCCGCGGCGGAGCTGGCCGTGCCCACCTCGCGAGCCGTCGCTTCCATGGCAGCCAACAGCGCGGTGCGCGCTTGCGAATGAGGAAGGTTGGAGGCTTGCAGGCGGCAGGTGCAGGTCTGGAGAGCCAATTGCAACTGCGTGGCCCCACGGGAGTCCATGGCTTTCGTCGTCTGCTCGCCGAGCGCCGTCATCTGGTCCATCAGCTGCCGCTGCGCAGGGGTGACGGGGCGCTCCAGCTGCCCGAGGATGGCCTGCTCGACCTGGATGCGCTGTTGGACGCTGCCCCGCTCCATCGACGTCTTGGCGGCCCAGAGCTCGTGCTCGAGGTTGCTCAGCTTCTCGAGGTGGGCCTTTTGCTCGGGCGAGTGCGGCTTGCCGAACTGCCGCAGTTGCGTGTCGCGGATCTGCATCGATTCGTGCAGGTTGATGATCTTGTCCATGTCGCCGGGGTCACAGGCCTGGATCGCCTTGTCCATGTCGTCCATCTGCCACAGCAGCTCGGCGCTGTCCGCGCCGCCGTTCTGGAACGCTTCGCGCGCCTCCAAGGCCTTGAGGTGGGCGTCCAGCGTCACCATCCCGGGCCAGACCATGTCGACCTTCGCCTCCTTCAGCTTTGCCTTCGTGTCGGCGATTTCCAATTGAAGGGGAGTCTTGTCCTGCCAACCGGCAGCCAGGAAGTCAGCAGCGTTGATGCCGGTGCGGGCGGCGTAGCCGGCCAGGGGGTCGGCCTTGGGGGCCGCGGCACCCTGCAACTGGCAGCGGTCATCCGTCCGGGGGGCAACGTTGACCGGAAGCGTCGTGCCGGTCACGGGAGCCGCCACGCGGGGCTGGAAAGCGACGGGGGCGATCTGGGCGTTCACTACGGTCATGGGGGGGACCTCTCTCGCTACGTGGATGACGATGCCGGGTCCCAACTACCAACCAACTTCCTTGAATGTTATGGGAATGTTTCCGGCCAGCGTGTCGCTTCTAACGAACACTTATTACGGGCTAACAGTTCTTTAACAATTCCTCCGATCTAATTCCCGGCAAATACACAGCTGGCCCACTTCCCCGGGGAAGTGGGCCAGATCGCGAGTTGTTAAAACATCAACGGGACGTTTCCCGTTGTTTAGGGCGCGGGTCCGCTGCTGCGCTTTAGGGCAGCAGCTCGGCGAGATCGCGGTAGGTCTCGGGACGGCGATCGCGGTAGAACTGCCAGGTGTGGCGGGTCTCCTTGATCAGGTCCAGGTCGAGGTCGGCCACCACCAGCTCGTCGTTCTCGCGCGAGCCCGTCGCCAGGAACTGGCCGCGCGGGTTCACGAAGTAGGACTGGCCGTAGAACTCGCCGATGTTCCAGGGCGCTTCCTTGCCCACGCGGTTGATCGCGCCGACGAAGTAGCCGTTCGCAACCGCATGCGCGGGCTGCTCGAGCTTCCAGAGGTACTCCGAGAGGCCGGCCACGGTGGCCGAGGGGTTGAAGACGATGTCCGCGCCGTTCAGGCCCAGCAGACGCGCGCCCTCCGGGAAGTGGCGGTCATAGCAGATGTACACGCCCACGTTGCCGTACTTGGTCTTGAAGACCGGGTAGCCCAGGTTGCCGGGCTTGAAGTAGAACTTCTCCCAGAAGCCGGGGTGGGTGTGGGGGATGTGCTGCTTGCGGTACTGGCCCAGCACCGTGCCGTCGGCGTCGATCACGGCCGCGGTGTTGTAGTAGTTGGAGTTGCCTTCCTCCTCGTAGTACGGCACCACGATGACCATGTCGTGCTTCTTGGCGAGCTCCTGGAACAGCTTGATGGTCGGGCCGTCCTTCTGCTCCGCGCTGTCGTACCACTTGGTCTCCTGCTCGGCGCAGAAGTAGGGCCCGTAGAAGATCTCCTGGAAGCACAGGATCTTGACCCCCTGCTTGGCGGCCTCCTCCGTGAACTTCACGTGCTTATCGATCATGTGCTTCTTGATCTCGTCGATCGGGCGATCGCCGGGGATCTCACACGCGGCCTGGACCAGGCCACAGCGGACGTTTCTCGACATTGGTCTTCCTCTCCTCTAGGTGCGTTATGGTGCCGCCACAAACATACCCGAGGCGCCACAAAAAAAACGGCCGCCCGTTGGGGCGACCGGCGTTTGGGCTCTACCTTTACTTGGTGGGGTAGTAAACGTTGCTGTACGAGGTGGTGCCGTTCAGGATGCGACCGGGGGCGAACTTCTGGATGCGCTTGTTGCCCGCGTCGGAGACGTAGACGTAGCCGTCCTTGTCGATGGCGATGCCGTAGGGGCGGTCGAACTGGCCGTTGCCGCGGCCGGCGGAGCCGAACTCGCTGATGAAGCGGCCGTCGCGGTCGAAGCGCTGGATGCGGTTGTTGCCGGCGTCGACGACGTAGACGTCGCCGCTGCGGTTGTCGATGGCGACGTCGGTCGCGCCGCGGAACTGGCTGGGGCCCGAACCGCTGTTGTTGCCGAACTGCAGCACCGGGTTGCCGCCACGGCCGTCGTACTTCTTGATGGCGCCGCCGGGGCCGGCGGAGTTGTCGATCACGTAGAGGAAGTTGGCGCTGTCCACCGCCAGGCCGCGGAAGCCGCCGTTGACGGAAGCGTTGCCGGCGGTGCCGGAGAAGTCCTTCGCGCTCGCCGTCAGGTTGACGTCGAACAGGACGATCTTGGAGTTGCCGCTGGAGCTGACGCCGATCTGGCCGTTGTTCAGCACCGCGACGTCGAAGTCGTTCTTCACGTTGTCCTTGAAGCTGGTGATGTAGTCGCCGTCGCCGCTGAACTTCACGACGCGGTCCTTGTTGGCCTCGGCCACGTACACGTTGCCGCCGGCATCGACGTCGACGCCGTAGCTCCAGCTCAGGTGGCTGAACAGGTCGAACCAGCTGCTGCTCTCGTTGCCCTTCGAGACGCCGAACTTCTCGCCGCCGAAGCGCTTCACGAAGCCGCCCGAGGTGTTGAACTTCTTGACTTCGCAACGCTTGTCGAGCAGGTCGTTGATGCCCACGCGGTCCACCGCGTAGAGGTAGCCGTGGTTGTTGTCGATGGCGAGGCCGTAGGGCTCCACCAGGCCGCCGATGGACGTCAGGTAGGCGTTGGAGGCCGACGCGATGGCCGGGCTCAGGTTGATCTGGGCGAGCGAAACGGTGGCGCTGGGCAGCACCTGGGCGATGATCGAGCCCTGCGTCGCCAGGTACACGTAGTCCTGCTTGTTGACGACGATGACCTGCTGGCCCTGGGGCACGTTCTGCAAGGAGAAGTTGCCGCTCGAGTCCGTGCGGGTGGAGACGGCGGGGCTGACGTTCTGGACCTCGACGTAGACGTCGGGGATGCCCATCTTCGTGCGCTCGTCGACGACCCGGCCGGTCACGGTGCCGGAGGGGATGCGGGCCGAGTAGCCGTAGCTGCCCTGGGTGAACGACGAATCGTTCGACGAGGGCAACGCCGTTTGCATCGGCGCCCTGCCGCAGCCCGTCGACGTCAACACGGCGACCAGAGCGGTCAGCTGCGCGAGGTTACGGATAGGCTGGTTGAACATCGGGCTCACCCTTTCGGTTCGGACAGACTTTTAACACGCTGTTAAGAGGTACCCCGGTCTTATCCCTGGCGCCGCCTGCAAACTTGCTTATCACCACGTTAAAGTCTGGCGAAGGTGCGTTGAAACGCTCGACAACCGATCGTAGGGAAAAACCTGGAAACGCGCAAGCCCCGCCGGTTGGCGGGGC
>JAQBPE010000311.1 GCA_028287685.1 Cyanobacteria bacterium RYN_339 | reverse complement strand
GCCGGCGGCGGCGGGGGAGGCGGCGGCGCGATAGGGGCCACGGCGGCTGGCATGATCACGTTCTGGCTCACGTAGCGGTCCATCTGGGCCTGGAGTTGCTGCAGCATGCCGCGCACTTGCTCCAGCTGGGCTTCCAGCGAGGCCTGGTAGGCGTCGACGCCGTAGGGCGAGGCCACGGGGCCGTAAGCCGCCGGCTGGACCCGTGCCACGGGCTGGGGCTGCACCGGCTGGTAGCCGGAAGGAAGCAAAAAGCTAGGCCACGCCAACATGTCCGAAACCCTCTCTATACCTGGGAACTCTCTCCCCTTTGTTGTCCGTTAACTCACCCATGACCTGACGTTAAGGGAGAATGAACGGATGTTGGCGTGTGACATGTCCCACCGCCCGGCGTCGCGCTCGCGGCGTATGCTTCAGGCCGGAGGGTATCTCGAGATGGCGACCACGCTAGAAGACCTCAGCCGCGAGCTCGATATCAGCCCCAGCGGGCTGCGCAAGCGCATCCACGCCCTGGGTCTGACCGTGGAGAAGGGCAGCCGCGGCAAGTGGTTCATCTCCGATGACCTCCTCCAGGTGCTGCGCGACGCGGACCGCATGATGAAGGACGGCGCGGGCGCCGCCACCACGCGCCGCGTGCTGGGCCTGGAAGTCAGCGTCTCGGCAGAGCCGCCGCGCCTCGCGCTTGCGGCCCCGAGCGACGCCTCCGGGGAGAAGCCGTGCCCAACCACGGAACTGCAGCAAGCCTTGGGGATGCTGGCGGCGGAACGCCAGCGCTCGGAAGTGCTCCAGGCCCGCGTGTCGGAATTGCTGGCCCGCGTGGCGGAGCTGACGGGCGCCTGCGCCATGTTCCAGGAGCGCACGAAGCACCTGGCCACCTCGCTGAGCAACCTACAGCAGAAGGAGCTGCTCCGCCTCGAGGCGCCGGCCTCGGCCGCCCGTCCCTGGTGGCAGCTCTGGCCTGGTCGCTCCGGCGGCTAGCTCGGGTATGTAGAGGATCCTGCTTCCCTAAGGAGGACCTCGAAATGGATAACCGCGTCGGCGGCGGTGGCCAGGCCCACCACACGCACCACCACCACCATCACCACCACCACGATGCGGTGCAAGCGCCCCCCTTGCCCCCGGCGGGCGGTGCGCGGCCGATGTCGGGCGATGGCAGCATGGTGGCCCAGGCGGGCTGGGAGCAGGCCATCGGCGCGCCGGCCGTCCCGATGCCGCCCGGCCCGATGGGCGCGATGGTGCAACAGATCCAGGAGCTGAAGCAGATGTTGGTGCAACTGCACCAGCGCGTGGCGGAGCTCGAAGAGCAGAAGGCCGCCGGCGCCGTGGCGGCGTTGCACCAGCAAGTCTCGGCCGTGGCGAACCCCGAAGGCGCCCAGCCGTACAAGGTCTTCGCACCAGGCCCGGTCCCGCTCGAAGGGTACGACAGCGCCAAGCTGGCGAACCCAGACCACCGCACGGTCAAGTACGTCTTCGGCCGGGTGGCCTCCAACTACCCGTTGGATTCCGTGAAGGACAAGCCCGCCGCCGAGGCGCTGCTCAACAAGATGAAGCCCGACCTGATCGCGGCCGGCCTGGACGTGAAGGACGTGAAGGGCGACAAGATCCTCGTGAACACGCCCGTCGGCGACGAGTGGGTGGACGTGGTCCGCGGTGCCGGCTCGGGGAGCCCGGGTTGGTGGTGGGGCTCCGAGGGCAAGGCCGTCCCCGGTTCGACGCCCGGCCCGGCGCAGCTGCCCAAGGGGCCCGCTGGCGCGGCCGCCTTTCCGGCTGCAACGGCCGATGGCGCTGCCGCAGCGGAGCCCGGTGCCCCGCTGTCTACCGTGAAGCTGACGCCTGCCATGAAGAAGGCCGCCGACGAGATCCTGGCGGCGCACCCCGGCTTGAAGAACGACCCGGGCGAGCTGAGCAAAGAGGTGGCCGCCTACGTCAAGCGCACCATGCCGGACCTGCTCCCCAAGGGCGACAACCGCCAGGCCGCCTACGACACCATGACCCAGGTCATCGGCATCGTCCGCAGCATGGGCATCGATGCCTTCCGTGTGGTCAACCATCCGACCATCGACGGCCCGGTGCGCGTCGGTTCCGACGCGCTCGTGATCAACGGGCAGATATTCGACGTGTTCCGGGCCTTCGGTGAAGCCAGCGAGCCCGTGAACCAGAACGTCGGCCCCTGGGACAAGGACCGTGCCAAGGGCCTGCGCGAGTAGGCGCTAGACCAATCCCGAGGCGAAGCCGACCAGGGCTTCGACGGCCCGCAAGCCGTCGTCCGGGTCGGCTTCGATCATGCGGGCCGCGTCCAGGTAGACCACGCCCGCATCGCCGGCAGGCACGCACCAGACCGTGCGCAAGCCCAGGGCCTGTACGCTGCCCCGGCCCTGCCAGTCTTCCGTGTTGCTGGCGTCCATCAGGCCCAGCGGCTGGCGGGTGCTGGCGACCCACTCCACGATGCCCCGGCTGACGGAGGCCGGGTCGAAGGGCGCGGTGCCGGCCAGGGCCTCGCCGTCCGCGCCCAGCCAGAAGCCACGGTCCGCACCCGTTGCCGCCACGGCGGCAGCCAGGGTGGCCGCGCGGGTGGCCGCCGGGTCTGTCGGCGCCAGGACCTTGCCCAGCTCGTTGCACAGCCGGGCCAGATCCGCCGCCACGGCCTCGGCGCGCCGGTCACGCTCGCGCACGATCAACGCGGCGGCCGCCACGGCGAAGGCGCGCAGCAACGTCACGTCGCCCGGGCCCAGCAGGGGCTCCAGGTCGTCGCGGTCGACGTACAACACGCCCAGGATGCGATCCGGCACGGCCAGCGGCAGGCACACCACCGTACGGAGGTTCAAGGCCACGACGCTCGCGGCCTCGCGCCAGTTGGGGTCGCTGCTGGCGTCGCTGACGTAGACGGGCCGCGAGGAGAACAGCACCTCCTCCGCGATCGAGTTGCTGAAGCCGCCCTCCACCTCGGCGAAGCTGGCGCCAACCGTCACGACCTGGCGCAAGCGCCCTTCGTCGTAGCTCAGCACGTATCCACGCGTCGCGCCCACCAGGGCCATCGCGCCTTCCAGCGCGGCCTGGCCGATGGCGGCCTCGTCACGTGCCAACGCCAGCTCTTCCATGCAGGCGGCGAAGAGCTCCGGATCCAGCCCGGCCGCGGGCGCGGCGGCCGCCCGGGGCTCCAGGCCCTTGAGGTCCCAGGCCATGCGCAGCGCCCCCAGGTCAAGCGCCTGCCAGCCCGCCGCGAAGGGCACGGGCGCGTCCACGCCCAGCTCGCGCAGCAGCAAGCCCGCGCCGGCGGCGGCATACGGGTTGTCCGTGGCCAAGGCCGCGGCTTCACCGGCCCAGGTCCGGGCCGTGGCCTGGTCGACGGAGCGGACGGCGCGCGCCATGAGCAGGACGTCGGCGGCTTCGTGCCAGGGCGCGGACCAGCCCTGGGCGATCGCCCGCGCCGCCTCCGCATGGCCCAGCGCCACGTCCGGATCGCGGGCAGCGCGCGCCAGGATGCCCAGCGCCTGGTGAGCCGCCACCCGGTTGGGGGCGGAGGCAAGTGGCGTGGCCAGGCGGGTAGCCAGGTCACGATCGCCCCCTTGGAGCGCCAGCTCGGCGTTCAAGGTCTCGAGGCGCGAGGCGGCTTCGGCGTGGGCGGTCTTCGCCACGATCTCCGCCAGCAGCGCGGCTTCCTCGCGGGCCGCGGCCTGGTCGCCTCGGGCCAGCTGGGCTTCCAGGCGATAGAGCCGGACGTGCTCTTCGAGCAACAAGTGCTTGATGCCCTGGGCCAGGGCCAGCGCTTCTTCCAGGGCGGTCGCCGCCTGCGCCACGTCACCGGCGCGCCAGAGGGCCTGGGCGGCAATCGAGCGGGCGGCGCCCAACACGTACTTCCGGCCGGCGGCTTCC
>JAQBPE010000297.1 GCA_028287685.1 Cyanobacteria bacterium RYN_339 | reverse complement strand
TGGCGCCCGCACGAAAGAGGGCCTGCACCAAGCAATGGCGCAGGCCCTGGACCTCGTTACCTTAAAAGACCTGAACGGCTGGTTCAAACACTGTGGTTTTGGATAAGCCGTGCGTGCATCGGTCTAGTTCGGCGACCAGAGCGCCACGCCGCCGTCGAAGGGCGGCACCCAGCGGCCGTTGGGATCGGTGCCCAGCGGGGTGGTGAGGGCGGTCTCCAGCTGCTTCAGGCTGATCACGATCGGGCCGCTGGCGAGCGGGTCGCTCAGGTAGACCTGGTTGCCCTTGATGGCGGTGACCAGGGCGAAGTGGCCGCCGTCGTAGCGGTCGGCCAGCTGGTCGACGTAGGCCGGCGTGGGGTTCACGTTCACGACCATCAGGCGCCCCGGCACGGCCATCGCGGCCTGGATCGCGGGCAGCGTGAAGACCACCTCGCCCTTCAGGCCGAAGCGGCGGGCGCCGTCCCGCACCTGCACGGGGTAGGTCCAGGTGTTCTCGTTGGTGGTGCCGGTCATCGCCTTGCGCACCGCCAGCACCAGCTCGTTGGCCTTGGCGCGGCTCTCCAGCCCGGCGGGTTCCTTGCCGAAAGCCCGCAGCGCCATGGCAAGCGACGTGGGCCCGCAGTTGGCGTTGCCGGCGTGGCGCTGGTTGGGGTTGTAGACCGCGTGGTGGTACTGCGTGATGTAGTACGCGTCGGCCTGGGTGAGCGCTTGCTCGATGGCCGTCGAGGAGGCCACCGCGTAAGCCGTGGCGCCGCCGCCGCCCGCGCCTTCCACCGGCACGCCGGTAGGCGACGATGAACACCCGAGTCCAAGGAATACGGCCAACGTCGTGACTCCCCAGTTGCGCATCGAGAACTGCATCGGAAACTCCCCCTCGGCATCGCTTGCCATAGGTCTTATGTGACGTCAGGCGCGGTTGGAAACCGGGGGAGGGGGGGTTAGAGGGTTGAGATTTGTAAATCGGTCGCCTGCATTGACGGCGGCCCGCTTGCAGCGGACAATCCCGGCATGATGCGGGTCGAGACCTTCGAGATGCGGCTGCCGAAGCCGGCTGACGTGGCAGGTGCGGACTGGGAAGCCCTGTTGGGCCGGCCCCTCCGCTGGGCCATCGTCGCCGTGGAAGAAGACACGCTGGTCGTGGTGGGGGCGCGCCTGTGTTCGTGATCGCCCACCTGGTGCCGACGGGCGTGGGCGCCGCCATCGGCGGCTTCGCGGGCGACGCGGGCCCCGCAGCCCGGGTGCTGGCGGCCGTCTGCGACCGCCTCGTGACCCACCCCAACGCCGTCAACGGCGCGGACCTCTCCGCCCTGCCGCCCGGGGCCCTGTACGTCGAGGGGCGGGCGCTGGACGGCTGGCTGGCCGGACGCACCGGGTTGCTGCCGGACCGCCCGCAACGCATCGGTATCCTGATCGATGCGGCCGTCACGCCGGCGACGCTGGACGCAACGCTGAACGCCGCGAACGCCGTGCGCGCGGTCCACGGCGTGGACGTGGTGGGTTACCACCTCACGGCGGAGCCGCTGGGGTGCCAGCTGGGCTGGGCGAACGGGGTCTCGACCGGGGAGGTCGCGCGGCCCGAGGCGCTGCTGGACGGGGCGCGGCGGCTGGTGGCGGCCGGGGCGACGGCGATCGCCATCCTGGCCGACCTCGGCGACTACGACGACACGGCTTACCGGCAGGGCCGGGGCGTGGACCCCATTGGTGGGCTGGAGGCGATCCTCTCCCACCTGGTCGTCAGCGAGCTGGGCATCCCGGCCGCCCACGCGCCCCTGATGCCACTCGACCTCGCCCCGCAGCCGCTTGTGGATCCACGGGCGGCGGCCGAGTACATCGGGCACACCTACCTGCCTTGCGTCTTGCTGGGCCTGGCGCGGCACCCCGGCCTGGCCAGGCCCGATGCGCCGGGTGCCTTGCCCCCCGCCTCCCTGGTGGTCGTGCCCGCGGGGTGCCTGGGCGGGCCCGGGGTGCTGGCCGCCGTGGCGCGGGGCATCCCGGTGATCGCCGTGGCGGAGAACGCCACCGTCCTGGCCGTGACCGCCGAAGCGTTGGGCCTGCCTGCCTGGCCGGCCGCGAACTACCTGGAAGCCGCCGGGATGGCCGCGGCGCTGCGGGCGGGCGTGGATTGGCGCGCTTGCCGCCGGCCCCTCGCGAGCGTCTTAAAAATTCCTTAATGCGTGCGGTGATGCGCGCCCTGTTACGCTGTGGCGGTTAACAGGTGGTATGGGAGATTAAAAAACGCGTAAATGGGCATAGATATGGCAAGCGCATACGTGCGGGCCGTCGCCACTTGGGCGCATAGCCGATCCCGGGAATCCCTTGATATAATCGCGCACCGTTTCGAGACTGCCTGAAAGTCAGGCGGCAAGCCGATCGGGAAAGCGAGCAACCAATGGGTCCCATCCGCGAAGATTTCGCTGGCCAACGCCAGCTGAAGTTCCGGGTCAAGCGGGAAACGCTGCACCTGTTCAAGGCCAAGGGCGAAAGCACGCACCAGGTCTTTTTGAAAGTCCTGGCGTACGCGTACTTTGGAAGCCAATACGACCTCACGATCGATCCGCGCATCGATTGCAAGTACCTACCCCACGTCGGCAGCATCGATTTAACCGGCGGGGTGCGGTTCTGGGCGCACTGCGGTTCGATCGCGTTGGACCAGTTGGCTTATATCCTCAAGCACAGCCACGCCGACGAGGTGGTGCTGGTGGAGGAGCATCAAGCGGGTGACGAAGACCCAGAGTTCACGGACCTGGATTTTACGGA
>JAQBPE010000272.1 GCA_028287685.1 Cyanobacteria bacterium RYN_339 | reverse complement strand
CGGCGCCTGCTCCCTTGCCCGTCGTCGCACCAACCGCCCCCAAGCCCGTCCCGGCCACGACCAACGGCGCCCCGCCCGCGGCCATCGGAGCCCCCCGCATGACCCACCAACCCAGCAACGCCGCCGCCGAGGCCTTCACCGTCTACCAGCAGGCGCTGGCGGACAGTCACATGGCCTACCTCAAGGCGATGGAAACCACCCTGGCCCAGACGCAGATCGCCTATATGAAGTCCCTGGAGTCGTCGTACATGGCCTATAGCGGGCTTGCGCCTGTGGCGATGCCGGCCCCGGCTTTCCAGGCACCGCCAATGGCGTTGCCGGCCCCTGCGTTCCAGCCGCCGCAAATGGCGGTGCCGGCGCCCATGGCATTGCCTTTGCCCGTCGCTGTCGCCCCGGTGGCGACGCCCGCGCCCGTTGTTCCCCAGCCCGTGGCGGCGCCTATCGCCAAGCCCGCGCCGGCGGCCGTCGCGCGGCCTGCAGCCCCGGCCGTGGACTTGGAGAAGCTGATGCTGGAAGTGGTGGCCGAAAAGACCGGCTACCCCGTCGAAATGCTGACGATGGAGATGGCCCTGGAGGCCGACCTGGGCGTGGACTCGATCAAGCGCGTCGAGATCCTTTCGGCCGTGCAGGATCGCGTGCCCAACTTGCCGGACTTCGATGCCGGTCAGATGGCCAGCCTGCGCACCCTGGGCGAGATCGTGGCCTTCATGGGCAAGGGCCTAGCCGCCGCGCCGGCCCCCGCCACCGTCGCTGCTCCCGCAGTCGCTGCCCCCGCTGTCGCGGCGCCGGCTGTTGGCCCCGACCTGGCCTCGCTGGAGAAGCTGATGCTGGAAGTGGTGGCCGAGAAGACCGGCTATCCCGTCGAGATGCTGACGATGGAGATGGCCCTGGAGGCCGACCTGGGCGTGGACTCGATCAAGCGCGTCGAGATCCTCTCCGCCGTGCAAGACCGCGTGCCCGGCTTGCCCGACTTCGATGCCGGCCAGATGGCTAGCCTGCGCACCTTGGGTGAAATCGTGGGCTTCATGGGCAAGGGCCTGGCTTCCGCGCCGGCCGCGCCGGCCGCGGCGCCCGTCCAGGTGGCCGCCCCCGTGCCGGCAAGCGCCTCGTCGCCGGCGGCGCCAACTGCCGACCTGACAGCCTTGATGCTGGAAGTGGTCGCCGAGAAGACCGGCTACCCCGTCGAGATGTTGAACCTCGAGATGGCCCTGGAAGCGGACCTCGGTGTCGATTCGATCAAGCGCGTCGAGATCCTCTCGGCCGTTCAGGACCGCGCGCCGGGCTTGCCCGAGTTCGATGCGGGGCAGATGGCCAGCCTGCGGACGCTTGGGCAAATCGTGGCGTTCATGGGCCAGGGCTTGGCCGCCACGCCGGCACCGGTTGCGCCGCCCGTCCAGGTGGCCGCCCCCGTGCCGGCAAGCGCCTCGTCGCCGGCGGCGCCAACTGCCGACCTGACGGCCTTGATGCTGGAAGTGGTCGCGGAGAAGACCGGCTACCCCGTGGAGATGCTCAACCTCGAGATGGCGCTGGAAGCGGACCTTGGTGTCGATTCGATCAAGCGCGTCGAGATCCTCTCGGCCGTGCAAGACCGCGCGCCGGGCTTGCCGGAGTTCGACGCGGGCCAAATGGCCAGTATGCGGACCCTGGGCCAGATCGTCGCGTTCATGGGCGGTGCTGCCCCGTCCCAGGCGGCCGAAATGGTTGTCGCCGCTGCGCCCACGCCGGCAGCCGTTCCCGCGCCCGTGCCGACCCCCGTTCCGGTCGCGCCGGCGCCCGTTTCCACCGCTAACGACAAGATCGTGCCAGCCCGCAGCGACGGCCACGGCTTCGCTTCCAGCGGCGGCCCGCGCCAGGTGCCCGGCGCCGTCGACGCGAAGGCCAGCGGCCACTCGTTGCTGGACCGCAACGCCGGCTTGGTCTTGGTTTCCCAGGACGGCACCGGCGTGGCCGATGCCCTCGTGATGCTGCTCAAGGCCAACGGCTTCGAAGCCCAGTTGGTCACCGAAGTCGTCGGCGAACCCGCCGCGTTCGTGGACCTGGGCGGCTTGGCGGAGCTATTGACGGCGGACGCCGCCATGGCGGTCAACCGTGGGGCGTTCGACCGCGCCCACAAGCTGGCGGCGCACTTCGCGGCCCGCGGCGGCGCTTACGTGACGGTGCAAGACACCGGCGGCGACTTCGGCCTGACGGGCCGGGCCGGCGTGCGGGCCTGGAGTGCAGGCCTGGCCGGCCTCGCCAAGACTGCCGCGCAAGAGTGGCCCCAGGCGCGCGTCCGCGCCATCGACGTCGAACGAGGCGGGCGCACCCCCGACATGCTGGCCGCCACGTTGGCCAACGAGCTGCTCAACGGCGGCACGGAGCTCGAGGTGGGGCTCATGGAAGACGGTCGCCGCGTGACGGTGGCGCTGGTAGACGCGGAAGCGCCCGCCGGCACGCCGCTGCTGGGCTCCAATGACGTGGTCGTCGCCTCCGGTGGCGCTCGCGGCGTCACGGCCTCGACCTTGATCGCGCTGGCCAAGGCGTGCCAACCCCGCATGATCCTGCTGGGCCGCTCCCCGCTGGAAGACGAGCCGGAAGCCTGCAAGGGCCTCACGGACGGGGCCGCGCTGAAGCGCGCCCTGCTGGAGGCCGCCAAGGCCGAAGGACAGTCCATGACGCCGGCGGAGCTGGGCCGCAAGGTCAACGCCGTCGTGGCCGGCCGCGAGGTGCGCGAAACGCTCAAGCAGCTGCGCAAGGCGGGCTCCGAGGCGCTGTACCTCGAGGCCGACGTGCGCGACGCCAGCAGCCTGAGCGCCGCCCTCGCGCCGATCCGGGGCGAGTGGGGCCCGATCACGGCGCTGGTGCACGGCGCCGGCGTGCTGGCCGACAAGCGCATCCAGGACAAGACGCTGGAGCAGTTCGACCTGGTCTTCGAGACCAAGGTGGCCGGCCTCCGCGCCCTGCTGGGCGCCACGACGGGCGACCCGCTCAAGGCCATCGTGCTGTTCTCGTCCGTGGCCGGCCGCCACGGCAACGCGGGCCAGGCGGACTACGCCATGGCCAACGAGGTGTTGAACAAGGTGGCCCAGGCCGAGGCCGGCTGGCGCGGCGACGATTGCCTGGTCAAGAGCCTTAACTGGGGCCCCTGGGCGGGCGGCATGGTCACGCCGGAGCTGGCGGCCCACTTCGAGAAGCAGGGCGTGCCGCTGCTGGCCGTCGACACCGGCGCCGCGATGCTGGTGGCAGAGCTGCGCGACGTGGAGCCCGGCCCGGTGGAGGTCCTGCTGACCGGCGCGGCCGGCGCGACCGGCCCTGCGCCCACCAACGGCAACGGCAACGGCGCGAAGCCGGTCGTGGGCGGCACCCTGGCGCTCGAGCTGGCGGTAGCACAGGCCACGCACGACTTCCTGAACGGTCATCGCATCCACGAGGTGCCGGTGGTGCCCGCCGTGATGGTGCTGGAGTGGTTCCTGCAGGCCGCACGCCGCGCCAGGCCCGATCTGGCCCTGCAGGCCGTGCGGGACCTGAAGGTGCTCAAGGGGGTCCAGCTGGACCACTTCAACGGCGCCGGCGACAAGTTCGCGGTGCGCGCCACGGAGTCCGTGGAAGGTGCCGTGACGATCCAGGCCCTGGAGCTGCGCGGCGAGGACGGGTTGCTGCACTACGCCGCGACCGTTGAGATGGTGGCGCCGGGCCTCACGCCGGTGGCACCCGCGCCCCTGCCCGTGATGGCCCTGGAGGCCTGCCCCTGGGACGTGACGGACCTGTATGGCGAACACCTCTTCCACACCGGCCCGTTCCGCGTCGTCCGCACGCTCGAAGGCGTCTCGCGCGAGGGCCTCGTGGGCGGCCTCGCCGGGCTCACGGAGATGAACTGGGGGGGCGGCCCCTGGGACGCCGACGTCGCGATGCTCGACGGCGGCCTGCAACTGGCCCGGCTCTGGGGCATCCACATGCTGGGCCGCCCGTCGCTGCCCACGTCGCTGGGCGAGTACCGCGCTTACTTCCCCGGTCCGGCGCGCGGCCCGGTGCGTTGCGAAGTCCGCGCCCGCGTGGCCGCCAAGCACCGCACCCTGACCGACATCCGCTTCCTGGACGACGCCGGCGAGTTGCTGGCCGAGTTGCGGGGCGTGGAGATGCACCTGCTCCCCGAGAAGCGGCCAGCCGCCGAGATGGTCGAGCTCGGTTAGCGGGATGGCATGACCCAACAACCGATCGCCGTCGTCGGCCAAGCCTGCGTCCTCCCTGGCGCCCTCACCCCCGAGGCGCTTTGGGAGGCCGTCTTGGCGAATAAGGACCTGACGGGCAGCGCGGATCCTGCCCGCTGGCGCCTGCCCAAAGAGCTGGTGATGGGGCGGCCCGGCGAGGCCGAGGTGGCCTTCACCGACCGCGGCGGCTACGTCACGGGGTTCGAGGCGGTCTGGGATCCCACGGGCTTCGCCATCTCGGCGCGCGAACTGGCGGGGCTGGACCCCCTGGTCCACTGGGTCTTGCACACGGCCCGCCAGGCCCTGGGCGGCCATGGGGCCGGCAAGCGCGTGGGTGCCGTCCTCGGCAACTTGTCGCTGCCTTCCGACGGCCTGGCCGCCTACGCGGAGCACGTCCTCTACGACGAGGCGATCCCCGCGGACCCGCGCAACCGCTTCATGTCAGGCCTGCCGGCAGGCTTGCTGGCACGGGCGTTGGGGCTGAAGGCGGGGGCGTTCGCGCTCGACGCCGCCTGCGCCAGCTCGCTGTATGCCATCAAGCTGGCTTGCGATCGCCTCGCCGATGGCGAAGCCGACGTGATGTTGGCCGGCGCGGTCAATCGCGCCGACGACCTGTTCCTGCACGTGGGCTTCAGCACCTTGAAGGCGCTCAGCCCCAGCGGGCGCAGCCGGCCGTTCCACCAGGACGCCGATGGCTTGCTACCGGCCGAGGGCGCCGCCTTCGTCTGCCTGAAGCGCCTGGCGGACGCCGTCGCCGCCGGTGACGAGATCTTGGGCGTGATTCGCGCGGTGGGCCTCTCGAACGACGGCCGCGCCAGCGGCATGCTGGTGCCGGATCGCGACGGCCAGGCCCGCGCCATCCGCGCGGCCTACGACATCTCGGGCATCGACCCGGCCACGATCTCGCTGATCGAGTGCCACGCCACCGGCACCGTGCTGGGCGACGCCACGGAGCTGGCCAGCCTGGGCCGGGTCTTCCCGGCGGACCGTGAGGTGCCGCTGGGCTCGATCAAGGGCAACCTGGGCCACCCCATCACGGTGGCCGGCCTCGCGGGCCTGCTCAAACTGATGGCCGCCATGCGCGCAGGCATCCGGCCGCCCGGGGCCCAACAAGGCGATGCCGAGTCGATCGAGGCGCTGGCGCTGTCGCCCTTCCGCCTCTTGTCGGTCGCCGAGCCCTGGCCATCGGACGGACCGCGTCGGGCCGCGCTCAGCGCCTTCGGCTTCGGCGGCAACAACGCCCACCTCGTGGTGGAGCAATGGACCGGCCAGGCGCTCGACGCGCCCGTTTCGAAGCCGCGCGGCCCGATCGCCCTGGTCGGCCTGGGCGCCCGCGTGGGCGAAGGCACGGATGCGGCGGCCCTCACGCGCGCGCTGTTCGGCGGCAACGAGGGGGCCGGACGCGAGGCCGCCCCGATCGCGCTGCCGCTGGCCGGCCTGCGCTTCCCGCCCGCGGACCTGGCCGCCACACAACCTCAACAAGTTCACGTCCTGGCCGCCGCCCGCGAGGCGCTGGAAGGCCTGACCGCGCTGCCGCGCGAGCGTACCGCGATCCTGGTGGGCATGGGCTGCGACGCGGCGATCGCCCGCTACGGCCTGCGCTGGCGCCTGAAGGGTTGGGTGCCGGCGGGCGCCGGCCCGGAATGGCTGGCCGAGGCCCAGGCCTCCGCCATGCGCGAGCTGAGCGCCGCCGGCGTGGTCGGCAGCCTGCCCAACGTCGTGGCAAATCGACTGAATGCCCAGTTCGACCTGGCCGGTCCCAGCTTCGCGGTCTCCGCGGAGGAGAACTCCGGCCTGGTTGCCCTGCGGCTCGCGCTGCGGGCGTTGCGCGCCGGCGAGCTGGACGCCGCGCTGGTCGGCGCCGTCGACCTTGCGCACGAGCCCACCCAGGCCGCCGCCGCCGAGGCCATGGGCCTGGACGATCCCGCCGACGCGTCCGTCGTGTTTATCTTGCAGCGTCTGGAGGACGCCCGCGCCCAGGGCCACCCGATCCTGGCAGTCTTTGCCGACGAGCAGGCCGTGGAGGCCGCTCCGATCGCGCTGGGTGGCGGCGAGCCCGGCCTGACAGCCCGCCTCGGGCACGCCCACGCGGCATCCGGGCTGCTGCATGTCGCCGCCGGCGCCCTCGCGCTGCGCCACGGCGCCTGGCCCGCGGTCCCCGGCCAGGCCGGACGGCCGCTGGCGCCGATGCGCAGCGTGCAGGTCGACGTGACGGACCTGGCCGGCCAGCATGAAAGCGTGGCCTTGCAGGCGGCGGGAGAGCCCGTCGCGTTGATCCCCGGCGGGCCGCGCGTCCACTTGCTCGGGGACGGCCGTGTCGCCGTCGTTGCCCGCGACGGCGCCGAGGCCGAGCGCCGTCTGGCGCGCGCCAAGGCCTGGATCGCCGGCGAGGTCGCGAGCCCCGGCGACGGCGTCTACCACCGCGAAGCGCCGCTGGCCGGCGAGCTGGCCTTCGTCTTCACCGGCTCCGCGGCGGCCTACCCGCAGATGGGCGCGGAGCTTCTGCTGGCCCTGCCCGAGGCGGCGGAGCGCTGGCCGGGCCTGGTGGCCGCCGTGCAGCCGGTCTACGATGACCCAACGGAGCTTTCGCCGCTCGAGCGCCTTTGGGGCTCGACGCTGCTGTGCCAGGCCCATGCCCTGGTCACCCGCGAGATCCTGGGCCTGAAGCCGACGGCCGTGCTGGGGCTCAGCTCCGGCGAAACCAACAGCCTGTTCGCCTTGGGCGCCTGGCGCGACCTCGACGGCCTGGTCCGCGACTTCACGGCCTCCGGGGCCTTCCAGCGGGTGCTGGGCGGGGCCTACGACGTGCTGGGCGCCCGCGCGGCAGCCGGCTGGAGCGCCTGGCGCGTGGCCGCGCCTGCCGACGCCATCCAGCATCCCGGCGTGCGCGTCACGATCAAGATGGGCGCCGAAGACGTCGTGATCGCCGGGCCGACCACCGCTTGCCAGGAGGTCGTGGCGGGCCGTCAGGCCGTCTCGCTGGGCCCTGACGTCGTCGTGCATGCCCCGGAGCTGGCGCCGTTCAGCGCGACCTGGCGCCAACTGCACCTGCGCGACACCCGCCCGGTGCCGGGCGTGCGCTTCTACAGCCACGCCTTCGACGAGGCCTACGCGCCGACGGCGGACAGCGCCGCGGACGCCCTGACGGGCCAGGCGCTGCGCATGGTGGACTTCCCGGCCCTGGTCGAACGGGCCTATGCCGATGGCGTTCGGATCTTCGTGGAGCATGGGCCGCAAGGCGGGCTGGCCAGCGCCATCCGCCGTGTGCTGGGCGATCGCCCGCACCTGGCGGCCTCGCTCGACCTGGTTACGGAGAACCCGCTGGATCAACTGGCGGCGGCCTGCGCGCAGCTCGCCGTGGCAGGGGTGCCACTGGACCTCACCGCCCTGAACCTACGCCTGGCGGGCCCGCCCCCCGGGGACCCAGGGCCGGTGGTCAGCTTCCCGGCCCACCCGCCCGCCTTCCGCCTCCCGTCCTTTGCCCCGGAGCCTACCCCCGTGACCACCCAGTCGATGCCCCCAGCCCCCAGCCTCCCATCGGTGCTTGCCGGCGCCGCCGCCGTGCCCGTTGCGACGCCGGTCGTAGCTGCGCCCGTGGCAGCCCCCATGGTCCTGGCCCCCGTGACAGCCGCGTCTGGCAACGACCCGGTTCTCGCCGCGATCATGGAGTCCCAGCGCCGCGCCCAGGAAGCCTACCTCGGCCTCATCACGCAACAAGCCGCCATCCACACCCAGTTCATCACCCAATCCCACGCCGCGTTCAACGCCCTGATGGCCAACCAGGCCGTCGCCGCGCCTGCAGCCGTCCCGATTGCCGCGCCGGTTCCGGCGGCTGCGCCGGCCCCGGCGGCACCGAAGCCGCCCGTCCAACTCCCCACGCCCGTCCCCCAAGCGCCGGTCGTCCAGGCGCCCGTTCCCAAGCCCCCCGCGCCGAAGGCTCCGGCCCCCGACCTCGCCGCCCCCCAGCGCAAGCTGCCCACCGGCCCGGCTTTCGACCGCTCCCAGCTGCAAACCCTCGCCTCGGGCAAGATCTCCGACGTCTTCGGCCCCATGTTCACCCAGCAGGACGGCTACCACCGCCAGGTCCGCATGCCCGAGCCGCCGCTGCTGCTGGCGGACCGCGTCACCGGCATCCAGGGCGAGGCCGGCAGCATGGGCCTGGGCACCATCTGGACGGAGACCGACGTCAAGCAGGAGTCCTGGTACCTCTACGACGGCGTCATGCCCGCCGGCCTGATGATCGAGAGCGGCCAGGCAGATTTGTTACTCATCTCCTGGCTGGGCGCGGACTTCCTCAACAAGTCCGACCGGGTCTACCGCCTCTTGGGCTGCGAATTGACCTACCATGCCGATCCGGTGCGGCGGAACGTGTTGCCGCGCGTTGGCGAGACGTTGAAGTTCGACATCCACGTGGACGGCCATGCCAAGCAGGGCGACATCCGCATGTTCTTCTTCCACTACGACTGCGTCATTGACGGCCACGAGCGCCTGACGGTGCGCCACGGCCAGGCCGGCTTCTTCACCGATGCCGAGTTGGGTGACTCCGGCGGCGTGCTCTGGGACGCCGAGACCCAGGAGCTGGTGCCCAACCCGCGCCTGGCCCCGCCGCGCGTGCAGCCCAAGTCGTCGTACACGGCCCAGCAGGTGGCCGCCTTCGCCGAAGGCCGCGTCGTCGACTGCTTCGGCCCCAGCCATGCGCCCGCGGCGGCCCACCAGCGCTCCCCCCGCATCGCCGGCGGCAAGCTCTGCTTCCTGCACGACGTCACCGCGTTGGACCCGCAGGGCGGCCCGTGGGGCCGTGGCTACCTGCGTGCGGTCTCCCAGGTCACGCCCGAGGACTGGTTCTTCGATGGCCACTTCAAGAACGACTCCTGCATGCCCGGCACGCTGATGTTCGAGGGCACCCTGCAGGCCATGGGCTTCTACCTGGCCGCGTTGGGCTATACCTTGGATCGCGACGGCTGGCGCTTCGAGCCCGTGCCCGAGGAGAAGTTCCTGATGCGCTGCCGGGGCCAGGTCACGCCCACCTCCAAGGAGATGGTCTACGAAGTCTTCGTCGAAGAGGTGCTGGACGGCGATCGCCCCACCCTTTACGCCGACTTGCTGTGCACGGTCGACGGCCTCAAGGCCTTCCATTGCCGCCGGATGGCCCTGCGCCTGGTGCCGGACTTCCCCCTGGAAAGCCGCCCCGAGTCGCTGGCAGGCCACGACCTGACCTTGCCCGTCGCCAAGGCCGGCAACTTCCCCTTCGACTACAAGTCCCTGGTGGCCTGCGCCTGGGGCCGCCCCAGCGACGCGTTCGGGCCGGCCTTCGAAGGCTTCGACCACGGCCGCCGGCTGCCGCGCCTGCCCGGGCCGCCGTACCACTTCATGAGCCGCGTCACGCGCATCGACGGCGTCCTGGGCGAGGCGCGCCCCAACTCGAACATCACGGTCGAATTCGACGTCGATCCCAACGCCTGGTACTTCCGGCAGAACGCGAGCGCGACGATGCCTTACGCCGTGCTGTTGGAGGCCGCGCTTCAGCCTTGCGGGTGGCTGGCGTCGTTCATCGGCACCCCGCTGGACCATGACTTCGACTTGTTCTTCCGCAACCTGGACGGCACCGCCACCCAGTTCTCGGAGGTGACGCCGGCCGACGGCGTGCTGACGACGGAGTGCAAGCTGACGGCCGTGGCCAAGAGCGCGGGCATCATCATCGTGAAGTTCGAGGTGAGCTGCCGGGTCGGAGATCGGCCCGTGTACAAGATGGACACCGTCTTCGGCTTCTTCCCGGAAGCCGCCCTCGCGAGCCAGGCCGGCATCCTGCCGAGCCCCGAAGAGCAGGCGGCCCTGGAGGCGCCCTCGGACTTCCACGCGCCCGCCGCGCGCCCCAGCATGCCGACCGGCGACCTCCTGATGATCGACCGCGTTACTGGCTACTGGCCGTCCGCCGGCAAAGCCGGGCTCGGCAGGCTGCGCGCCGAGAAGGACGTGGATCCAGGTGCCTGGTTCTTCAAGGCCCACTTCTTCCAGGACCCGGTCCAGCCGGGCTCGCTCGGCATCGAGGCCATGATCCATGCGCTGCAGTTCTACATGCTGGAGCGCGGCCTGGGCGCGGGGCTGCTAGAGCCGCGCTTCGAGCCGGTCGCCCTCGACGTCCCCATGACCTGGAAGTACCGCGGGCAGGTGCGCCCCCACAACAAGGTGATCACCACGGAGCTGGAGATCACGGAAGTCGGCCGCGACGAGCACGGCGCCTTCGCCAAGGCGGAGGCCTACCTCTGGGTGGACGGCACGCGCATCTACCAGGGCTTGAACGTGGGCCTGCGCCTCGTTGGCCAGGATGCGCCGCGCCCGCCCGCCGGCCCCGCGGACGAGGTGCTGGACCCCGCCCTGGACACCTGGCTGGCGGACCACAAGCCCACCTACGTCTTGCCCGTGCTGCCGTTCATGTCGATCGTCGACCGGCTGGCGGGGGCCGCGGCCCGCGCCAACATGCACCGCGTCGTGATCGGCCTGGAGGACGTGCACGTGAAGCGCTGGGTGGCGCTGACGGGCGGCCCGCTGCGCCTGAAGACGGAGCTGGCCGATGCCGGCCCCGATTGGGTGGACGTGACGCTGCTGGCCTGGCGCGACGCCGCCACCGCCGAGCTCTCGCGTTACGAGCCCGTCGCTACGGGCCGCGTGCGCCTGGGCGGCGGCTACCCCGCGGCGCCCGCCGCGCTGAGCGTCCCCGCGGACGCCCGGCCGGTGCCCAGTCCCTACGAGAACGGGCAGATGTTCCATGGCCCCGCCTTCCAGGTGCTGCGCAGCCTGAGCGTCGGCGAAGCGGCGGCCAGCGCCGTGCTTTCCGCCACCAGCGGCGCGCCGACGGGCACGCTCAACCAGGTGCTGCTGGACGGCGTCACGCACACCTTCCCGGGCGATGACCTCACGCGCTGGAGCGATCAGGTGCCCGCCGGCATGGTGGGTTACCCGTCGCGCCTGACCGCCCTGACGCTGCATGGCCACACGCCCGTCACCGGCGAGGTGCGCTGCGAATCGCGCTTCGACGGCTTCGGCGCCGGCGCCGGCGGCGACCAGGACGTTCGCTTCCCCGCCTTCAAGTTCCAGGTGATCGTGGGCGATCAGGTCTGGGCCGAGGGCCGCATCGTCTACATCCTCTTCCCGAAGGGCCCGCTGGGCGAGGCCGCGGCGGGCGATCGCCGCGCCTTCCTGGCCGAGCGCCGCGCCATCCCCGGCATGGGACTGTCCCGGCCGGACGGCGACGCCACCCGCCTGGCCATCGCCGACGTGCGCGGCAGCGACTGGCTGCCCGGCACGCTGGCGCGCATCTACGGCGCCGACGGCGACCTCGACGCGCTGGCTCGCCAGATTGCCGTCAAGGAGCACCTGGCGCGGAAGTGGGGCGTCCACCCCGGCCAGGTCTTCGCGACCGAAACGGGCGGCGCGGGGCCGGCCGAGCCGCTGACGGCCTACCCCGTGACGGTGGAAGCCCAGGGCGATGGCATCGTCGTAAGAGATGCAGGCGGCCCCGTGATGGACCCCGCGCCGATCCGCGCCTACTGGCGCCGCAAGCTCGGCCTGGCCGACTGGCCCGTCGAAGACCTCTACTTCGGCCTGATCGAACGCTTCGTGGAGCGCGTGGTCGTGGCGGATCCCGTGGCGTTCCAACAGGTCCAGGGCCGCAGCGTGATCTACTTGGCCAACCACCAGGTGGGCCTGGAGAGCCTGCTCTTCTCCGTGATCGCGGCCGGGCTGACGGGCGTGCCCACGGCGATCCTGGCCAAGTCCGAGCACCAGACCAGCTGGCTGGGCGAGCTGATTTACCACAACTTCGGATACCCGGGCGTCTCCGACCCGCGCCTGATCAAGTTCTTCGACCGCCAGGACCCGGCCTCGCTGCCCAAGATCGTGGCGGCCTTGAAGCAGGAGATGGTGGGCGAGGGCAAGAGCCTGATGGTGCATGCGGCGGGCACGCGCTCGCTGGCGGCGCGCACGCCGGTCCCGCCCCCCAGCGCCGCCTTCATCGACTTGGCGCTCGAGGCCGGCTTGCCGATCGTGCCCGTGCGCTTCGCCGGCGGCTTGCCCGTGGAGGCGCTTGCGGAGCGGCTGGAGTTCCCGGTGGGCTACGGCAAGCAGACCTATTACTTCGGCTCTCCGTTGTGGCCGGAGGAGCTGGCCGCGCTGCCCCTCGCCGCCCGCAAGCAGACCGTGGCCGACGCCATGAACCAACTGGGGCCGGACCTGGCTCTGGAGCTGCCCGGTGAGCCCGATCCCGCCTTCTCCGCGGAGCTGGCCGGCTACCGCTCGCGCGTGGACGTCTCCGAGGTGCCGGCGGTGATGTTCAAGACCCTGGAACACCTGGCGGGACCGTCTGCCGGCACGCGCGAGCTGCTGGCCGCGATCCGGCACGGCCGCGAGCTGCCGATCGACACCGCGGAGAACCGCTGGCTCGGCCTGATGGCCGATTGGTTGGCCGGTAGGCGTGAGCGCCTGCTGGGCGGCCGCAAGGGAGGGAGCTGACATGACCCCGACGGCAATCGGCCTGCAAGCGCTCTGGACCGTGGGTGGCCTGTTCGGCATCGGCATCGTGCTGATCCTGATCCTGGGCCTGGTGCGCAAGCGCAAGGCCGAGGAGGTCCCCGGCGCCGCGAAGAAGGTGCCCCTGTGGGCGCGTTACGCCACGCTAGTCGGGTTGGCGTTGGCGGTGCTGATCCCGGCCTACCTGGGCGAGTTGCCCTTCGCCGCGGTGGTCGGGCTGCTGGTGGTGCTCGGGCTGCACGAGTTCTGGGGCATGTTGGCCGCTGCAGGCGTGCGGGCGCACCGCCTGGCGGGCTACGCCGGCGGCCTGGCGCTCGTCGGCGCCGCCCTGGCCTGGGGGCCCTCCGGGATCGGGTTGGCGATCGCCGGCCTGCTGGTGGTGCTGTTGCCCGTGGCCCTCTTCGGCGGCGAGCTGGCCAGCCTGCCGGCCCGTGCCGGTGGCACCGCCCTGGGCGTGCTCTACGTGGGGCTGCTGGCCTCGTTCATGGTGATGCTGCGGCACCACCCGGTCTTCGGCTTCGGCCACGTGCTGTTCTTCCTGATGGTGATCCAGCTGGCGGACGTGTTCGGCCTGGTGGGTGGCCTGGCGTTCGGCAAGAAGCCGTTGGCGCCCGCGCTCAGCCCGGGCAAGACCTGGGAAGGCACGATCGGCAGCGGGATCGCGGCGGTGGCCGGCGCGGCGCTGTTCTCGTTCG
>JAQBPE010000245.1 GCA_028287685.1 Cyanobacteria bacterium RYN_339 | reverse complement strand
TAGAGCACGGCCGTGCGGCCCTTGGGATCGGCGTCATAGACCAGGGCGCCGTAGGTGAGGGCATCGAACGTGCCGCGATCCGGCACGTGGCCGGCGCCCAGCACCTGGCCAACCACCGTGGCCGGCTTGCCCGCGGCAACCTGCCGGGCGTCCACGAGGCCGGCTTCCGGGGCCAGCTCGTTGGCCTGGCGGTGCGGGTGGGGGGCCAGCAGGCCCCAGCGGCCGGGCGAGGCCCAGGGCGAGGCCGGCAGTGCGTTGCCGGGCAACAGGCCGCGCATCGAGAGCTTGCCGATCCAGTCGTCGGGCTCCGGGAAGGGCCGGCCATCCGCGGCGGCGGCGTAGCGCGTGAAGGCCTCCAACACGGGCTGGAAGTTGGTGGCGTCGAACGTCTGGTTGAGGTCCGGGGCCGCGGGGCGCGGCTTGCCCGCCATGCCGTGCGCGGTGGCGGCTCCCACCACCAGCAAGACGCCGCCGACCAGCATGCTTACGCCGGCGTGGCCCTTACGGGAGTCGCGCTTCGTGCGCCGAGACGTGGGAGAGTCGGACAATTCAGGGCCTCGGGGGAGCGGGACGGATCCCCAGCATACGTTGCGGGGGTAACGACGGGATAACGGCGACGGGCTCGCGCTCGGACCGCTGCAAGCCTTACAATATCACGATATGCTCGCCTACCTCCTCGTTGCCGTGATCCACGCCGCCGATCCTTGGGGACCCTGGGACCGGGCGCCCGATCCCGCCCTGCCCGCCGAAGCCGCCCACGTCGGCGAGGCGCCGGGCGCCGGCGCGAACGCCCCCCTGCAGTGGCTGATCCGCGGCTACCAGCTCACGCTGTCGGGCCAGGATCTGGCCGATTGCCCGATGCAGCCCACCTGCTCGCGGTTCGCAATGGAGGCGTACGAGACCTACGACCCCCTGCAGGCGACGCTGATGACCGCGGACCGGCTGATGCGCGACAACCCGGGGGCGGAGCAGCGCTACCGCTCGGTGCGGGTGGGGGCCCGCACCCGCCTGGCCGATCCGCCCGCGGACCACGTGTTGTGGTAGGGCCGCTGGGTTACGCGGACCACCTCTACGCGGACCACGAGTACTTCCGCGCCGCCGGCGAATACCACCGCTACCTGTACGAGCAGCCCCAGGGGCCTGCCTCGACCGCCGCCCGCGAGCGCCTGGGCTGGTGCTACGTCCACGGCCGCCGCTGGGATCAAGCGCTGGCCCAGTTCCGCCAGCTGCCCACGGACACGCTGGGCCTGGGCCGGGCCTACCTGGGCCTGGGCCAGCGGACCGCGGCCGAGAGCGTCTTCCGGGGCTTGCAGGCCGAGCGGCAGCTCGCGCGCATGGCGGCCGAGGAAGGCCGCTGGGCCGAGGCCCTGCCGGCGTTCCAGGGAACGCCCGCGGAGGCTGCCCTGCAAGCCCGCCTCGCCTACCAGCCGCGCTGGCCGGCCCTGGCCGTGGCCTGCGCCGTGGTGCCCGGCGGCGGCTACCTGTACGCCGGGCGCACGCAGGACGCCCTGAGCGCCTTCTCCGTGACCGCGGGCTTCGGCGCCACGGCCTTCTACTACTTCACCCGCGATCCGGGCAACCCGATCGGTTACGCCACGGGCGGGCTGACGGCGGTCTTCTGGGCCGGGTCGGCCTTCGGGGCCGCGCGCGAGGCCCAGCGCGCGAACGCCGAGGAGGATGCGCGGGCGCTGGCCGCGGTCGAGGCCGAAGCGGATCGGGCCGAGCCCGCGTGGTAAGCCTGGTGCTTGCGACGGCGCTCGGCTTCGCGACCTACCTCGTCGAGCAGGGGGAGCCGGCCTTGGCCGTGCTCGAGCTCCAGCGCGAGCTGGATTTCAACCCGGATGCCACGGAGGCCCGCGCGCTGCTCTTCACGCTGGACATGCGGCTGCGGCGCTGGGACGACGCGCGCCGCGTGGCGGTCACGCCGCTCCAGCAAGCCGAGCTGGCGGAGGCGGAGGGCCGGTACGGCGAGGCTTTCGCGGCCTACCGGCTGGCGCCCGCCCGCGACTTCCTGGCGTTCTCGTTGCGACGGCGCTGGTGGGCCCAGGCCGAGGAGACCGCCACCTCCCTGGGAGACCTGGACCTGGCCCGCGCCCTGGTGGCCTGGCGGGCGCAGGAGCGCTTGAATCCGGACGCCGCGAAGGTGATGTCCGCGCTGCTGCCGGGCGCCGGGCAGTTCTACGCCGGGGTGCCGGCGTCGGGCTGGGGCGCCCTCGGCGTCAACGGCGTGATGGCCGGCGTCACGGCCTGGGCCCTGTTGCGCCAGGACTGGGTGGGCGCGGCGACGGTGCTGGGCTATGGCAGCCGCTACTACTTCGGCGGCATCCAGCACGCGGGGCGCTTCGTGGAGCTGCGGCTGGATCGGGAGGACGACGAATTCGTTGCGGGGCTGGCGATATCACGCCCTTGGCTGCGCCGACCGGCTATAATACCGAGCGAGCGTCCCTGAAAGGAGCCCGAAGTGGTCCGTCGTCTGCTAGCTGCCGCCCTGATCCTGATGCCGTTGAACGGCTGCGCCGTGATCTCCGGCTTCTTCGGGGTGGGCAAGGACGAGGTCAGCGTCATCGTGCAGGGCACCCACGAACCGGTGGAGGTGGAGGTCCAGGGCCTCTACAACGGCCTCAAGAACACCTTCCACGGCAAGGACAAGGTGATGGTGCGCCTCACCAAGGACCAGGACTACAAGCTGATCATCCGCTCGCCGGGCTTCGAGACCCAGGAAGTGGTCATGCAGAAGAAGTTCAACACCTTCGCGCTGCTGGACGGCCTCTGCTGCGTCGGCGGCGTGATCTCCGGCGGCATCCAGGGCGCCAAGATCGTCCCGGCAGGCGCGGCCGCCAGCGCCCTGGCGCCCTTGGGCGCCGCGGCCGGCATTTGTTGCTCCGGCGGCGTCGGCTGCTGTGCCACCGGCATCCTCTACACGATCGACTCCGTCGCGGGCAGCACCCAGGTGCACGACACCACGGTGACGATCAAGCTGAAGCCGGCCCGCCAGACCGACCGCGGCTGGATCCTCCCCGTCGACGTCGACGGCATCACCGTCGACGTGCCGGTTCATCCTAGAACAGGAAGCTAAGCATTAGAATAGGAAGCTGAGGGCTCCGTGCTTGGCGCTGTCGGCCGCATCGGGCGTCAGCGTCTTCGCCACCTCGGCGTTCCAGGTCGGCAGCGGGACCGACCCCATCAAGCCCGCCAGCGCGTCGCGGGCGGGCAGCGTGGCGGCGCGGACGCTGGCCATCGCCAGGCCGGCCTCCAGCTCGTCCAGGAACCAGCTCGGGTTGGCCTCGCCCGCGGCCAGGCGGTCGTCCAGCGCCTTGGCGAGGCGGTCGACGCTGGCCAGCGCCACGGTGCGGGCCTTGCCCTCGGGCAGGGCGGCGGCCAACTCCGCGCGTTGGCGCTCGACGCTGGCCGTGATCGCCGCGCGCGCCCCCGGCTTGCCCAGGGCGGCGGCGCGCTCCAGGCGGCCGGCCTCCAGCTTGGTGCCCACGGCGCCTAGCGCTTTGGCCTGCGTGTCCAGGGCGGACTGCTGGTTGGCGCGCTGCTTGCGTGCGGACCAGCGGCCCTCGCCCAAACGGTCTTGCACGCCCGCGAGGGCGGCAGCCGACGTGCGCTTGACCTCGTCCAACAGCCAGGCCGTGGCGGCTTGCGCGCCCTGGTCGTGGAACTTCGGCCAGGTCTGGTTGCCTTCGGCCAGCGCGGGGTAGGCCCAGTCTTCCGCCACCTTGGTCAGCAGCGGCTTCACGTCGCCGGGGCGGTGGTCGTGGTCGAAGACCTCGCGGTCGAACTTCGCCACGTAGGCCGGGTCCGTGACCTTGTAATCCAGCTCGCGGTTGAAGAGGATGCGGTTGCCGTCGCCCTGCAGCGAGCCCCCGAGGCCGCGCTGGTCGATGTTGCCGGAGCCTACCAGCAGCTGCTTGCCGTCCACCGAGAGGGCCTTCAGGTGGTTGTGCTGGCCGTAGTCGCCGTTCTGCTGGAAGAAGCCCACGTCGAGCTTGCCGGCGCCGGGCTGCCGGGCAATGTCGAGCAGCTGCGCGATGCGGGCGCGGTTGCCGGTGTTGAACGGCGCGAAGCCGATTTCCGGCACCGTGACCTCGACGTTGACGCCGCGCTTCAACGCGTCGCCCAGCGCCTGGATCACGCCTTGATCCGTGAAGTACTGGTGTTCCAGCCGGATTTGCTTCTGGGCGCCGTTGATGGCCTCCAGCATGGCGTGGTCGATTTCCGCCTTCGTGTCGTCCGTGACCAGGACCTGGACCTGCGAGCCGGTCGTGGCGACCAGATCGGCGTAACGGGCGGGGTCGCCCTTGGCCGTCACGGGCTTGCCGCCCAGCTCCTGCCAGCCCGTGGACCAGTTCTTCACGAGGTCGTCCACGGCGGGACCGATCGTGGGGATCATGACGTCGTGGATGCCGGTCAGCATCGGGTCATCCAGGTTCATGCCGCCCGTCAGGCCCAACACGCCGTCGGCCACCCAGATCTTGCGGTGGTCCGTGCGCAGGGCGCCGCCGGGCACGGCGCGCACGTCCAGGTTGGCGGCCAGGTTCTTCAGCGCCAGCGCGCGCTGGTCCGGCGAGAGGGCGGCGTACTTGCCGGTGCCGCCTTCGAGGCTGCGGCGCAGCGCCAGCGCCCAGGGTTCCTGGCCTTCGCCGCGCAGCGTGGCCGCGGAGCGCACGGCCCAGTCGTTGTGGCCGTCCACCATGACCTGCACGGGCACGCCGGCCATGGCGCGCTCCGCCAGGGCCGTCAGCACGCCCTGGGTGTGGCTGCCTTCGCTGAAGTCGAAGGTCTCGCCCTTGATCGAGGTCTTGGCGCGGCCGATCACGTCCAGCAGCGCCTTCTCCCAGTTCTCGCCGTTGATCACCAGGCCCAGCCGGTTGCCGTCGGTGGCGGCCAGCGGGGCGAAGGGCGTGGGGCCGCCCGCGGGGAGGTCCAGCTGCAGGCCGGCCGCGTCCTTGGTCAGGTGGATGCCGCCCAGCTTCACGGCGCCCGTGAGCGGGTGGCTGACGGTCGCCGTCGCGGCGTCGGCCCGGATGGACTTGCCGGCGCCGTCGACCACGGCCGTCAGCGGTGCGGACAGCGTGAAGCCGCTCTCGGCCTCCGCCTGGACGCTCGCGCTGGCGGTGGAGCGCCAGTTGGCCTTGTCGGAGTAGGTGCCGTCGACCACCACGTGGGTCAGCTGGACGTGCGCGGCCTTGCCCAACGGCCCGAGCACCTCCTTCTTGGCGCCGACGAAGCGCTCCAGCTCGGCGGCGTCGAAGTTGCCTTCGACCGTGCCTTCGACATGGGCCTCGACCTGGTTGCCTTCGTGCAGCGCGAAATCGACCGACAGCTTGGCCTGGTCGGGCTTCTCGTCGGCCTTGGTGGCGACGCCCAGGTGGGTGCCGCCCTTGAACTTGACGTTGCTCAGCGTGAAGGCCAGGCCCCCCGCGGCATCCAGCGTGACCTTGCGCGGGCCGGTCAGGTCCGTCACCTGGATCTGGCCGCCCAACCCGCCGACGGGGATCTGCATGCCTTGCAGCACGTCCAGGTAGAACTTGCCGTTTTGTTCGGACACGCCGCTCTTGCCCTTCAGCGCCCCCAACTGGTTGCGCAGCGAGGCGGTGGCGTCCGGCCGGCCCACCAGGCGAGCGATCCAGTCCGCCCACGAGTGGCCCGTCAGCTCCAGGCGCCCGTCCGGACCGGGTTTCAGCGAGATCGTGAAGCTGGGGCCGGGCAGGCCGAAGAGCTTGGCGCGGCCCTTGACCACGTAGGCGCCGGCCTTGGCGTCGTAGGCGATTGACGTGACGGTCTTCGATCCGTCCGATTTGACGGCGTCCTTGAGGCGCGCCAGCAGGTAGGCGGGCTCGATGCGCACCGTGCCGGAGAGCGTGCCCGAGACGTCGGCCTCGCTGCCGTCGGCGAAGCCGTCCAGGTCGCTCAGGCTGACGTCGAGCTTGCCGGCGAGGATCTTGGGGACGCCGGAGAGCCGCAGCTTGTCTTGTTCGACCGACGCAGCGGAAACCGTCGCGGGCGCCGGCTGGCTGGCCGGGCGCGACGGTTGGGTGGACGGCGATGAACGGATGGGATCGGGCATCGGTAAGAGCTTATAGGTCTGCCGGGCCCTCCACGTGCTAGGCGGGCGGGTAAACCGTCGCCCTGACCGTGGCCCAGCGGTCGTCGCGGTGGGCGAGGTTCTGGGTGCCAGGCAGCACCAGGCGCTGGCCGGGGAAGATGAACCAGGGGTCCCTGATCTGCTGCTTGTTGGCGGCATACAGGCCGCGCCACTTCTTTACGTCGCCCAGCATCACGCGGGCGATCTTCGAGAGCGAGTCGCCCTGCTTGACCACGTAGACCTGGCCGCCCGCATCGTTGCCGCGCGGGATCTTGAGCGTCAGGCCCACCTCGAGCCAGCGCGGATCGGTCAGCTGGTCGCGGTTGGCGTCGTAGACGACGTGCCAGAGCGTGCTGCTGCCCAGTTCGCGCTGGGCGATGTCCGACAGCGTGTCGCCGCTGCGCACGTGGTAGCTGGCAACGGCCGGTCGGCTGAAGTTCGCGCCGGCGTGCGGCGCGCTGGCCATCTGCGGCGCGCGGGGCCGGGGCGGCAGCGTGACCTTGGCCATCACGCCCGCGGGCTTCGCCGGGGCCTGGGCCACCGGGACTTGGCGCGGCCGGGTGGGCAGGCTGACCACGGCCCAACCGGGTGCGGGCTCCTGGGGGGCGGCCGCCGGGATCGGCAACGACGCCGTGGCGGGCATGGGCAGGTTTTCGGGGGCGATCGCCACCGTGGCCGCGGCCGGCGGCGCGGAGGCCAACTCGGCGTCGCGGATGCGCTGGCTGGCGCGGGGCGAGCGCGGCGGGAGCTTGACGGACACCGACTTGGCGGTGTCGAAGACCGGGTTGCCGGCCGGCCGGGCGGCCAGGGGGAGGCCGGCGTTGCGGGCCACGCTGGCGGGGCGCTCGACGGTCTGGTCTTCCGGCAAGTCCTTGGCGAGCACGCTGTGATCGTCTTCCGCTTCCCGGGCGGCGGCTTCGAGCGCGGCCTGGGCGTCGGCGGCCATGGTGCCGGTGGTCGGGCGGGTGGCACCGGCCTTGAACGGGGTGGGCGGCTCCTGGGAGGTGGGTGCCGTCGAGAAGGGTGCGATCGGCTCGCGGGGCGCGGGCGCCTTGGCGAACGGCGCGGCGGGCGCGCTGACCGCGGGGGCCTTGGCGAACGGCGCGGCCGGCTGGTCGGCCAGGGGCGCCTTGGTGAAGGGCGCGCTCGGCTCGCCGGCAGGCAAGGCCTTGGGTGCGGCGGCGAAGGGGGCCACGGGCTCCAACGCCTTGGGGGCGGTGGCGAACGGCGCGGCGGGCTCCTTGGGCGCGGCCGCGGTGGCGAACGGCTGGACCGGGTCCATGTCCTTCGGGGCGGTGGCGAAGGGCGCGAGCGGCTCGACCGGCGGCGCGGTGCGCACGGTCGCGGCGACGGGGGGTTCGCCGGCGTAGCCGGGCGGCTTGGGGGCGGCATGCTGCGGGCTGCGGGCCAGCGCGGCCAGGGCGGCCATGGGGCCGGTGGTGCGGGCCTGTTCGATGCCCGCGGAGAAGTGGCGCATGGAAATCATGCTGCGGCTGCTCAGCTTGCTGCCCTCGACCAGCACCATCGGGTAGCCTTCGCGCTCCAGGCTGATCACGGGCTCTTGGGCGTACTTCGCGCTGACCATCGCGGCGCCGTTGGCGTCCGTCACGCCCACCAGCTCCTCGCCGGCCGTTAGCAGGGTGACGCCGGACAGGGGCTTGCCGGACTGGCTGTCCACGATGCGGACTTCCAGCAGGTCGCTCTTGTGCGACGCGCCCACCACGGGCAGGTTGGCGGCGGCGGCCGGGGTGCCGATCAGGGCGGGGGCGCCGGCGACGAGCACGGCGACGGCGGCGGCGCGGGTGGCAAGCTGCGCGCGGCGGCGGGCTGCCACGTGCTTGGCCTTGACCGTGCGCTCGGCCAGCAGGCGCGGCAGGTCGGCGTGGCCTTCCTGGCCCAGCTCGCCCAGCCGGCCCAAGACGACCGGGGCCCAGTTCGGGCGGCGGTCCACGAAGCGCTCGAGGTAGACGAGCTCGCCGTGGATGGAATCGTCGGGACCTTCGTGGAGCACCTGGAGACCCTCCTGGGTTAGCGCTCCCGCAAGGCGGTGGCGCGGGCGCGGGTGAGCGGTTTCAAGAAGTAGTCCAGCACGGTCCGTCGACCGGTTTGGATGTCTACTTCTGCTAACATACCCGGCATGATGGAAAGCTTGCCGGTTCGGCCCTCTAAATAGTTACGATCAGTTTGTACCATAACCCGGTAAAAGATTAAGCGCGGGTCCGCTTCGTCGCGGACCGTGTCCGGGCTAATGCGGGCGACCTTCCCGTGCAGACTGCCATACACGGCATAGTCGAACGCGCTCAGGCGGACGTCGACGGCCTGCCCGGGGACGACAAATCCAATGTCATTCGGTGAAATCCTCGCCTCGATTTCCAGCGAGTCGCCGATGGGGACGATTTCCGCGATCGTCCGGCCGGGCGGCACGACCTCGCCGACGGTCGTGACATGCAGCGTCTTGATCACGCCGTCGACCGGCGAGGTGACGCCCGTGCGCTGAACGCGCTCCTGGCGCGTCTCGAGCGTGCCCTGCAGGGCCAGGAACTTGGTGCGGTTCTCCGTGAGCTGCTGCATGGCGTCCGCGGCGAAGGTCATGCGCTTCTCCTTGACCCGGCGCTCGGCGGCGGTGACGGCGGCGCGGGCCCCCGGGATCGACTGCTGGGCCACCGTCAGCTGGATCTTCTGCTGGGCCTGCTCCTTGCGCAGCTGGATCAGCTCCTGCGGGCTGGCGGCGTTGCTTTCCACCAGGTGCTGGATCTCCTTCTGCTGGGTCTGGATCATGCGCATGGTGTCCTGGATGGTGGGGATGCGCGCCTCGAACTCCGCGAGCGCGCCCCGCTTCTCGCGCAGCTCCGCCTCCAGCACGTCGATTTGGCCTTGCAGGGCGGCCAGCCGCAGCTGATGCAGGGCTTCTTCGCCGCGCACCACCTGGGCCGCGCGCTTGCGCAGCTCGCCGGGGAAGACGGGGTCGCGGCCGGTGGCCTCGGCCTCCAGGCGGATGGCGGCGGTCAGCAGGCCCACGGACTGCGCCTCGATCTCCTTGAGCTCGCCCCTCACGTTGGTGGGGCTGAGGCGGACCAGCAGCTGGCCGCGCTTGACCTTGTCGCCGTTCTTGACTCTTATCTCCGTGACGATGCCGCCTTCCAGGTGCTGCACGACCTGGGTGGCGCTGGCCGTGACCACCTGGCCCGTGCCACGCGCGCGGATGTCGATCTCAGAGACCGAGGCCCAGCCCCAGGCGGCGGCGGCCAGGCCGGCCAGCACCACGATCACGCCGCGCTCCGTCCAGCTGGGGCCGTGCAGGGCGTCTTCGGACAGGCCGCGCGCGGACCGGATCAAGGCGCGCCTCCTTCGTGGCGGCGCAGGTCGCCGCCCATGAGGGCGCCCAGCACCTGCTCCTTGGGGCCGTCCACCACGATGCGCCCGCCATCGACCACGATCAGGCGGTCCACCAGCTCCAGCGCGGCCAGCTTGTGCGTGACGAGGACCAGGGTCTTGCCCGGCAGGATCGCGGCCAGGCGGCGGCGGAACTCCTCCTCCGTGCGGTCGTCCATCGCGCTGGTGGGCTCGTCCATCAGCAGCACGTCGGCGTCCTTGATCATGGCCTGGGCGATCGCCAACGCCTGACGCTGCCCGACGGACAGCCCCTCGCCGCGCTCGCCCAGCGGCATGTCGTAGCCCAGCGGGTGGCGGCCGATGAAGGTGTCGCAGCCGGCCAGGGTGGCGGCGCGCAGCACCTCCTCGTCGGAGGCCTCCGGCCGGGCGATCGCGATGTTCTCGCGCACGGTGCCGGAGAACAATACGGGGGTCTGGGCCACGTAGGACACCTGGGCGCGCAGCTGGGCGGGGTCCACCTGGCGGAGGTCCACGCCGTCGAGGCGCAGCGTGCCGGTGGTGGGCTGGTACAGGCCCAGCAGCAGCTTGAGCAGCGTGCTCTTGCCGCTGCCCACGCGGCCCAGCACGCCCACGCGCTCGCCGGGGCGGATCGTGAGGTTCAGGCCGGCCACCACAGGCACGGGGGGCTGGCCGGCGTAGGCGAAGCCCAGGTCGCGCAGCTCGTAGGCGCCCCGCACGCGCGGCCGGTCGAGGAAGGTGCGGCCCTCCGGGCGCTCCACGGGGATGGCGAAGAAGCGCGTCAGCGCCTTCATCGACACTCGGGTCAGGTTGAAGCGGCTCATGATCTGGGCCAGCTGGGCCAAAGGCGCCAGCGCGCGGCCGGACAGGATCACGGCGGCCACCAGCGCGCCCTGGCTGAGCTTGCCCTCCTGGATGGCGAGCACGCCGGCAATCACCACGCCCAGCGTGGCGACTTGCTGGATCGTCACGGCCACGTTCACGGCCAGCTGCTGGTAGTGGCGCACATGCCAGGCGCTCATGGCGCTCGCGCCCACCCGGTCGCGCCAACGGCCGCGCATCGTGCGCTCGGCGCCCAGCGCGCGGACGGATTCCAGCGCGCCCAAGGTCTCGACCAGCGCGCCCAGCTTCTCCTGGCCGTCCAGGTAGGCCTTGCGAGACTCGCGGCCCAACTTGGCTTGCACCAGGAAGCCCAGCGCGACCACCACGGGGACGGCGGCCACGGTGGGCCAGAAGCAGGCGGGGGCAATGGCGAGTATTACCACCAGGTAGAGCAACACGAAGGGCACGTCCACCACAGCCAGCAGCGTGGCCGAGGAGAAGAAGTCATGCACGGTACCGAACTCGCGCAGCATGTTGGCGGTGGTGCCCGTGGAGCCCAGGCGGTACTCCAGGCGGATGCCCAGCAGCTGATCGAAGAGGTCGCGGCTGATCACCACGTCCATGCGGCGCGAGGCCACGTCGATCATGATGCCGCGCAGCACGCGCAGGACGAGATCGACGACGTAGGCGACGGCCACGCCGGCGGAGAGCGTCCAGAGCGTGACCAGCGAGTTGTTGGGGATCACGCGGTCGTACACGGCCATGGTGTACAGCGAGCTCACCAGGCCGATCACGTTGACGGCGACGGCGGCCACGATCACGTAGGTATAGGTGCTGGCCTGGCGCGCGAAGGGGCTCCAGAACCAGTGGCGGCCGGCGCGCCCCATGCCCAGGTCGTCGCCCACGGGCACGGGCGGCAGCGCGGAGACGCGCCAGAGCGTCATGCCGCCGCCGGCGGCGAAGGTGCCCGGGTCGACCTCGACCCCGCGCGGCGTCTCCGCCGAGAACAGCAGGGCCTCCGGCTTGCCGTCGGCGTCGAGCGCGATGCCCACCACGCGCGTGCCGTCCGGATCGGCCAGGGCCAGGGCGGGCAGCTGCGCCTCCGTGGGCTTGCCGCGCGGCGGCGCGACCGGCTCGAAGGCCATGCCGGCGCGGCGCAGGGCCGCGGCGATGCCCTCGAGGTCCAGGCCGTCCTCCAGGTCGCGGCCGTCCGTCAACGAGGCCAGGATCCGCTCCGGGGACAGCGGGCGCCCGGCGCGGGCGGTCAGCCAGGCCAGGCACGCGGCGACGTGGCGGTGGTCGCGGGGCGCCGCCGGGCTCATTTCCGCGCGGCTCGTTGGAGCGTGGGCACCAGCCGCCCGGCCGCCTGCAGCAGGCGCAGCTCCGTGATCTGGCGGTCGACGTGGTTGGAGATCAGGTTGCCTTCCGCCTGGTAGCGGATCGAGATCAGGTCGGCCAGCGCCAGCATGTCGGTGGCGAAGTGGGCCGTCTTCTTGAGGTACTCCATGCCGGCGTCCATCGAGAACTTGGCGGCTTTCTGGTACTCCTTCAGGATCGCCTCCTGGTCCTCGATCGCCTTGAGCGTGGTGGCGTAGCGGCGCAGGTCGAGCGTGACCTCCTGGCGCGCCTGCCTCAGCTGGGCGGACGCCACCTTGTGCGTGGCCTCGGCCTCCTTGACCTGGGCCGGCACGCCCTGGCCGAACAGGCCCCAGTTCATGCGCAACAACGCCTGGTTGTCCCACTGCAGCCCGCGCAGGCCCTCGGCCTCGTCCAGGTAGCGGGTGGAGAGCTGGGCGTCCACGGAGGGCCAGAAGGCGCCACGGATCGAGTCCAGGTCGCGCTGGGCGGCCTCGACCGCCAGGTTGGCGCGCTGGATCGCCGGGTGGGCGGAGAGGCTGGCATCCACGAAGGCGTCCACATCGCGCAATGCGCGGGCGTCCACGTCGGCCTCGGGCGGCATGCTGAGGTTGTCCACGCTGCCGGCCAGCTCCATGAGCGTGACGATCGCGCGGCCCAGGTTGGCCTCCTGGTCGATCTTGTCCACGGCGAGCGGGGCCAGGCGGGCCTCCAGCTCCGTCAGGCGGGCCTTCGCGAGCTGGTTCTTGGCCACGCGCTCGCGGGCGCTGTCCACCAGCCAGCGGTGGTAGGTGATGTTGACCTGGGTCTGGCGCAGCAGCAGGCGCCGGCGCATGACGTTGAGGTAGGCCTCCGCGGTGTTGAAGGCGGTGCGGTCACGGGCCAGGTCCACGTCGAGCTGGGCCACCTGGCTGCGGCGCGCGGCGGCCTCCACGGCGTTGCCGGTGCGCTGCCAGTCCCAGAGGCGCTGGGTGACGTTGCCGCCGATGTCCTTGCGGAACTGCACGGAGGCACCCCGGCCGAACAGGTTGCTGTACTGGCCGCCCATCCCGCCGTCCAGGCCCACTTGCGGCAGCCCGGCGTGGCCCGCGAACTCCTGGCGAGCCTGCTGGATCTCCACCTGGGAGGTCAGCGCCGCGACTTCGGGGGAGCGGACGATCGCCTGCTCCACGGCCTCGGCCAGGGTGAGGGCGCTTGCCGGTTGGGCCGCGAGCAAGCTCGCGGCCGAGATTAAGGCCAGAATGTGAGGACGTTGCTTGCGCACGGGGCGACCAATCGGGGAAAGGGGGCTGGGTGGCGCGGATGCAGCCCCAACGATAACCGCTCGGCCTCTCGAAATCGGTGATCTAAAGCGCGCTGGCAGGACCGCGCCTTATCCCATGTGGCGGATGAGGTCCGGGAGGAGCAGCATCGGCGCGACGTCCGGGGCGGCGCCGAGGGGGAGGCCGTCGTGGTGGGCGCCGCCCATTGGGACCAGGCCGCCGACCGCGGGCGGCAAGGGCACGTTGGGGGAAGCGCCGCCCGGCAGCGCCAGCACGTCGTGGGCGCTCAACGACGGGCCACCGGCCGCGGGCACGATCGAGATGTGCTCGAAGTCGCCCAGCCACAAGCCGCCGGAGCTGGCGACGGCCGAGAGGTGGTACGGCGCCGGGGCGGTCGTGATCGTGACGGCCGCGTCCGCCGAGGCGCCGCCGGTGTTGCCCGCGCCGTCCTTGGCCGTGGCGTGGACCTGGTGGGTGCCGAGGGCCAGGTTGGAGCCCGGCGTGAAGCTCCAGCCGCCGGCCGCGTCCGCCAGGGTGGTGCCCAGGCTGGTCGCGCCGTCGAAGACCTCCACCGTCGCGTTGGCCTCCGCGGTGCCGGTGACGGTGGGGGCCGCCGTGGCGGTCACGCCGTCGTGGTCGCTGGAGCCGGTGTCCGAGGCGGGCGTGAGGCCCGTGACGGCGGGGGCCGCCGGGGCGGCCAGATCCACCTGGATCGCGCGGAAGGTGGCCGCGGCGCTCACGTTGCCGGCCGCGTCGGTGGCCGTCGCCGTGAGGCTGTGGGGGCCGCCCGGCAGGGCCGTGGCCGGGGTGAAAGCCCAGGCGCCCGCGTTATCCGCGGTGGCGCTGCCCAGCAGGGTCGCGCCGTCGTAGACCTTGATCACGGCGTTGCCTTCCGACGTGCCCACCAGGGTGGGCGTGGCGTTGTTGGTCAGGGCGTCCGTCGCCGACGAGCCGGAGTCCGTGGCGGCCGTGAGACCGGTCAGGACGGGCGCCGCCGGGCCCTGGGTGTCGATCGTGACGTCGAATTGCGAGGACGCCGACCCAGCGGTACCGCTCGCGGAGATGGCCGTGGCCGTCAGCCCGTGCTGGCCCTCCGCCAGGGCCGCGGCGGGGGTGAAGCTCCAGGCGCCGGCGTGGTCCGCCAGGGCCGTGCCCAGCACGGTGGCGCCGTCGCTGACCTGGACCTGGGCGTCGGCCGGGGCCACGCCCGTGAGCGTGGGCAACGTGTTGCTGGTGAGGTGGTCCACGGCGGAGGCGCCGGAATCGGAGCCGGCGGCCAGGCCCGTGATGGCAGGCGAGGCCGGGATGCCGTCGTCGATCACGATGTTCATCGCGACGGAGGCGGCGCTGGTGGCGCCCGCGCCGTCGACCGCCACCGCGGAGATCGCATGGTTGCCGGAGGCCAGCGCGGCGGCCGGCGTCAGCGTCCAGGCACCCGTGCCGTCGGCGGTGGCCGTGCCCAACAGGGCCACGCCGTCGAAGACCTGGACGATGCCGTTGGCCGCCGTGGTGCCCTGGATCGTGGGGGTGGCGATGCCCGTGATGTTATCCGTGTTCGAGCTGCCGGTGTCCGTGGCCGCCGTGAGGCCCAGCACCACGGGAGTCGCCGGCGCGGCGCCGCCGATCACCAGCGCGTAGGCCGGCGAGGCCGCCCCGGCGTTGCCGGCGGCGTCCACCGCCACGGCCACCACCGCGTGACTGCCGCCCAGCAGCGGCGCGACGGGCGTGAAGGTCCAGTTGCCGGTGGCGTCCGCTGCGGTGGTCCCCAGCAAGGTCGCGCCGTCCAGGACCTTGATGATGACGTTGGGGGCCGCGGTGCCCACCAAGGTCGGGCTCGCGACGGAGGTGATGCCGTCCGTGCTCGAAGGGCCGCTGTCCGACGCGGCCGTCAGGCCGGTGATGGCCGGGGCCGCAGGCGGCGTGAGGTCGACCGTGAGCGTGAAGGCCGTGCTGGCCGCGCCCACGGCGCCTGCCGAGTTGGTCGCCTTGGCCGTGAGGCTGTGGACGCCGGCGGCCAGGGCCGCGGCGGGGGTGAAGCTCCAGGCGCCCGCGCCGTCCGCCTGGGCGCTGCCCAGCTGGGTTGCGCCGTCGAAGACCTGGATCAGGGCGTTGGCCGCCGCCACGCCGGTGAGCGTGGGCATCGCGTCGCGCGTCAGGCCGTCGGCCGCGCTGGTGCCCGTGTCCGTCGCGGCCGTCAGGCCGGTGATGGTGGGCGAAGGGGGGCTTGCCGCCGTGATCGTGATGGTGCGGGCCGCGGAGCCGGCGCTGGCGTTGCCGGCTGCGTCGGTGGCGATCGCCGTGATCAGGTGCGCGCCATCCACCAGCGCCGCGGCCGGCGTGAAGCTCCAGGCCCCCGCGACGTCCGCCGTGGTCGTGCCCAGGGCGGAGGCGCCGTCGAAGACCTGCACGGTCGTGCCCGCGGGGGCGGCGCCCACGAGGGTGGGGGTGGCGTTGGCGGTGATGCCGTCGTTGTTGGAGCTGCCGGTGTCCGTGGCGATCGTGAGGCCGGCGACCACCGGGGCCGCGAG
>JAQBPE010000228.1 GCA_028287685.1 Cyanobacteria bacterium RYN_339 | reverse complement strand
GGCGCCGGGGCCGCTCGCGAGGACGAGCGGGAAATGGCCGACCACGGTAGCGACGGAGGTCATGCGGTCTTGCTCCGTCAGGTTGGGGTGGGTCTTGCCGTACTCCGCCGTCGTGATCACGCCGTCGCCGTCGAGATCGAAGCGCTTGAAGGTGTAGCCACATTCCTCGGCAGGGTTGCCGGCCACCGTCACCGGCTGGCGGTCTTCGGGCTTCGGCTGGGCCTGCTGCTCGGTCGGACGCGCGGGCGGCTGGCGGTTGGCCAGCTGCTTCTTCAGCTCTTCCAGGTCCTTCTTGAGGTCCTTCATGTCCTTCTTGAGCTCGGCCATCGCGGAGCCCAGCTCCTTGAGCTCGATGGCCAGCTCGCCGATGCGCTTGACGCAGGCGCCGCGGTCGGACAGGTCGGGGATGTCCGTCTCCTTGAGGCGCTTGCGCGTGCTCTCCAGGGCGGTCTTGAAGGTGGCCGGGTTGAAATCGCCCAGGTCGGAGCCGTCCACCACGCCCGCCGTGACCAGCGTCGAGGCCGCGCTGACGTCAACCGTAGCGCCCAGCGCGCCGGGCTTGGCGAGCGTCTGCAGCAGCGCCGGCTTGCCTTCCTTGGTCTTGGCCCGGCAAGCGACCACGAAGGTGAAGTCCTTGGGCACGTCGTCGAAGGTGAACTTGCCCTTGGCATCGGTCTTGACCGACGGGATGCCGGGGATGGCGTTGCCGGCTGCATCGGCCAGGAAGACCTCGGCGCCGGCCAGCGGCGTCTCGCCGACCTCGGCCACGTGGAAGAAGGCCGCCGCGCCCTCGGCCTGGATGCCGGCGGGGGCGGTCACGGTGCCCACCAGCTGGGCGCCGGCGATCGCCGCCGTGCTGGCGCCACCGCTGGTGATCGTGCCGGGGACCGAGAACGTGCCGGGCACCTGCCCGGTGGGGAGGTTGGCGCAGGCGGTCATCATCAGGGCCGCGGCGAGGCAAAGGGGAAGGCGCATGGGGGGTGTTCTCCTCGTTGGATATGACTTCGGTGGGAAATCTTGCGGTGCTGAAGCAACCATCGGATCACCCGACGTGAACTTGATCACAGTTCACGAAAGCTTCATATTCGGCGAGCGGGCCGGTGGACCAGGGCCAGCACCAGCAGCGCGATCGCCAGTGCCATACTCCCGAAAATGGCCGGCCAGTAGCTTCCGCCGAACTGGAAGGCCAGCGCGAACGGCACCGGGCCGATCGCCGTGCCGGCGATGAAACAGGTCTGGGAGACGCCCTTGATGCTGCCGAGGTGGAGCCGCCCGAAGTGGTGCGGCAAGGCCACGCCCGTGACGCTGCTGGCGATGCCGATGGTCATCCCCAACACCACGCCATAGGCCAGCACGCCCTGCGGCGAGTGAGCCAGCCCGCCCAGGCCCAGCGCCACAACCAGGCAGGCCAGCGCCACCGCCAGCACGTGGCGCGGCTGGTAGCGGTCCAGGGCGATGCCGGCCAGGATGTTGAAGAGCGCCGTCACCAGGCCCAGCGGCAGGAACAACGCGGTGGCGGCCAGCCGGTCGAGCCCGTTGGCGGCCATCAACGAGTAATGGTGGAAGAGCAGGCCGGTGCCCAACCCGGCGGTCATGAAGTCGCCCAGCGCGAAGACCCAGAAGGTGGTGGTGCGGATGGCGTCTTCGCGCGTCCAGTGCTCCTCGGCGAGCGGACGCGCGGCCTCGCCGGGCAGCTCGAGGCCGTCCGGCACCAGGCCGTAGAGCTCCGGGCGTTGGCGGTAAAAGGCCGCGCCCACCGGCAGCATCAGGCACAGCGTGAGCAGGCCCATGGCGTAGTATGCGGCGCGCCACCCATGGGCGACGATCGCCCAGGATACGGCGATCGGGAAGACGGTGTTGGCGATCGCCACGCCCACGCCCGCCACCCCCATCGCGAAGCCGCGCCGCCGCACGAACCATTGGTTGATCACGTGTTGGCTGACGACGTTCAGGGCGCCCTGGCCAAAGCCGCGCAGCGTCAGGATCGCGAGCAGCAGGGTGGCCGGGCCGGAGACCAGCGCCATCTGGAAGCAGGAAAGCCCGAACAGCACGCAGACCACGGCCACGGCGCGGCGCGGGCCCTGGGCGTCCAGCCAGCGGCCGAAGGGCGTCATCAGGAAGGAGGCGCCGAGCGTGCCCGCCATGAACAAGGCGGAGGCGATCCCGCGCGAGACGCCGGCGTCGGCCATGATGGGGTCGATCACGACGGCGATCGCGTGCGTCCGCCCCGGCATGGTCATGGCCATGCCGAACGTGCCCGCGGCCAGGACGACCCAGCCGTAGTAGATAGGACTGCGCTCGATCGCGCGGCTCCGCAGCAGCGCGGGCGCGGCCATTTCCGCCCGTTCCAACTCCAAACCAGCTCCTCCGGGCCCATCATTCCCGGATCTTGCGCGGACTTACTGGAGGTAGAGGGCGCCCGTCATGCTGCGCAGGTGGTTGCCAGTGGGCGAGAAACCGTCCAGGCGGGCGTAAACGAAGGGCGCACCGGCGCCCGCCGGCAGCGTAAGTTCTTCGCGCCAGTCGGCGCCTTTGACCGGCAGCTCCACGACCTGGGTCGCGCCCCGGAAGACCCGCACCGTCAGGCCGGCCGCGCCCACGGCATGCACGACGAAGCGCGAGTACGCGGGCACCTCGTCGCCGGCCATGCCGCCCGCCTCCGTCGTGAGCTCGACGCGGGCCGAGTAGGGATCATGGGCCAGGATCGTGTGCCCGGCGCGGATGGCGCCCAGGATGGCGGCCTGCGTGCGTTCCGGCGCGTAAACCAGGGTGCAGGGCGATCCCACGTGCTGGGGCGCCATGTGGTAGTCCGCGCCCGCCACGGCGGCCACGCGCACGCCGCTGGTGAGCAGCTGCGACCACCAGGCGATCGCGCGGTCGTCGGCGCCCAGATCCGGGTCGGGCAAGCCTTCCCAGGAGTTCCAGACCTCGACGGCGGACGCACGCGCGTCGAACACGAAGGGGTCCCACGGATAGCGGCTGTTGGTGGGGTGGTTGATCACGATCGTAGCTTGGCGGGCCGTGGCGCGGGCGAAGGCGTCGTCGCGCGGCAAGCCCCGCTCGATGGGCGTGATGCCGTTCATGCCGTGTAGACCCATGTGGTTGTGGCTGTTCACGCCTTCCACCTCTTGCGACCGCAGCATCAGCAGCTCGCGCTCCGCGGTGGCGGCCGGGTCCAGCCACTGGGTGGTGCTGTCGTGGTCGCTGATGCCCAGCACGTCCAGGCCCTCGCGCTTGGCGGCCGCGATCAGGCCGGGCACGTCCTGGTGGCCGTCGCTGTAGGTGCTGTGGCAATGCAGCTGGACGGCGTACCAGCCCGGACCGGTGGGATGCCGCTTGGCGAGCGCCGAGGCGGCTTCGGGCTGGACGGCCGGACGCTCCGGCGCGCTGAGGATCTGGGCGCGCCCGCAGCCCGCCGCCAGCGCGAGCGTGGCGACCAGGGCGAGGCACCGACCGGAGGGGAAGGCCATGGACGGATCATCGCGGCGCCGGGACGAAAGCTTCCTAACGATAGGTTAATGTCTAGTTAACGAGGGCTTAAGTCCGTGCGTGGGAGCCGTCGCAGTAGGGGAAGCGCTGCGACTTGCCACAGCGGCACAGGGCCACCGTTGTGGCGGGTTCGTCGACGCCGTCGAGGCGCACGCCGGCAGGGTCATGCACGTAGGCGGGGCCGCCCGCGACCAGTTCGATCGTGGCTCCGCCGGCGGGCGCGTGGGAGGTGGCTTCCGCGAGCTCCGCCGGGCGGCGTTCGATCCGCAGGGCGCCCGACGGGCAATGTTGCACCGCCGCGATCACCTCGGCCGCGCCGGCCCGGTCCGGGCGGACCCAGGGGCGTTGCCCGAGCGCGAACACGTCCGGCAGGCGGCGCAGGCACTCGCCGGAGTGGATGCAGAGCGCGGGGTCGAAGCTGACGTCCACGTCCGGCGCGCGGTAGAGCTTGCGCACCGTCTCCTGGTCGCGCGGGTCGGCCTCGGGCACGGCGTAGGCCCGCGCGGGCAGGGCGACGCGCCAGCGCACGTCCATGGCGGCCAGCGCCGCTACGCACGCCAGCATGCCGATCAGGAACGCCAGGGGCGGTACGTAGGGTCCCACCAGGGCCAGCAGCGCCACGGCCAGCAGCGCGGGCCCGTAGCCGCGCCAGAGCAACCGCGCCAGGGACGGCGGGTAGGTGACGATCTGGATGGCCAGGAACGCGCCCAGCCAGAGGGCCATCCCCCCCACCACCAGCAGCACGGTCGGGAGGGGCAGCGCCGCGCCGCCGGCCTCGCGGATGGCGTGGCCCACGCCAGCTCCCGCCATGGTCAGGCCGCCGACCAACGGCAAGTGCAGGTAGATGTAGGCCTGGCCGTTGCCGAGGCTGCACTGGAGCGGCGCGCGCTCCACGTAGTTGTAGTAGGCCCACCAGACGCTTGCCGCCATGCCGAAGCCCAGCAGCGCGGCCACGTCGCCTGCGGGGTTCCAGCCGGCGCGGTCCACGCTGGCGACCACGGCCAGGATCGCCTCGCCCAGCACGATCAAGGTGAAGAGGCCGAAGCGCTCGGGCAGGTGCGCCGTATCCGCCGGGACCCGCCGCAACCCGGCGCGGCAGGCCAGCGGCGTGCTGATGTCGACCGCCAGGCCCAACGCCCACAGACCGTAGCGCCATGGCGCCGGCAGCAACAGCGAGGCCGCCCACAGCCCGCCCGTGAAGGCGTACCCGGCCATCAGCTGGGCCAGCAGCCTGCGCGAATCCGGGAAGCGCTGGTACGCGCGGCCGTACAGCAACAAGAGCGTGGCGCGCACGCCCAGGTAGGCCGCCACGAAGCCCACCTCGCCCTCGCCGGGGACGTGGGCCACCTGCACGGCCAGCGCCGCCGCCGCCAACATCTGGGCCAGCGTCACCAGGCGATGGAAGCGGTCGTCGAGCTCGAAGCGGCTGTTGAAGGCGGAGTAGACCGACCTGGCCCACCACACCACCACGAACAGGCCCGCGAAGGCGCCGAACGAGGCCCAGCCCACCTCGTGTTCGAGGTGGGCCGCCACCTTGGACACGGCGATCACGAAGACCAGGTCGTAGAAGAGTTCGAGCCAGGTGGCCCGGCGCTCGGCGGTGGCCATCAGCCGCCGTCGCGCGCCAGAATCGCCTCGATCTCGCGGCGGGCGTTGGCGAGCACCCCGCGGATTTGGCCCAGGCGCTCCGCGTCCAGCCGGCCGAGCTTGCCGCCGCGGGCGAAGAGCGTGCCCAGGTCGCGCAGCTCGCCCATCATCTCGTGCCAATCGTCTTGGGCCCAACCGCCGCCGCAGAAGCCGCGGGCGCGCTGCCAGATCTCCTTGACCTGGCCCTCGCGCTCGTCCATGAAGGCCAGGCCGGCCGCGGTGACGGTGTAGGTCTTGCGGCCGTCTTGCTGCTCGACGGACACATGGCCCATGTCTTCCAGCATCTGCAGCACGGGATAGACCGTGCCGGGGCTCGCCGTGTATTGGCCCGCGAAGCGCTCTTCGAGCTCGCGGATCAGGTCGTAGCCGTGGCGGGGCTTCTCCTTGAGGAGGTCGAGGAAGACGTACTTGAGGTCTCCCTTGCCGAAGAGCCGGTCCTGGCCGGAGCGTTTCCTACCGAACACGGTAGCTCCTTTCATGGCGCCGCGGGCATGCCCGGGCCTGGCCCGGACATGCCCGATGGTACTAGGCCGGCGCCTAACCCGCCAGGTTCTTTTCGATGACCTCCCGCGCGTTGGCGATCGCCGCCTGGATGGCGGTCAGCTGTTCGCGGTCCAACCGGCGCTCGGCCACCGTAGAACGCACCTCCCAGGCCAGGCCCTTGAGGTCGCCGATGGCTTCCCACACGGCCTGCTTGTACTTGCCGCGCTCCACGCGCGCCCAGAAGCTCTCCAGCGCTTCCTGGCGCTCGGCCAGGTAGGCCCGGCCCTCGTCCGTCACCGTGAAGGACTTGCGTCCATCCGGCGCCTCGGCCTTCACGTAGCCGGCGTCTTCCAGCAGCTGGAGCACCGGGTAGACGTTGCCCGGGCTGACGGTGTGGACGTCGCCCAGGCGCTCCTCGAGCCCCTTGACCACGTCGTAACCGTTGCCCGGTGCGTCTTTCAACACGTCCAGGATGATGGCCATGAAGCCCTTGTCGGAGAGCGTCAGGTCATCGTGATCTTGCCGGTCCCAAGCCCGGCCTCCACCGCACCACCACATAGCTTGCCTGCCTTTCGAAAATGGTTCCGATACGTTTCGATATATCGCGATATGATATTAATCGCGGACCGGCCTTCCGTCAAGCAGAATTTTGGTAGACTTGATGGATGGCCGATGACGCGACGATCCGCTCCCTCCGCGACGCCCTGGCGGTGTCGCCCGACAACGCGCCCCTGCGCAAGCTGCTGGCCGACGCCTTGATGGCGGCCGGGCGCGCGGCGGAGGCCGAGCCGGAGTACCGCGCCGCCCTGGCGTTGGCGCCCGGCGACCCGGCCGTGCGGCTGGGGCTGGCGCGCGCGTTCTACGACCAGGGCAAGCGCCCACAGGCCTTGGTGGTGCTGGAAGACCTCGAGCGATCGCCCGACGCCCCCGCGGCCGCCCTGGCGCTGTACGCCCGCCTGCTGCTGGCGGAAGGCGACCCGACGCGCGCCGCCCGGGCCTACCACCGCGCCGTGGCGGCCGACCCGACCTGCGCCGACGCCGACCTGGCGGAGGAGCTGGGCGAGGTGGAACGCGTGAAGGTGGGCCCGCAGCCCGGCGACGGGCCGGACGCCCCCGACGTGGAGCGGCCCGCCATCGGCTTCGACAGCGTGGGCGGCATGGACGCCCTCAAGGAACAAATCAGGTTGAAGATCCTGGCGCCGTTGCAGCACCCGGAGCTGTACAAGGCCTACGGCAAGGCCGCGGGCGGCGGCATCCTCATGTACGGCCCGCCCGGCTGCGGCAAGACCCAGCTGGCGCGCGCCACCGCCGGCGAGGCGCAAGCGGGCTTCATCGCCGTGGGCCTGCACGAGGTGCTGGACATGTACCTGGGCCAGAGCGAGCGGAACCTGCACGCCGTCTTCGAGGAAGCCCGCCGCCAGGCACCGTGCGTGCTGTTCTTCGACGAGGTGGACGCCCTGGGCGCGAGCCGCACGGAGATGCGCCAGAGCGCCGGCCGCCAGGTGATCAACCAGTTCCTCGCGGAGCTCGACGGCGTGCAGGCGTCCAACGAAGGCGTGCTGATCCTGGCTGCCACCAACGCCCCTTGGCACCTGGACGCCGCCTTCCGCCGGCCCGGGCGCTTCGACCAGGTGCTGTTCGTGCCGCCGCCGGACCAGGACGCCCGGGCGGCGATCTTGCGCGTGTTGCTGCGCGGCAAGCCCGTGGAAACGATCGACGCCGACGCCGTGGCCCGCAAGACGGAGCACTTCTCCGGCGCCGACCTCAAGGGCCTGGTGGACCGCACGATCGAAGGCAAGCTGGCCCAGGCCATCAAGGACGGCGTCCCCAAGCCGATCGCCCAGCGCGATCTGATGGAGGCCGCCAAGCACCAGAAGCCCACCACGCGCGAGTGGTTCGCTGCCGCCCGCAACTACGCCATGTTCGCCAACCAAGGCGGCGCCTACGACGACGTGCTGAAGTACCTGGACAAGCTCAAGTGAGCCAGGGCTTCGAGCGCGCCCAGCTCCTGCTGGCGCACGGCCGCCCGGCGGACGCGGAACGCGAGCTGCGCGAAGGGCTGGCGCGCGAGCCGGAAGATCCGGCCTCCCATGCCATGTTGGCGCTGTGCCTGGATCAGCTGGATCGCATGGACGAGGCGCTGGCCGCGGCCCAGGCCGCCGTGGGCCTGGCGCCCGAGTGGGCCTTCACGCATTACGTGCGGGCGGTCGTGCTGGTGGATCTGGAGCGCGTGGGCGAGGCCGATGCGTCGCTGGACGAGGCGATCTCGCTCGACCCACACATGGCAGATGCCTTCGCCCTCAAGGGCGTGATCCGCCTGGCGCGCGGCGAGTGGGTGGCCGCCCAGGAGCAGGCGGACCTCGCCCTGGCGCTCGACCCGGAGGACGAGTCTGCCGTCAACGTGCGGGCCCAGGCCCTGATCAAGCAGGGCAAGGTGGAAGAGGCCCGCGCCACAATGGCCTCCGGCCTGGCGATGCACCCGGACGCAGCCCGCACCCACCTCAACCAGGGCTGGATCCTGCTCGAATCGGGCGACCACACGGGCGCGATGGACCACTTCGCCGAGGCCCTGCGGTTGGACCCACGGCTAGACGCCGCCCGCGAGGGCTATATCACGGCGCTCAAGGCCAAGCACTGGTTCTACCGCCTGTTCCTGGGGTTCCAGTTCCGGCTCGCACGGCTTTCCAGCGGGAACCAGTGGCGGATCCTGATCGGGCTGTGGTTGCTGTCGCGCGTGATCCGCACCGCCGAACAGGTCCACCCGGAGTACATGCCGGTGCTGGAGCCGCTGCGCTACCTTTACGTGGCCTTCTGCCTGCTGACCTGGACCGCCGATCCCTTGCTGGAGCTCATGTTGCGCTTCAGCCCGCGCGGCAAGCACCTGCTGGCGCCGTACCAGAAGCTGGGTGCCGAGGTGTTCGGCGGGGCGATTATCGTGGCCCTGGTCGCCGCGGCCGCCGCATGGTTCACCCACAACCCCACCCTGGGCTGGCTGGCCTGGGTGCTGGGCGTGCTGGTAATCCCCATCGGTGCCACGTTCCAGCGGCCCGACCCCAAGCACCGCCGCACGCTAGGCACGATCACCGCGGTCTTCGGCGCGGCCGGCGTGGTGGCCGCCTTCCTGGAGCACAACCCGTTGGAGCCGATCGCCTTCGTGGTGATGCTGGGCGCGATCCTGGCCTTCGTCTTGAAGGCGAATTCCTATGCCATCCGCCGCCCGGTATAATGGGCACATGAGCGAACGAATCGAAAAGGCGACCCTCGGCGGTGGATGCTTCTGGTGCATCGAGGCCGTCTACCAGGAACTGAAGGGCGTCAAGAGCGCCATCAGCGGCTACACCGGCGGGCACGTCGACAACCCCACCTACCGCCAGGTCTGCGAGGGCACGACCGGCCACGTCGAGGTGGTGCAAGTATCCTTCGACCCCGAAGTGGTCTCCTACAAGGACGTGCTTGGGGTGTTCTTCGCCGTCCATGATCCCACGACCAAGGACCGCCAGGGCGGCGACGTGGGCCCGCAATACCGCTCCGCCATCTTCACGGAAGACGAAGGCCAGGCGGCGACGGCCCGTGAGCTGATCGCGGAGATCAAGGACGTCTACAACGCGCCGATCGTCACGGTGATCCAGCCGCTGGGGACGTTCTATGCGGCGGAGGACTACCACCAGCGCTACTTCGAGCAGAACCCCACCCAGTCCTACTGCACGGCCGTGGTAGCACCCAAGGTGGCGAAGTTCCGCAAGGCCTTCATGGACCGGCTGGCGCGCTAACTCCGCACCACGGTCCGGAGCCAGGCCTCCAACGTGAGCAACAGCCAGATCTTCACGCCGCGCCGGGGGCGCAGGCCGCCCAGCTTGCCGGCCAGCAGCTTCTCCACGTAAGGGCGCTCGACCAGGCCCCAGGGTGCCAGGCCGTCCAGCAACCGCTCTTTGGCCTCCGGTAGCAGCGGGCCCTGGAACCAGCCCTCGACCGGCACGAGCATGCCGCTCTTGGGCCGGTCGATGATCGCCTGGGGCAGCAAGTCGGCCACGGCCTGCTTCAAGAGGTACTTCTCGACGGACCCCCGCAGCTTGAGCTGGGACGGGATCGCGAAGGCCGTCTCGACCACGTCGCGGTCGAACAACGGCGAGCGCGGCAGGGCGCCGAAGGGGGCGCCCAGGGCGTCGACCTTGGCCAGGATGTGGTGGCCGCCCTTGAAGGCCACGTTGATGGCCTGCAGCTGCGTGACCAGCGTCTGGTAGCGCGCGTCGGTGAACCAGGGGCTGACCTCGCGCTCGAGGGCATGGTCGAGGACCGGTTGCGACAGCAGTTGGCCCAGCTCGTCGTAGCACTTCTGGTGGGCGCGCAGGAAGCTGCGTTCGCGCGCGTACGGCTGCGGGCCGCCATAGCTGTCGCCCCCGCCCAGCAGCTCCGCGAGCAGCATGGGCAGGTTCTTCGGGCCGCCGAAGCAGGGGTCGCCGCCCTCGCCGTTGAGCACCACCGGCAGGCCGGCCTCCACGGCCGTGCGGAAGAGCAGGGCGTTCGGCACGGTGAGCGGATCGCCTATTGGCTCGTGCAGCATCGCGATCGCCTCGTCCAGGTGCCGCAGCACGGCCTGCGGCGACAGCTCGACCACGTGGTGGCTCGTCTTGCAATGCGCGGCCACCAGGGAGCTCCAGGGCAGCTCGTTGGCGTATTCCTGGCCGAAGGAGACGGAGTAGGTGGTGACGGGCGCGTCATGCAAGCGGGTGGCGAGCGCCACGACCAGGCTGGAATCGATGCCGCCGGACAGCGTGGCCGCCACCGGTTGGCCTGGCGGCAGCCGACGCCGCATGGCGGTTTCCAGGTCGGCGCGCAGGCGGCGTGGGTCCTCGCAGGCGTCGGATTCCGGCGGCAGGCGCCAGAACCACCGGCGCGCCAGGCCTTGCTCGCCCCAACTCACCACCTCGCCCGGCAAGACCTCCAAGATGCCGGGCACCAGGGTCTCGCGGCCGGGCATGTAGGCGTAGCTCAGGTAGCGCGCCACGCCGACGGGACACACCGTTCGGGGGATGCGGCCGGTGGCCAGCACGGCGGCGATCGAGGAGGCGAACAGGCAGCCGTCTGGCAGCGCTGCGTAAAACAAGGGGCGCTCGCCCAGGCCGTCCCGGGCCAGGTTCAGCTCGCCCGCCGGGCCGCGCCAGGCCACGGCGAAGGCGCCGCGCACGTCGGCCAGGCGATCGGAAGCCAGCACCCGCCGCCAGGCGGCCAGGTCCCCGATCGGCGCGCCGTCCAGGGTGCAGCAGTCCCAGTCCGCGGCCAGGTCGACCGTGGCGGCGCTGCCCGCGATACGGCCGGTCGGCCGGGCCGGGAAGCCCTCCGTGCCGAGCGGGACGCCGGGCTGCACGCGCAGGAGCGTCTCGCTAGCCAAAGCTGTCGCCGCCGCCGTCGCTGGCGGTGGCATCGCCGCCGAACGAGTCCATATCCGCACCCCAGCTGCCGCTGCCGTCCTGGCCCGCGTCCCAAGAGCCGCTGACGTCCAGGCCGGCGGCATCCACATCGGGTCCCGGGCCGGCGGGGTGGTCCGTCGAGTCGTGATGGCCCTGGATGCCGACCTGGAAGGTCGGACGGTCCACCACCAAGGTCGGCTGGGCCGACATGGCCTTGAACAGGCGCTTGATCACCTGTTCCGGCCGGATCGCGGCCAGCTCGAAGTTTTGCTTGCTTAGCCACTCGGCCTCGCCGGGAAGCAAGCCGGCCGTGTCGGTGAGCGGGGCCGGCTTGCGGAAAGCGCCCTTGAAGGCTGCCGCATGGTGCGGGCGGATGCCCACGTCAACCACGCGGCCAATGCCCCGGAACCAGGCCGGGTCGGCGGCCAGGTGGCGGGCCAGGTTGCAGCCTTCCGGCGTGGCGTCGTGCAGCACGAAGACCTGCAGGCGCGGGTTCTGGCGCAGCATCTTGCGCACCAGCTCGAAGGTGGCCTTGGGGTAGCCCTTCACGCCCAGCACCGCGCAGTTGTTCTCGAAGTGGAAGTTGTTGGCGAGCAGCAGATCGACCGTGCGTGCGCGGTCGCAGATGACCGCCCGGTCGAAGGAATAGTGCGCCATGTCGGCTTCCAGGACCTGGCGCGGCGGGGTATCGCCCGGTGGGCGATCGATCACGCCGCGCGAAAGGGGGTGCGTGTCACGCCAGCGCTTCCAGTACGTCTCGAATAGGTCGTCTGTCAGGGGCACGAAGGGCGAGCGGCCCTTGTACCAGGCGCCGACTGCGAGGCCAGTACCCAGAAGCGGCAGCACGGGTGAACCGAAGATGAAGCCGGTGACCAGGCCGGCGACGCCGACGGCGATGCTGCCAACCCAGGCAGCGGAACTGCGTTTGTGCAAGAATTTGCGCGCGAGCTCGTAGAAGAGGTGCTCCTTGCCCCAACGGACGCTGCCACTGACGGAGACCCGGTCGATCATCGCCTTGAAGGCCATGTCGGTGAACGGGTCCCCGTTGGCCGGGTCGAAGGCGAAGCGGTGCTTGCACCCCGGGCAACAGCCGTCCGGGCGCTCCTTCTTCTTGCAGTCGACCTCGCAGTAGATGCACTTCATGGCCGCTTCCCCCGCCCATCCACGAACACCCGGAACCAGGCCTCCAGCATCGCAAGCGCCCAGAGCCGCTCGCCCACCCGGCGGCGCCGCACGTCGCCCGCCTCGCCCTCGCCGGCCAGCAGCCGGGCCACGTAGGCCGGCTCGAAGTAGCCGCGCTTCGCCAGCGCAGCGGGACCTAACAAGTCGTGCATCACGGGCGCCAGCGGGCCCAGCGCCCAGTCGGTGATCGGCACGCTCATGCCCGACTTCTTGCGCCACACGATCTCCTCGGGCAGGTGCTTGCCCACGGCCTTCTTCAGCACCCACTTCTCGACCACGCCGTGCAGCTTGAGCTGGGGCGGCAGGCGGAAGGAGGTGACGGCCAGGCGGCGATCGAAGAGCGGCACGCGCACGTCCAGCGCCCAGGCGTTGGCCATGCGCTCCGCGCGCGGCAGGATGTTCTGCGAGCCCTTGAGCGCGATGTCCGCCAGCCGGATGCGGTTCAGGAAGCCCATGCTCGCCTCGCCCAGATAGGGCGCCAGGTGCGCGCGGCGCTGGCCGGGGCCGCCGACTTGGGCCTGGAAGGCCGGGGTGTAGAGCTGGTCCTCGAGCCCGTAGAAGCGGTGGTAGGATTGCAAGTACTGCTCTTCCGGGCTCTCCGCCTCGCCGTAGGTGGGGAAGAGCGCGGCGGCGAGCATGGGCTTGGCGGTCCAGCCGCCGAACAGCTGGTCGCCGCCCTCGCCGTTGAAGACGGCCGAGAGCCCCGCCGCATGGGCCGCGCGGCCCAGCAGGTATTGGGGCCCGGTCACGGCGTCGCCGAACGGCAGGTCCAGCTTCCAGACCAGATCGAACAGGATCGGCGCGAGGTCCTCGCCGCCGACCTTGACCAGCTCGAACGGGATCTCCAGCGCCTTGGCGACCTGGATCGCCTCCTCGCGCTCAACGCTGGCCGCGCCGAAGTCCAGGCCCAGCGCCCGCACGCCCACGCCTGCTTCCTTCAACCACAACGCCACGGCCGAGGAGTCCAGGCCGCCGGAGAGGAACACGCCGACCTCCGTCTCGCCGTTCAGGCGGCGGGCCACGGCCTGGCGCCCGGCCTTGCGGACGGCCTTGACCGCGGCCTTGGGGTCGGCCTCGAATGCCGGATCGATGTCCTCGCGCAGCTGGAAGTAGCGCCGCGTCGCCAGACGGCCGTCGCGCCAGGTGGCGACATGGCCGGGCAACAGGCGCCGCACGCCCTGGATGGGCACCGCCTCGCCGGGCACGAACGAGTACGTCAGGTACTTGTGGATGGCCACCAAATCCGGCTCCACGGGGAAGCCGGGGATGGCGAGCAGCTGCTTGAGCTCGCTGGCGAAGTAGAAGACGCCCTGGTGGGTGGCGTAGTAGAGCGAGCGCACGCCGAACGGATCGCGCACCAGCGTCAGGTACTCGCCATCCCACTGGGCGCCGGCGAAGGCGCCGTCCACGTCCGCGGGCAGCCCCGCCAGGAAGGCGGCGGCGGGGTCCGCCACGGCGGGGGCCAGGGTGCCGGCCATGACGGCGAGGCGCGGCCCGTCGCGTAAGATGCCGGGCGCCTTGCCGGGGCGATCGCCCCACCAACGGTAGCCCAGTGCCACTCCGGGCGCGAAGGCCGTGTCCGTGCGATCGCCGCGGTAGTCGATCGCGTCGAGCATGGCCGTCAGGGTCGCGGGGTCGGCCTCGCCGACCCAGCCGCAGATGCCGCTCATGGCGCCTCCCAGGTGGACAAGAGGTCCGCGAAGCCTTCGCGGCGCGTGGTCAGGATGGCGTTGCCGCCGTCCAGCACGACCTCCGCCGGCCGTGGCCGGTTCAAGAAGTGGCTGGACATGGCGTAGCCGTAGGCGCCCACATCGTGCATCGCCAGCAGGTCGCCGGGTTGCAACGCGGGCAGGCGCAGATCGCGGCCGAGGAAGTCGCGCGAGTGGGTGGTGTTGCCGCAGATGTCGGTGGGCACGTCCAGCGCCCCGCCGCGCGGCTCCAGCGCTTCGATGCGGTGGTAGGGGTGGTAGACGCTGGGCACCACGATGTTGCCGACCGTGCTGTCCACGCCCACGAAGCGCCTCCCGCCGCGCTCCTTCACGGAAACGACGGTCATGTAAAGCGTGCCTGCCTGCGCTACCAGCGTGCGGCCGGGCTCCACCACCAACCCGATGCGCCGGCCCCGGCGCGCGGACAGGGCTTCCATGCGCTCGGCGACCTCGTGGCCGAGGGCCGCCAGGTCGAGCGGCGGCAGGCCTTCGCGGTAGGGCACGCCGAAGCCGCCGCCCAGATCGATGGCTTCCAGGTCGGGCAGCAGGTCGGACGCCGCGATCAGGCGATCCAGGCAGGCCAGGAAGCGGGCCGGGGAGAGCGTGTTGGTGCCGGCGTACATGTGCAGCCGGGTGATCGTGGCGAGGGCCAAGGCTTCCGGCAACTCGGCTTGCGTCACCCCGATCCGGTTCGCCGCCTCGGGCTCGTCGATCAAGAGTCGGAGCCCGACGGGGGCGCGACCGCCCAGGTCGCGCAGCTGATCCAGCGAGTCGAGGTTCATGGCGATGCCGCGCGGGAGCAGGAACGCGAAGTCGTCGGCGCTCAGGTTCGTGCCGGAATACACGATGCGGTCGGCGGGCACGCCGGCCTCCAAGGCGGCGAAGGCGTCACCCGGCGTGTTCGCGTGGATGCCCGCGCCTTCCGCGGCCAAGGCCGCGACCAGGTAACGGTTCTTGTTGCAGACGATCGCGTAATGCAGGTCCAGCGGGGCATACGGGAAGGCCCCGGCGAACGCTCGGTACGCCGCGCGGACCTGACCGGCGTCGTAGACATAGAGCGGGCTGCCGAAGCGGGCCACCAGCTCGCGCGCAGGCGGCGATTGGATGGCGGGAGCGGGCATCGGGTCCTCCGCAAGCAGGCGTTGCTCCGGTATGGTAGGGGAAATGGCCCGGCCCCGCAACGCAATCGCCGCTTGTTTGGTGGCCGTTCGTGGCGGGTACCTTGCCGATGTCTCGTCTTGGTGGGAGAAGCTCATGCTGGTACGTACCTCGATCTTGGCCGCCGTGGTGGTGGCGATCGCCGCCTTCCCGGCGCTGGCCCAGGCCGCGGACAAGAAGGAAGACGACAAGCCCTTCGAGATCAACTGGAGCAAGCTGGGCTTCAACCAGTCCTTCGAGATGGAGTATGGCGAGGGCGGCACCCTGGGCCTGGGCCCCTACCGCTCCCTGGTGCTGGCCGGCCGCCAGGACCTGTTCTGGATCTTCGGGCTGCGGATGGGCGCGATGGGCTTCCTGCCCAAGGATGCGACGGCCGCCTCGCTGAACCCCGGCTGGGGCGTGCGCGGCGACGTGCTGATGTCCACCGCCGGTCTGATCCCGGGCATGCAGGCCTTCGCAGGGGTGGGCGGCCAGCTCTACAACCAGCAGGCCAACGCCAACCTGAGCTTCGTCTCGCGCGAGTCGGTCTTCGTGGGCGTGCGCGCCTTGTTCCTGCAAGCCGAGAGCCGCTACGAGTTCTACCCCAGCACCGGCGGCGGCCTGTTCGGCGGCATCTTCTTCCCCCTGTGAGGTCCCCCATGTCCTTCCGTCCCGCCCTGCTCGTGGCGCTCGCGCTCGCCTTCACCGCCGGCTGCGATTTCAAGGTCAACACCAGCGGTACCGTGGCCGGCACCATGGCCGCGGGCTACCTGCGCACGGCCACGCCGGTATTGGCGATGGGGGTGGGCGACGAGAAGGCCCTGGCGCCCTTCATCTCCACCACCGACGGCGCGCCGCTGACGGAGGCGCTGCAGTGGTCGTCGTCCGACGCCGGCGTGGTCGACGTCACCACCGGCAAGGCACGCGCGCTCAAGCTGGGAACGGCGACGCTGACCGCCAGCCTGCCCAGCGCGCCCAACCAGGTGGCCACCCTGACGATCAACGTGCTGGCGAACAACGTGGTCAAGTCGATCACGATCGATCCGGAGCGCCTGACGCTTGCCCAGGGCGGCCTGCAGGCGTTGACCGCGGCGGTGCGGCTGGCGGACGGCCAGATCAACGGCAACGTGACCTGGTCCTCGAGCGACGCCACGATCGCGGCGGTGGACAACGCCGGACGCGTGTCGGCGCTCAAGCCGGGCCGGGTGACGATCGTAGCGGCCTATTCACTCGATTCCCAGTTCAAGGGGCTGGCCGAACTGACGATCGTGCCGCCGGGCGCCGCGCCGACCCCTACCCCGACCGCGGTCCCTACCGCCGCGCCGACGGCCGCGCCAACCGTAGCACCGACGCCTGCGCCGACGGCTGCGCCTACCGCGGTACCCACGGCCACCCCAACGCCTGCGCCGACCGCGACGCCGACGCCTGCGCCCACGCCGACACCTTCCGTCACCCCCACCCCGACACCGACTCCGACGTCTTCGCCGACGCCGGCCTAAATCGTGCGGGCCGCGGCCTCGAACAGCGTGCGGGTGGCCGAATCCCAGGCGTGGGGATCCAGCGCGTCGAGTTCGATTTCTCCGATAACACGGTTATCTGGATCCATGATCGGGGCGACGAACGAGGAGCGCGTCGGGAATTCGCAAGGAATGAAGCCTGGCTCCGCCGTCGCGTCCGGCACGTAGATCGCGCGGCCTTCGCGCGCGACCTGCCCGCAGATGCCCTCCGAAATCGGCATGCGCAGGTGGTCGGCCGCGACCAGCAGTTGCGCCGTCAAGACCAGGTCGGCGCCCTCGACCCGGTAGACGCCGATCCAGTCGATCGGGTGGTGGGCGGCTTTTAGCGCGGCGATCGCCCCCAAGCACCGCAGCGCGAAGCCCCGGTCCGGGCAGGCCGCCAAAGGCGCCGCCAAGGCCGCCGCGAACGCCAGATCGCCCTCGCCCCAGGCATTCAAGACGCCGACCGGGCGGCCCTCGAACGTCAGGCGCGCGCCGTGCTCGCCCGCCGGGCCGTCCAGGGCCAGGCGGGTGAAGCTGCCGTACAAGGGTGCGAGCGCTTCCATGTGCGGGAATGATAGCCGAAAAGGAGTCTCCGATGCGCGTCCTCATCGCCGCCGCCCTCGCCGCGGCCACGCCCAACTACCACTTCGCCAACCTCCAAGACCTGGCGCGCCTGCCCTGGTTCGAGGCGGCGCCGGAGGGCCGCGTGCGCGTGAAGGACAAGACGATCGGGCCGATCATCGACTTCCACACCCACATGGCGCTCGCCTTCGGCCCGCCGATGAGCGTGGATCTCTTCAAGCTGCACCCGCAGACGGAGCACTACCTCCCCACCTGCTGCGCCTTCGACCTGGAACCGTACGCCAACCGGAACTTCACCGAGGAGCAAAAGCACGCATTAGAACGGGATTTAACCCTCGACAGCCAGGGCCCCGACGGCATGCGCCGCACCCACACGGCGCCGGACATCATCCGCGAGATGGACGACCTGGGCATCGTGAACAGCGTGCTGTTGGCCATCGACATGCCGTTCGGCTCGGACAACGCCGGCGTGGCCCTGGCGGTGGCGAAGCGCGAGCCACGCCTGATCCCGTTCGGCTCCGTCCACCCGCACACGGCCTTCGCCACGGCGAAGCTAGACGCCCAGGCCGCGGCGGGCGCGAAGGGCTTCAAGTTCCACCCGGCCGTGCAGCTGACGCGTCCCGACGACCCGCGCGCCCAGGCGCTCTACCGCGAGGCCGCTCGGCTGCACAAGGTCGTGTTCTGGCATTGCGGCCCCGTGGGCATCGAGAACCCCCTCAGCCGCGAGCTGACCCAGGTGGCCTACTACGAGCGTCCGATCGCCGACAACCCTGACGTCACCTTCGTGCTCGGGCACTCCGGCGCGTTGCAGGCCGACCGCGGCCTGGACCTCGCCAAGCGCTACCCCAACGTCTACCTCGAGATGTCGAGCCAGGGCCTGCCGATGGTGCGCAAGCTGGTGCACGAGGCGCCGGACCGCGTGCTCTTCGGCAGCGACTGGCCGTTCTACCATGCGGCTTTGCCACTCGCGAAGGTGCTGATCGCAACGGAGGGCGAGCCCGTGCTGCGGCACAAGGTGCTGTATGGCAACGCCGCGCGCTTGTTGGGGTTGCCGCCGAAGCCTTAGCGGTTGTTGAGCCGGGCGAAGACGTCGGCGATCGCGTCCACGGGGACGGGCTGCTCGGCGGCCCCTGGCGTCAGGACGTTGGACGCCCCTACCAGCCGGGGATCCGAACCGTTGCCCGTGCCCGCCACCCCCGCGTGGATCTGCCCCGCAGCCGGTTGATAGAGGTAGTAGGGCATGCCGGCGTCGAAATCGCCGTTCATGCGGCGCAGTCCCAGGCGTTCGTCGACGGTGGCGAGCGCCACGTAGATGTTGGCCGGCTTGCCGTCCGCGTCGTGCGGCGCCTGTCCCTTCACCCGCAAGAGCCCCTGGTTGTCGAAGGTCAAGGCGTTCGGGGCATCCGGGTTGGTCGCCAGTTGCACCTCGATCGGCTTGAGCGGCACGTGGCGCGGGGTGCCGCCCAACGTATCCGGGGTGGCCGTGACATCGAGGTCCGCGAGCTGGGTGCCCTGCGACTCTTCCGGCGGGGTGCCGAAAGGTCGGACGTTCTCGATCGCGGGGCTGGCATAGCCGAAGGCGTAGAAGCCGTCCTTGTTCACCAACCGATAGACGCCGCGGGCGCCCGTGGCCTCCGGCGTGAATTCGAACTTGAACACGCCGTCCCGCGTGAACGCCAGGTCGTCCCAGGTGGCTGGCGTGGGCTTGCGCGCCACCAGGAAGAAGCCGTTGCCCTCGATGGCCAGGTTGGCCGGGTTCTGCGTCTCCACCACGGCGCCCTGGACGAAGGCCATGGCGGCCTTGATCAGTTGGGGCGACGGAGTGGCCGGCGGCGTGGCCGCGCAACCGCTAAGCAGGGCGAGGAGGATGCAAGGAGCCAACTTCATGCGGGACTCATACCCAAGCTTGCCAGGTCAACGTCACCTTGTTCGCTCTCTTAAACCAAAAAACCCCTCTTCTTAAATTATCCTTAATAATTAAGACGTCAGTGCCGCACCATTCGCCAGTGATAACCTGCTCATCACCAAACCTTACCTCGACCATAATTTAGGAGCCGCCTGACATGAAATACGCCATCGCCCTGGTTGCCGCCGCCATCGCCCTGGCGGGTTGCTCCCACGCTCCCGCCGTCGGCACCCCGAACACCGCGGCAGCCATCGCGGCGCAGGCCAAGGCCAACCCCTTCCTGGGCCTGACGAAGCTGGAGGCCGGCGAGGGCGGCGACGTCACGAAGAAGAAGGCCAAGCGCCACTTCTCGGCGAAGACTACCATGGGTGGCTTCCTGCGCCTGGAGGACATGGGCGAGGTGGTATTGGCGCACTACAACTACGATGAGATCTCCGTGCCCAAGAAGATCGCGCAGATCGCCGAGGCGCTGGACCAGGCGGCCACCACGGCCGACCCCGAGCTCGCCAAGGCCGCCCAGGAGTTCCGCGCCAAGCTGCTGGCGCCCAACCCCTTCCTGGGCCTGACGGACGTCAAGTTCGTGGCCGGCCCGCCGCCGAACGCGCCCTTCTGGCACCTGGCGACCCGCCATATCCAGGCGAGCACCCGGGATGGCGGCAACCTTTGCATCGTCGAGCAGCGCGACGTGACTTACGAGTTCGGCATCGTGCGCAACGGCGAGAACGTGAACGACGGCCGCTCCAGCAACTTCGCCGTCGAGGCGTTCCTGCAGGCGTTGCCTGCGATCAAGGACGCCGAAGTCGCCAAGGTGATCACGGAGCACTTCGGCAAGTAGCCCGACCCCGGGGGCCCCGCGAGGCCCCCTAACTGGCGCCGTCAGGGCGGCGCGCGGCGCACACCGCGATCGCGATCCAACACGCGATCCAAGTCGCGCCGCCCAACGGCGTGATGGCCCCGAAGGCGGCCACGTCGGTGAGCACCAGGGCGTAGAGGCTGCCCGAGAAGAGCACGGTGCCCGCCAGCAGGCCCACCGGGATCGCGCGGCCTCGCCCCACCATGCCGGTGCGCATGGCGATCGCCACCAGCATCAAGGCCAGGGCATGCCACATCTGGTACTGCGCCGCGGTGTGCCAGACCTCCAGCCGCTGCGGCGCCAGCAGGCCCGCCGCGACGCGCGCCTTCAGGGCGTGGGCCCCAAAGGCCCCACAGGCGACCGATATCGCCGCGCTCGCGGCCCCCAAGCTCATCCAAAGGCGTTCCATGGTCGGACATCTTAGCGCAACCCGCCGCGCGCCGCATGGGGCCTTGGTTGCTAGAGCTTTGTCCCTCGGTTGTCCCCACGCCTACCCGACGATGTCCCCAAGCGCCCCAGCACTGGCGCCAGCCCCCGCGACTGCCGAGGAAGGTTCCCCATGCTCCAACCAATTTCTGCGCGCCCCAACTTCCCCGCCCGGCCCCCAAAGCCCGCGCCCGTCTTGAACGCCAGGGATCAGGAGCTCGCGGACGAGTTGTCCTACATGGCGACCTACCCGCCGCCTCCTGCCCCGCGGCCGCGGGCGCTTGGTCCGCTCACGCGGCTGAAGGACGCCTTCGAGTGGGGCGTGACCGACTTCATCCGCTGGTACCGCCCGGGGTCCTAACCCCAGTACGGCCGAGCCCGGCGGGTCCGGGGGACTCGATCGAAGCGAGGCCGGCATGGACTTCGCAGTGGCAATTGCCGCACAACAAGACGCACTTCTCTATCTCCGCGCGGAGTCGTTCCCACCTCCGGCTGTAATTCGCGAACGTGAAGTCTTTGAGGTTTGGATCCCGATGGTGGAAGTGCAGCGCGGAGATGCAGCGGCTGTATCCGCAAAGCTGGCAACAGCCGCCCAGGTGTTCGATCGCCCGGAGCTTCAACTGTCGCCGGTAGTAGACGCCGCGACAAGATTGGCACGTGTTGCTGTACTGGCCCTTCCCTGCATTGTAGTGCTTCAGGCAAAGCATACAGGTGTGAACTCGTTCGGGCCTCGTAGCCTCTAACTTTCGCGTGTTGTGTTGCCCAAATGGCGAACAGACGAGGCAGAATTTACGGGAGGTGAAGACGCGCGGTTTGCCGTCCACGACCTGCTTGAGCGGGAAGTACTGATCACATTTCTTGCAGTTCGGCATGCATCCCTCGCGCCTAGAACATATGTTTCATAGAGGGATTATACAGCGTCCATCTGGACAAAGAAAAGAGCCTTCCAGATTACTCCGGAAGACTCTTTTGACTCAGCCCCGCCACGTGGACTCGAACCACGGACCTAGTGATTAACAGGCACGCTGCACCAGGCGGGAACTCAGCAGGACACCAAGCTTCTAGCTAGTACACCCAACTTCGCTAATTTTGCTTGCGAAAGCTATGTACCCTCGCCAACCTTCCTGAACTCCTCTTGCGGCATGCGTCTCCTCCATGCGGGACGAAACAAAAGAAGCAAAGTCGGGTGCCTAAATAAAGACCCTGGTCTCCATCGCTGGAAACCAGGGTCTTACTCAGCTCCGCCAGTAGGACTCGAACCTACGACCTAGTGATTACAGATACCCCACGCCTTCATTGAGTTATACGCGTGGACTGGACTATGCCATCATCTCAGAGAGATGCCCCTTGGTAGTCTCTACGGCCTCCCCTTGCGGGTTGTGCCTCGGCGTTGCCCTCTGCAGGATATTCACCGATATTCAGGGTTTTCCACTACCCCTCGCGAAGTAGCGCTGCTAATAATACAGTCACCCGCTCTACCAACTGAGCTATGGCGGAATGAGAGTGCGCTCTTTCGAGCACGGGAGTCACTATACCAAGGTCCCGCGCGGGGTGTCAAGAACTCACCGTTGATTGGTTTGAATTAATGTTAAGGCCAGATCCGGAGTTGGGGGGAGGCGGGGCACGCATGGTAAGGTATTGCGTTACGTCACCCTCCAACGCCCGGATGACCCCTGATGACGACGCCGCCACCGCCCCTCGACCCGTCTCCCGGCACCGCCACAGCGGATGACCGGCAAGACGTGCCGTTGATGGGGCCGTCCCGGCGGAAGCGTCGCAAGCGGCGGTTCCTGTGGTTGCGCCGCTCCATCGCGCTGCTCGTGTTGGCGGGCTTGCTGGCGGGCGTGGGGCTCGGCGTCGGGCAGGTCGCGCGCCTGGCGATGCCGCAGGCGCCGCTCAACCTGGGCGGCGCCGCGCCCGGGGAGCCGATCAACGTGCTGGTGATCGGCGTCGATCCCACCCCGCTGCCGCCGGACGACATGGACAAGTCCACCCGCCGGCTGGCCGACACGGTGCACGTGCTGAGCCTGGACTACACGCACCACCGCGCCTACGTCCTGACGATCCCGCGCGACACGCGCGCGACGCTGGGCAAGAACGGCGACGGGGCCCTGGGCGATGGGCTGGCGCTGGGCGGCATCCCGCTGGTCAAGGACACCGTCGAGGAGCTGACCGGCCTGACGATCCACCACTACGTGTGGATGGATATGGACGGCGCCAAGGGGGTCGTGAAGGAGCTGGGCAACACGGAGGAGTACCTCCCCACGGCCATGAAGTTCCAGGACAAGGCCACGGGCCTGGCCATGGACATGGCGCCGGGCTGGCACCAGCTTTCGCCGGAGCAGCTGCTGGCCTACGCGTCGCACCGCGAGCCCGGCGGCGACCTCGACCGGCTCCAGCGCCAACAGAAGCTCTTGCTGCAGGCCCAGGCCAAGCTCCATGGCACCTGGGCCGCCCTGTGGGCGCCGGGCGCCATCCGGCATGCCCAGGCGGTGTTGACGAGCGACATGCCCAAGGCCGACTTCGAGGCCCTGGGCGCGGAGTGGCGCAAGGTGGACCCACACGACCTGATCTTCGCGCTGCTGCCCGGCGAGGTCAGCCCGCAGGGCGAGTGGATCATGAGCCCCCAACGCTGGGAAGCGTTGCAGCCGCGTCTGACGGCCGTGCCCGGCAACAAGCCGATCGCCGACCTCAAGCCCACGCTGGAGATCATCTACAAGGACCCCGCCGACGACAAGGTGATGGCGCTGGCGGAAGCGCTGACAAAGCAAGGCTTCCAGGTCATGCGCACCCAAACCCAGGACGTGCCGCAAGACGAAACCCTGGTGGTGGACCGCTCGCGCGCCGACGAGCGCTCGCAGCCCACGCTGGCGGCCCTCGACACGGCCGTCAAGGGCGCCCGCGTGATCGTGGACCCGGGCGACGTGACGGGCTACGGCGCGCGCTTCACGATCAAGCTGGGCAAGGGCTTCTTCCGCTAATGGGTCCCATCCTGGAGGCGCGGGCCGTCGTCAAGGAGCTGGTCGGACCACAAGAGCCGGTGCGCGCGGTGGACGGCGTGGACCTCGTGATCCAGCGCGGCGAGTTCGTGGCGATCACCGGGCCCTCCGGCAGCGGCAAGAGCACGCTGCTCTACCTGCTGGGCGCCCTGGACCGGCCGACCAAGGGCGAGGTGCTGGTCGACGGCATCTCCACCAACGGCCTGGCGGAGACCAAGCTGGCAGGTCTCCGCAACGCCAAGATCGGCTTCGTGTTCCAGTTCCACTTCCTGCTGCCGGAGCTGACGGCCGTGGACAACGTGGCGATGCCCATGATGGTGGGCGGGATGGGGTCGGCGGCGGCGCGCAAGCGGGCGGGCGAGCTCTTGGAGAAGGTCGAGCTGGGCCACCGCGCCCAGCACCGGCCGCACGAGCTCTCCGGCGGCCAGCAACAGCGCGTGGCGATCGCCCGCGCCCTGGCCAACGACCCGCTGGTCTTGCTGGGCGACGAGCTCACGGGCAACCTCGACACCAAGAACGGCGACCTGGTTTACGGCTGGCTGCGGGCGCAGAACCGCGAGCGCGGCCAGACCATCGTGATCGTCACGCACAACCTGGAACTGGCCGCCCATGCGGACCGGGTCATCGAGCTGGTCGACGGGAAGGTCGCCGGGCTCGCGTAGTATACTGCTACCGGAGGACCCCGCGTGAGCCCAACCGCCTGGAACAACGTCGCCGCGATCATCAACCTGCTTACCTTCTTCTTCGCCTTCTCGGCGTTCAGCGTCGGGCTGTACATCTCCGACCGCGTGAAGAAGGCCCTGGGACGCGGCATGCTGGCAGGCGTGGTGGATGCCCACCTGGTGGCATCCGGTGGCCTGACGGTGCGCACGGCGATGGCCGTGCTGGCGCAGCTCCGGTGGCTAGACCCATTGATTGCGATCGCCATCGGCGACCTGGCCCTCCTCGCGATGGCCGCGGGCCTGTTCATGGCCTACCTCGCGATCGAACGGTACTTCAAGAAGATGGAAGCCAAGAAGGCCGAAAAGGCGTAAACATGGAACCCCTGGAACGGTTGGAAGCGGTGATCCGCCAGTACCCCTCGGCCCTGGTGGCCTACTCGGGCGGCGTCGACAGCGCCCTGTTGGCCGTGGCGGCCCGGCGCGTGTTGGGCGATAAGGCCCTCGCCATCACGGCCGCCTCGCCCTCGTTGCCCCCGCGCGAATTGGAGGCCGCCAGCGCCTTCGCCCGGGCGCAGGGGTTGAACCACCGCGTGATCCGCACCGACGAGATGGCAAACGAGCAGTACACCGCCAACCCGGCCAACCGTTGCTACTTCTGCAAGGACGAACTGTTCACCAAGCTCGACGCCCTGGCCCGTGACGAAGACTTCGCCGTCGTCATGGACGGCTTCAACCAGGACGACAAGGGCGACTACCGCCCTGGCCACCAGGCCGCGCGCGAGCATGCGACGGCGAGCCCGCTGGCGGAGGCCGGCTTGGGCAAGGCCGACGTGCGCGCGATCGCCAAGGCGCTGGGTCTGGCCGTATGGGACAAGCCCGCCGCCGCCTGCCTGTCCAGCCGCATCCCCTATGGCACGCCCGTCACGACCGAAGCGCTCGCACGCATTGACGCCGCGGAGGTGGTGCTGGCCGGGCTGGGCTTCACCAGCGCCCGCGTGCGCCACCATGGCGACCTGGCACGCGTGGAGGTGCCGCCCGCGGAGCTGGAGTGGGCCTTCAAGCAACGCGAGGCCATCGTCGCGGGGCTCAAGGACGCGGGCTACCTGTGGGTCACGTTGGACCTGGAGGGCTACCGCATGGGCTCGCTCAACGCGGCGCTGCAGCACCATGGATCCCGCTAAGCTCCAGGCCTTGCTCGAGGCCGTCCAGGCGGGATCGACGGACGTCGATGCGGCCATGGCGGCGCTGCGCGAGCTGCCCTACGAAGAGCTCGGCTACGCACGCGTAGACCACCACCGGGCCCTGCGCACGGGCTTCCCGGAGGTGATTTACTGCCCCGGCAAATCCAGCGCCCAGATCGCCGGCATCTTCGAGCGCCTGATCGCCCGCCATGACCAGGTCATGGCGACCCGCTGCTCCCCCGAGGTTGCGCAGGAAGTCCAGGCCGCAGTGCCGGACCTGGTCTACCATGCCATCCCCCGGCTGCTGACGAAGGGCTACCGGGCTCCCGAGGCGCCGACCGCCTGGATCGCCGTGTTCGCGGCCGGGACGGCGGACCTTTCCGTGGCCGAGGAGGCCGCCATCACGGCGGAGATGGGCGGCGTGGGCGTGCGCCGGGTCTGGGACGTGGGCGTGGCCGGCATCCACCGGTTGTTGGACCAGCGCCACCAGCTCGAAGGGGTCCAGGCGGTGATCGCGGTCGCGGGGATGGAAGGCGCGCTCGCCAGCGTGGTGGGCGGCCTGACGGACAAGCCCGTGATCGGCGTGCCCACCAGCGTGGGCTACGGGGCGAGCTTCGGCGGCACCGCGGCGTTGCTGGCGATGTTGAACTCCTGCGCGGCGGGCCTGGCCGTGGTCAACATCGACAATGGGTTCGGCGCGGGCCACCTGGCCGCTCGCATCGCCCGGCAAGCCGTACGCGATTTCGCCTAGCCCGGCAGCAAGCCAAACGGCGGATGCAGCAGCCCGGCAACCTTGCTATAGTGACCTTGCCCGGCCAGTGAGACCCCCCTCAACACGCGCAAGCGTGCACTGGCCGGGCCCCTTTTTGGGGTAGAAGGGGGCCAGGGTAGGGATACCACGGAAAGGATGCCGGGTTGGCGCAGCGTTCGCGCGCCTTACAGTTAGGATTGGGGCTTGCTGCGGGTTGGACGCTGCTGGCTGCTACAGGCGCGTGCGAGCCCCTGGAGCGCCTGACCGCGCGCGCCCGCTACCTGCTAAGACCCGTGCCCACCTGGAAGGCGCCCGTCACCATCGTGGCGCTGGACGAAGCATCGCTGGCCGCCCACGGCCGCATGCCGTGGCCGCGCGCGAAGTTCGCGGAGCTGGTCGACCGCATCCGGGATAGCGGCGCCGCCGTGGTGGGCGTGGACGTGGCGTTCGACGAGCCGACCGCGGACGACCCGCTGCTCCAGCAGGCCCTGGCCACCTTGCCGACGGTGCTGCCCGCGTTCCTGGCCTTCGCCGGGACGGGCGATCGCCTCACGGTGGTGGAGCCCGTCCCTTCCCTGACCAAGGCGGCCGTGGCGCTCGGCTCCGTCCAGCTGTCCATCCACCAGCAGTACGAGCAGTGGGAACTCACGCCGTACCAGGACCTGATCGATCGCCGCCTGCCCGCCTTCCCGGTCGCCGTGGTGGGCGCGTACCTCGGCAACGCCTGGGCGCCACCGCGGCCTAGCCTGATCTGGCAGACCAAGACCAGCTACCTCGACTTCCGCGGCCCCGCCCGCAGCGTGCCCACCGTCTCGGCGGCCGACGTGCTGGCCGGCAAGCCCATGAACTTCAGCCACAACATCGTGTTGGTGGGCGCCACGGCGGCCGGGCTGCCGGACACCAACTTCGTGGTGCCGGACATGCGGCGCGGGCCGATGGCGGGGGTGGAGATCTCCGCCCATGCGATCGACAACCTCCTGAACGACCGCTTCCTGCGCCGCTTTAGCGTGCATGCCCTTGGCCTCTTGCTGCTGCTGTTGGCCTGGTTCCCCGGCCGCGAGTTGTTGGCGGAGGCGGTGCTCGGCCGGCGGCGCCACCAGCTCCTGGCCGGCGCCCTGGTAGGCTGGCTGGTGCTGGCGGTGGTGGCATTCTGGGCGGGCGTCTGGCTGGATGTGGTGCCGGCCTTTGGCGTGTTGATCAGCTGCTACCTGGTCGGCCTGGCCGCCGAACGGGGCGCCCTGCTGAAGAGCCGGAACCAGCTCCTTGAACGCTACGCGTCGGACCTGGCAACCGAAAGCCGGCGCCAGCGCGAGCGCCTGGAGGGCGAGTTGCATGACGGCGTCCAGCAGCTCTTGGTGGCCTTGGGACGGGAGCTGCGCCAGGTGCGGCGGGCCATGCCGTCGCCCGAGAAGCTGGAGCCGCGCGTGGAGCGCATGGAAGACATCTCCGAACAGATCGTGGCCGAAATCCAACGCGTGCGGCGCGACCTGATGCCCCCGGCGCTGCGCCGCGAGGGCTTCGAGCGCGCGGCGGCGGCCTACCTGGAAGAGCTCGGCGCGCGCGAAGGCGTGGCCACCGTGCTCGAGCGCGACGGGTGGGAGCCCCTGGCCCAGGAGCTGGAGGTGGAGCTGTACTGGCTGGTGCGCGAGGCCCTGACCAACGCGGCCAAGCATGCGCAGGCCCATACCTTGACGCTGCGGCTGTTGCGCGTCGGCGCGGAGGCGCGCGTGGAAGTCTCGGACGACGGCCTGGGCTTCACGCCGCCCGACCTCTCCGTCCCGCCCGCCGGGGTGGAGCACAGCGGCCTGCACCGGATGTGGCTGCGCATGCGCGGCCGCGGCGGCGACCTGGAGGTGCGCAGCACCCCGGGCCAGGGCACCACGCTCTGCTTCCGCCTGCCGTTGGGCGTGGCCCTGGAAAGGAGCCCCTCGTGGTGATTGGCGTGATCGTGGTGGACGACCACCCCATGGTGCTGCGCGGCACGATCGAGATGATCGAAGAGGCGCCGGACCTCAAGGTCGTTGCCTCCGGGCGCGACGGCGACGAAGCCCTGGAGCTGGCCCTGCGCCACCGCCCCGACGTCTTGATGCTGGACGTGCAGATGCCCCGCCGCGACGGCATCGAGGTCGTGCGGGAGCTGCGCCGGCAAGACCAACGCGTCGGCGTGGTGATCCTCTCCGCCGCCGATGACGAAGGCACGATCCTGCGCGCCTTGCAGGCCGGCGCCAACGGCTATCTGCTGAAAACCGCCACGGAGACCGAAATCCAGCAGGCCATCCGCCTGGTGGCCGGCGGCGGCGCCGCGATCCTCCAGCCGGAGGTGCAGAAGGCCGTGGTCTCCAGCTACCAGAGGCCCCTGCCCCCCCCGCCCGGGCCCGTTGACGCGCTCTCCGACCGCGAGCTGGAGATCCTGCGCACGCTGGCGCACGACCTCACCAACAAGGAAATCGCCGCGCGGCTGGGCATCAGCGACCGCACGGTGCAGCAGCACCTCGCCAATATCACGAGCAAGCTGGGCGTGGCGTCGCGCACGGGCGCGGTGCTGAAGGCGCTCCAACTCGGCATGATCTCCCTGGAGGACCTCCGCGTATGAAACGCCTCGCGCTCGCCGTCTCCCTGGTCGCGCTGATGGGGGCCGCCCAACCGCCCGCGGCCACGGTCCAGACCGTGGTGGGGCCTGTTTCGTGGCATGGCGCGGGCGCCACCACCTGGCAAGACGCCCGGCCTGGCGTTGGCTTGCTTGCCGGCGCCGTCGTGCGCACGGGGCCGCGCGGCATGGTGCGGCTGCGCTGGGTCAATGGCGGCGAGTTCCGGCTCGATCCCCTGACGGAGGTGACGGTGGCCGGGCGCGACGGCATCGACGTCTCCAAGGGGCAGGCCTGGGCCAAGTTCCGCTCCAAGCTCACGGTGCCCTTCCTCTTCCAGTCTCCCAGCGCCACCGCCGTGATCCGCGGGACGGTGTTGGGCTTCGGCGTGGACGAGGCCGGCGGCACCCACGTGGACGTGCAGGAAGGCCACGTCGGCGTGCGCGGCCGGGGGGGCGGCCCCCTGATGGACGTGGGGCCTGGCAAGCGCGTGTTGGTGGCCCCGGACGGCCAGATCGGCCCGGTGGGGCCGCGCGGCCCCGACGCCCCCAGCTGCAACCCTTGATTGCCGGCTGATCCCAGGCCGCCTGCCGGTTATGCTGGTGGCAGCGGAGGGATCCTTATGGCTAGCGAGCTGCCCTACCTGGAGGCCATCCGCCGCGGCGCCCACCTCGGGCTCGCGGCTTGCTTCGGCACGCCCATCGCCCCTGCCGCCCCCGGCCGGGGCCAGGCGCCGGACGTGGCCGTCCTGGCCGGCTTCACCGGCGCGCTTTGTGGTCAGTTGCGGCTCGCCATGCCCCATGACATGGCGCTGGCCTGCGCGCGCCGCCTGCTGGGCCGCGAGCTCGCCGAGCTGGATGCCGACGGGCTGAAGGCCTTGCTGGACGCGGCCGCCACGGTGGCCGGGGCGGTAGCAAACGAGCTCGCCCGCGAGGGCGTGAACGTGCAGTTGGCCGAGCCCACGCTGGGCGTCGGCGGGCCTTGCGACCACGAAGAGGCGCTGTCGTTGCCGTTGGGCTACATGAACTTGGGCATCGGCGTCGCGCCCGCGCCCTTGGCCTGGCTCGCCGGCTGGCTCACCTCGGTCGTGCCCGCCGCCTGACGGGTGGTACAATCCCGCCCCATGACGATTGCCTACTTTGACGCATTCAGTGGAGCCAGCGGCGACATGATCGTGGGCGCGCTCCTGGCGGCCGGTGCGGACCTGGAGGTCCTGAAACGGGACCTGGCGGTGCTGGACTTGCATGGCGTCGAAGTCTCGCTCCGGCGGGTGGAGCGCCAGGGCATCACGGCGTCGAAGTTCGACGTCGCGGTGCACGGCCACGTCGAAGGCCCCGCCGACGCGCACCACCACCACGATCATCCCCACGACCCTCACCACGGTCACGACGACCACCCTCACCACCACGACGAGGCGCCGCACCCCCACGAGCACCGCACCCTGGCCGACGTCGAGGCGAAGCTGGCGCCCCTGCCGGAGCCCGCCCGCACCCAAGCCGTCGCCATCTTCCGGCGCCTGGCCGAGGCCGAGGCCAAGGTGCATGGCACGACGGCGTCCTTCGTGCACTTCCACGAAGTCGGCATGGACGACGCCATCGTGGACGTCGCGGCGGCCGTCTTGTGCCTGCGCCAACTGGGCGTGACGGAAGTGCAGTGCTCGCCGCTGCCCACCGGCAGCGGCTTCGTGCGTTGCGCCCACGGGATGATGCCCGTGCCCGTGCCCGCGGTGGTGGAGCTGCTGCAAGGGGTCCCCGCCTACGACAACGGCGAGAAGGGCGAGCTGGTCACGCCGACGGGCGCTGCGATCCTGACGACGCTGGCGACGCGCTTCGGTCCCATGCCGGCCATGGCGCTCGGTCCCGTCGGGTATGGCGCCGGCGGCCGGGAGGGACAGCGCCTGCCGAACTTGCTGCGGGTGATGCTGGGACAGCCGGCGGAGGCCCAGGAGCCGACCCTGGTCGAGCTGCAGGCCAACATCGACGACATGAGCCCGCAGTTCTATGGGCCGCTGGTCGACCAGCTGCTGGGCGCCGGAGCGCTTGACGTGACGCTCACGCCGACCGTCATGAAGAAGGGCCGGCCGGGCATCGTGTTGGCCGTGCTGGCGCCAGGCGAGCGGCTGGACGCGCTGGGCGAGCTGTTGTTCCGCGAGACCACCACGCTGGGGCTGCGCTACCACCCGGTCTACCGCCGTATGCTCGACCGCGAGGTGCGCTCCGTTGCCACGCGGTGGGGGGCGGTCGACGTGAAGCTGGGCAGCTTGCACGGCGAGGTGCTGAACGTGGCGCCGGAGTTCGAAGATTGCCGGCGGGTGGCCGAGGCCGCCGGGGCGCCCCTCAAGGCCGTTTGGCAAGAGGCCCTGGCCGTCGCCCGGCGGGAGCTTACGAGCGAGCGTCCCTGACATTTCTGACAACTGAAACTGGGCGAGCACGTCTAAGGCGGGGGCAGGATCCGGTGGTACCATCCGGATCGAGATCGGCCCGGTGACCGGACGCAGGGGCGGCCGGGGACCTTCCTGGATGCTATAATGGTCATGGTTGGCCGCACAGGAAGGAGCCGGGTGATGATCGAGATGAAAGTCTCCGGGGTAATCCTTGATTCCCAGTCCAAGCACCCGATCGTGATGTT
>JAQBPE010000227.1 GCA_028287685.1 Cyanobacteria bacterium RYN_339 | reverse complement strand
GACTTTGAGCCAGATCACATGCGGCACGTGAATTCCGTCACCTCTACGAACTCAGCCAACCAGGCGCGGGGGTCGACCCAGCTGACGATGCGGGCGCCCCAGTCGCGGGCGGGCTGGGGCAGGATGTGGTCCCAGAAACTGGGCTTGGCGCGTAGGCTGGTGCGCCAGTCGTCGTCGAAGACCTCGCCGTCCAGGCGCGCCGTCTCCGTGGCGTCGTCGATGCCCAGGCCCATCTCGCGCGACCAGGCCCAGGACTGGTTGTCCATGTTTTGCGAACCCACGTAGGCCCACTGGCCGTCGATGGAGGTGTACTTGGTGTGGTTGCCGGCGGTCGTGTGGCCGTCCGAGCTGTACCAGCGCATCTCCACGTTGGCCTGTGAAGCGGCCGGCAGCTTGGCGACGAAGCGCAGGAAGCGGTCGTTGCTGGCGCGGTCGAACTGGCTGCGCAGCTGGTTGAAGTTCTTGGACAGCAGCACCTGCACCTTCACGCCGCGCGCGGCCGCTGCGGCCAGGGCGTTCCAGACGTCGGGGTCGTTGCAGTTCGGGCTCTCCACCTTGATGACGCGGGTGGCGGCTTTGTAGGCGGCCAGCAGCCCCTGGTTCGCGGCGTTGTCCCGGCTGCGCTCCCCATCGATCTCGCCGCCGCGCTTCGTGAGTACCGTCATGGGCACCAACCGCCGGCCTTCGGTGCTGGGGTCGAGCTTCACGGCGGGCAGCGTGGGCGCCGTCGCGAGCGCTCGACCGTCCACGTCCGTCCAGGCCCGCGACCGCGTCCAGGCGTCCTGGAAGTCGGCCAACATGCTGCCGACCACCGGCCCCTCCACCCCCACGAACATGTCGCGCCAGGGGTGGTTCTGCACGTTGGATCCGCCCGTCACGCCGACCTTGCCGTCGATGATGAACATCTTGGTGTGGTTGACGGAGCGCCCGAGGAAGTTCGTGGAGTAGCCCGCCAGCTGGGCTTGGACACCGTGCGCCGCCAGCGCCTTGGGCAAGGTCATGCTCCAGGGCAGCGCGAACATGTCGCGGTCATAAGCAATGCGGATCTTCAGGCCCGGGTATTTGCGCTGCTGCGCCGCAAGGGCGTCCAACAGCTGCTTGCAGGCCTCGCCGCCGTAGTCCCAGGCGAACTCCTGGATGAAGATCGTGTCCTTGGCGCCGGCGATGAGCTTGCAGACCTGGTCGATCGCCTCGTTGTGGGTGGTCAGCTCGTCCTTCCAGATGCCCACGACGGCGCCCGGCCGCTGCGTGAGCCCTGCCGCGATGGTGCTGCGCTGCGTGGACTGCGCGGCCGCCAGGACCGCGTTGCCGATAGGCGAGCCCTTCCGCTCTACCAGCGGACGCCGGGCGTCAATGGCCATGGCACCCCCCAAAACTACTCCGCGGGAGTTATCGCCAGGCTGGCGACATCTCCCGCGGAAAGTTTGATTTAAAGTCAGCTTATCGTTGGATGTGTTGCAGCGGCCGCGGCGATTGCACCGGCCCGCACTGCTCCTCCGCGTCGGCTTCGGCACGGGTGAGCTCGTTCAGCTCGTTGCCGATTTGCTTGGAGCGCGCGCGCTCGGCGTGGTCCAGCGCGGCGGTCGCCAGGCGATCCGCCAGGATGTAGAAGCTGGGCACCCACAGCCCAATGAACATGCCGTCCCGTTGCATGTCGCGGTTGCCCGTCACCCGGCCGGCGCACCAGAGCCCCAAGGACCCCGCGATCGACATGCTGCCCGCCACGAAGCAGGTCTGGCTCATGATCTTATAAGCTTGCGTCTTCAAAGGCGCCTCCCTCTCATCACCGTCCCCACGCATGTTAAGCGGGTGGGCGTGCCGAAAGCACCAGACAAGCAGATCTTCGCCTCTTGCCCTCTCCGGTTAGATGGTATACTCGGGGCCTACCGCTGACCCGAGGAACGCCGGACATGTCGCAGGAACTGGTCGCCATCGTGATGGCCGCGGGCAAGGGCACCCGCATGAAGTCCGATTTGCCCAAGGTGCTGCACCCGATCGCCGGCGAGCCGCTGTTGGGGCACGTGCTGCTGCGCGTTGAAGGCATCGGCGCCCAGAAGACCTACGTGATCGTGGGCCATGGCGGCGACAAGGTCCGCGAGATGCTGCCGGGCACGTCCCAGGCGGTCGAACAGAAGGAACAGCTGGGCACGGGGCACGCCGTCGACCAGGTTTCCCCTCACCTCGAGGGCTTCCAGGGCACCGTCGTGATCCTTTCCGGTGACGTGCCGCTGTTGAGCGACGCCACCCTGGCCGCCTTGCTCAAGGCCCACATGGACACCAAGGCCACCTTGAGCCTTCTAACCGCCCATATGCATGACCCCGGCTCGCTGGGACGCGTCTTGCGCGGGCCCAACGGCAAGGTCACCGGCATCGTGGAGTTCAAGGACGCCACGGCGGACCAGCGCGCGATCCGTGAGATCAACGTGGGCACTTACGTGTGCAGCTGGCCGCACCTGTCGGCGGCGCTGAAGAACCTCACACCCAACAACGCGCAGGGCGAGTATTACCTGACGGATGCGATCGCGGCGATCGCCGGCGGCGGCCACACGGTCGCCAGCCACACCAGCAACGATCCCTGGGAAGGCGCGGGCGTGAACACGCGCGCCGAGCTCGCAGCCCTCCAAACGGAGTACAACCGCCGCACCGCGGCCCACTGGATGGCGGAGGGCGTCACCTTCACGGGCCCCGAGTCCACCGTGGTCGGCCCGCGCGTCACGCTGGGCCGCGATTGTGTGGTCGAGCAGGGCGCCATCATCCTGGGCCGCACCTCCATCGGCGATCGCTGCATCATCGGCGCTTACAGCCAGCTGCGCGACATGAGCGTGGGCGACGATGTCGAGATCCTGCACTCCTACCTGGTGGACTCTTCCATCGGGGATGGCGCCCACGTCGGGCCTTACGCGCACCTGCGGGCCCACGCGGCCGTTGGCAAGAACACCCGCATCGGCAACTTCGTCGAAATCAAGAACTCGACCCTGGGCGACGGCACCAAGGCCGCGCACCTGGCGTACCTGGGTGACGCCACCATCGGCAAGAAGGTCAACATCGGCTGCGGCGTGATCACCGTCAACTACGACGGCATGCGCAAGTGCCGGACCACGGTGGAAGACGGCGCCTTCGTCGGCTCCAATTCCAACCTGATCGCCCCCGTCACCGTCCATGCGGATGGCTATGTGGCGGCAGGCTCCACCATCACAGAGGATGTTCCCGCCGGTGCCCTGGCCGTGGGTCGGGGCCGGCAGGCCAACAAGGAGGGCTGGGTCGCCAAGCGCCGAGGCGCGCAGGCAGCCACGTCTTCCAGGGACCAGGGGTGATGCTCGTGACGCAGGAGGAGCCCATGTCCGGACAAGTCCTTTCTCATTACGAACGCCAGGAAGCCTTGTTGGTTCGGCGGGACATCAAGCTGTTCAGCGGTTCCGCCAACCCGACGCTCGCGAACAACATTGCGCAGCACCTGGGCGTGGAGCTGGGCGGCATGAAGATCGCCAACTTCAGCGACGGGGAAATCTACGTCCAGATCCAGGAGAGCGTGCGCGGCGACGACGTCTTCATCGTCCAGCCCGTGTGCCACCCGGTGAACTACCACCTGATGGAGCTGTTGATCATGCTGGACGCCTTCAAGCGTGCGTCCGCCCGGCAGATCACCGCCGTCGTGCCCTATTACGCCTACGCCCGCCAGGACCGCAAGGCCCATGGCCGTGAAGCCATCAGCGCCAAGCTGGTGGCGGAGCTGCTGACCACCGCCGGCGCGGATCGCGTGGTGGCGATGGACCTGCATACGCCGCAGATCCAGGGCTTCTTCGACATCCTGGTCGACCACCTCTTCGCCGCCCCCGTGATGGTGGAGTACCTCAAGGCGAAGAAGCTGGAAGACATCGTGGTCGTGTCGCCCGACGTGGGCGGCGTAACGCGCGCCCGCGCCATCGCCAAGAAGCTCGATGCGCCCATCGCCATCATCGACAAGCGCCGCACCGGCCACAACCAGGCCGAGGTCATGAACGTGATCGGCGACGTCAATGGCAAGACGGCCATCATGGTCGACGACCTGGTGGACACCGCCGGCACGCTGGTGGCAGGCGCCAAGATGCTGAAGGAGTGCGGCGCGAAGGAGGTCTACGCGGCCTGCTCGCACGGCATCCTCTCCGGCCCGGCCGTCGACCGCGTGCGCAACTCCGACCTGCGCGAGCTGATCATCACCGACTCCATCTCCCTGCCGCCCGAGAAGCACCTGGACAACATCGTCCAGCTGTCCGTGGCGCCACTCCTCGGCGAAGCGATCATCCGCATCCACGAAGATGCGTCGGTCAGCACGCTCTTCGATTAATGAAACTGGTGGTCGGCCTCGGCAACCCGGGGCTTCAGTACGGCGGCACCCGCCACAACGCAGGCTACATGGTGGTGGAGCAGCTGGCGCGCGACCTGGGCGCCACCCTCAAGCAGGAGAGCCGGTTCAACGCCGCGGTCGGCGAGGGCCGGCTCGCTGGCGAGAAGGTGATCCTCGCCGAGCCCCTGACGTACATGAACCTGTCCGGCGAGGCCGTCTCCAAGCTGCTGAGCTGGTACAAGCTCACGGCCAAGGACCTGGTGGTGGTCTACGACGACTTCGCCTTGGCGCTGGGCCAGTTGCGCGTGCGTCCGGACGGGACGGCCGGTGGCCACAACGGGATCGCCAGCCTGATCCAGCACCAGGGCGGCAAGAACGTCTTCGATCGGGTGCGCGTGGGGATCGGCCCGGTTCCACCAGGATGGAAGACGGCCGACTTCGTCTTGGGCCGATTCTCGCCGGACGAGCGAAAGCAGCTAGACGAGACGATCCCACGCGCTTGTCAGGCTACGATTTGTGTCGTGCGTCACGGCGTAGATATGGCGATGCAGGAGTATAATGGCTCCAAGCCAGCGTTATGACACTCTCGGGGCGACGTGGCCTTGCCGTTTAGCCGGAAACGCAGCAAAATAGAATGTACCCTTAAGGGTTGCCTGGATACCTGACGTGAACAGACGACATTTCCTGATTTGGATGGGCTCGATTGGCCTATCGGCCGCGACGGGTACCCTGCTGGGCAATCCCAAGGCCCTGAACGCGGCCACGTTGACCAACGCCGTGTTCCCCAAGTCTGCGATCACGCCGCCCAAGGCCAAGCAATCCCTGTCGTTGGTGTACGACTCCGACTACCTCCTGTACGAAGGACCCCGCGTCGGTTCCTATTACGAGAGCCCCACGCGCCTGCAGGCGATCGTCGGCCGGCTCCAGGACATGGGCATCCAGGTCGCGACCCATCCGGTGCAGCAGGCCAAGGAAGAAGAGCTGGCGCGCGTCCATACGCCGTCCTACATCAAGTACATCAAGAAGGCGCCTTTCTTGCCCCAGGGCGAGTTCGCGATGATCCGCCGCGTCGACCGCCGCGTGGTCAACCGCCCCAGCGCCAGTTCCTCCAGCGCGCCGGTCTTCGAGAGCGTCGTGCACTACGTGCGCGCCCCGCAAGATGCGCCGCGCTACAGCAAGCTGCCCCCCTGGAAGGCCGCCTCGCTGGCCGCCGGCGGCGCGATCAAGGCGATCGACCAGGTCATGACGGGCGAGTCCGTCTACTCGTTCGCCCTGGTCCGCCCGCCCGGGCACCACGCCATGCGCCACAAGAACATGGGCTTCTGCGTCTTCAACAACGCCGCCGTGGCCGCGCGCCACGCGCAGGTGGTGTACGGCGCCAAGCGCGTGATGATCGTGGACTGGGACGTGCACCACGGCAACGGCACCC
>JAQBPE010000223.1 GCA_028287685.1 Cyanobacteria bacterium RYN_339 | reverse complement strand
TGCATCGAGTTCCTCAGCGCACGGACGGGCCTCCCGGTTTCCGCGGAACGCCTGCTTGCCTCGCTGACGGATGGGCAGGGCTCCTTCGACATCCCCGGCCTGGAGGCCGCCCTGCGCCGCAGCGGGCTGGCGCTCGAGCGCATCGAGACGCCGCTGTCGGACCTGGGCGCGGATTGCTTGCCCGCGCTGGTCTACGACCCCGAGGGCGAGCTGCGCGTGATGGGCGTGGCGCCCCGCCGTGGCCGCGCGCGCGGCATCGAGATCCGCTCCTTCGACATGCCGACGGAAGGCGGATCGGAGGTCTCGCTGGGCGTGTTCGCGCTGGCCTACCCTGGCGAGCTCTACCGCGTGGCGCCGATCTCGAAGACCGCCCGCATCAACGAGGCCGCCGACCTCACGGAAGGCCCCGGCCGCCACTGGTTCTGGGACGCCTTCCGCGCGGAGCTGGGCACCTACGTCTACGTGGCCGCCGCGGCCGTGCTGGTGAACGTCTTCGGCCTGGTCAGCTCGTTCTACACCATGACGGTCTACGACCGCGTGATCCCGAACAACGCGCTGGTGACGCTCTGGACGCTGTCGATCGGCTGCGCGCTGGTCTACGCCTTCGATATGGCCTTCCGCATGATGCGCGGGCACCTGATCGACATCGCTTCGCGCCGGCTCGACGTGCTGGTCAGCCGCGATCTCTTCGAGCAGGTGCTGAGCGTGCGCCTCGAACAGAAGCGCGGCGGCGCGGGCACGCTCGCCAGCATGCTCAAGGACTTCGCCACCGTGCAGGAGTTCTTTAGCTCCGCCACGCTGATCGCCATCGTGGACGTGCCCTTCGTCTTCCTCTACCTCGGCGTGATGTACATGCTGGCCCCGCCTTGCGCGATCGCCACCGCCGCCGCCATCCCCGTCACGGTGATGGTGGCGATGGGCGCGCAGGCCTACCTGCGTGAGGGCGCGCGGTCGTCGTACAAGGACGGCGTAGAGAAGCACGGCGCGCTGGTGGAGACCTTGACCTCGTTGGAGGCGATTCGCGGCCTGGGCGCCGAGCGCGCGATGCGCCGACGCTGGCGCGACGCCGTGGCCGCCCACGCCGTGAGCGGTGCGCGCGTGCGCTTCTGGCAGCTCTTCGCGGTCAACGGCGCCGTCAGCGTGCAACAGATCTCCGGCCTGGCCGTGGTGGTGGTGGGCGTGCTCGCGATCCAGCAGGGCCAGATGAGCATGGGCGGCTTGATCGCGGGCGTCATGCTGTCGTCCCGGGCGCTCGCGCCGTTGTCGCAGGTGGCGCAGATCTTGAGCCGGATCTTCCTGACGCGGGCCTCGATGCGCGCGATCACGCGCTTCATGGAAGCGCCCTCCGAACGGCCTCACGGGCGCCGCTTCCTGGACCGGCCCAAGATCACGGGCGCAATCGAGCTGCGCGGGGCCGCGTTCGCCTACCCGGGGCCCGACCCCGTCTACGTCTTGAAGGACTTGGACCTCGTGATCAAGCCCGGCGAGAAGGTGGGCGTGCTGGGCCGCATCGGTTCCGGCAAGAGCACGATGCTGAAGCTGATCATGGGGATGTACCAGCCGATCGCCGGCAAGATCTCGTTGGACGGTGTCGACATCCGCCAGCTGGATCCCGCCCAGCTGCGCTCGCAGGTGGCTTACGTGGCGCAGACGCCGATATTGTTTTCGGGCTCGATCCGCGAGAACCTCGCCATCGCCCGGCCCGAGGCCACCGACGCGGAGATCCTGCGCGCCGCCGAGATCGCGGGCGTTGACGCCTTCGTGCGTGGCCACCCCCAGGGCTACGACCGCATGCTGGAGGAGCGCGGCGAAGGGCTGTCAATCGGGCAGCGACAGGCGATCGCCATCGCCCAAGCGCTGGTCAAGGACGCCGACGTGCTGCTGATGGACGAGCCCACGAGCGCGCTCGACGACAGTACCGAGACGGAGTTCCGCGCCAAGCTGGCGCGCGCGATGACGGACAAGACCCTGATCCTCGTCACGCACAAGCTTTCGATGTTGGAGCTGGTGGATCGCCTGGTGGTGGTGGAGAACGGCAAGGTCGTGCTGGACGGCGCGCGCAACGCGGTGCTGCGCCGCTTGCAGGGCCTCGATAACCCGGAGGCTCGGCGCGCATGATCGACACCCGCCGGGCCTCGGCCCTTGCGCTCGAAGAATATGCCCTCCGCGGCCCCGGCCGCACCAGCCGCCTGTTCATCGCCACCACGCTGGTGATGGCGGTGGCCGCGTGCGTCTGGGCCGCGCGCTGCCCGATCGACATCCGCGCCCGGGGCCAGGGGTCCGTGGTGACGGCCAGCCAGAACCAGGTGGTGCAGAACCTCGAGGGCGGCATCGTCACGGACATCCGCGTGAAGAACGGCGACAGCGTGAAGCGCGGGCAGCTGTTGGTGAAGCTCAGCCCCACGGCCCTGGAGGCCGAATTGAAGGATCGCCAGGCCAATGCCGCCGGGCTCAAGGCGGCGATCGCCCGCCTGAGCGCCGAAGCCCGCCTGGCGGAGCCCAACTACCCCACCGAGCTGCGGGTCAGCGCGTCGGACACCGTGAGCAACGAGCAGTCGCTGCACCGCCAGCGCATCTCGATGCTGGATTCCCAGCTGGACGTGCTGCAGAGCCAGCTGAGCCAGCGCCGCTCCGAGCTGGCGGACCTGCAGGCGCGTAAGCCCAGGCTGAGCGAGACGGTCAAGCTGATCGAAGAGCAGCTCGTGCAGATGCGCGCCCTGGTCGAGGGCAATTCCGCCAGCCGCGCGGAGTTGGTGCAACTCGAAAAGGAGGCCGCGGGTGCCAAGGTCCAGCTGTCGCTGGTCGAGCAACAGATCCCCGGCGCCCAGGCGGCCATTCGGGGCGGCGACGAGCGGATGCGCGAGAAGCGCGAGACCTTCCGCGCGGAGGCGATGCAGGAGCTCACGGAGAAGCAGATCAAGCTCAAGGCCATCGACGGGAGCGTGAGGGCGCGCGTGGACCAGGTCCAGCGCACGCAGATCTTCTCGCCGGTGGACGGCGTGATCAAGACCCTGCACGTGGCGAGCAAGGGCGAGGTGGTGGCGCCCGGCCGCACGATCGCGGAGATCACGCCCACGGGCGATGCGCTGCGCGTCGAGGCGCACATCATGCCCGCGGACATCGGCTTCGTCATGCCCGGGCAGTCGGTCAACGTGCGGCTTACGGCCTTCGACTATGCGATCTTCGGCAACCTGGTGGGCGAGGTGGAGAGCATCTCGCCGGACACCGTGAAGGACGAGGCCGATCCGCGCGTGATCTATTACCGCGTGCGCGTGCGCACCAAGGCTACCCAGCTGAAGGGGCCGGCCGGTCCGCTGGAGCTGAAGCCGGGCATGGTGGCGGACGTGGACATCTTGACCGGCCGCCGGACGGTCTTGGAGTACCTCTTGAAGCCGCTGACGCGCTCGCGAATCGAAGCCTTCAGGGAACGATAACTTCGTTTTCACCATCCTTAACCAAGTTGTCGAACTCTTGGCAAAGAAGCGAGGTATGGTGGGTTCACTCGAAAGGAGTATCGTGCACATGCTGACCCCCCACCTCTCCCGGCTCGCGGCCATGGCCGCTATCACGACTTTGCTGGCTGGTTGCGGGCAGGTTGGATCGATGCTGGCTGCCAAGACCGCGGATGGATCGGCCACCCAAGGCTTCGGCGGACATCGCGGCGGCCCCGGCGGCCATGGCGAGCACGGTGGTCCCGGCGGTCCCGGCGGCCCCGGTGGCTTCCTGTTCGGCCTGCAGGCCGACCTGGCCCTGACCGCCGACCAGCAAACGCAGCTCAAGGCGATCTTCGAGAAGAACAAGCCGTCGGCGCCCCCGTCGCATGACGCGAACGACGCGCACAAGAAGCTGCAAGACATCCTGCTGGGCGAGAAGATCGACGATGCGGCGCTGCGCGCGGCGATCGCCGCCGTGGAAGCCGACCGGGCCAACCACCCGCACCCCGACATGGGCGCGAACCTCAAGGCGGTCTACGACATCCTGACCGTCGAGCAGCGCGCCAAGATCGTCGCCAAGCTGCAGGCCGCCCCGGCGGGCGCGGCCCCCAGCCCGCGTCCCACGCCGTCGGGTGACCCGAAGGCGGCCCAGCTAGCCAAGCTCAACCTCACGGCCGATCAGAAGGCCGCGCTGGATGCGTTGGATGCCAAGCGCAAGGCCGACCACAAGCCCGGCGATCGCCGCGCGGCGATGTTGGCCTTCTGGCAGACCGGCGACGCCTCGGGCCTGGCCGCGCCCAAGCCTCCTGCCTTCCCCGTGGAAGAGTTCGTGAAGGCGGCCGAGCTGCTGGATCAGACCCAGCGCAAGGCGCTCTTCGCCCACGGCTTCCCGGGTGGTCCCGGCGGCCATGGCCACGGCGGCCACGGGGGTCCTGGGGGTCACGGCGGCTTCGGCGGCCATGAAGGTCCCGGCGGCCCGGGTGGCTTCCCTGGTTTCGGCGGCCATGAGGGCCACGGCGGTCCTGGCGGCTTCCCCGGTTTCGGCGGCCACGGCGCGCCTCCCGCGGCCAACTAGCCACAACGTCCCGAGGCCGGGCGCGCAAGCGCTCGGCCTCTAGTCACGCCAGGGGCAGCGTGAACCAGAAGGTGCTGCCCGCGCCCGGCGTGCTCGTCAGCCCGATCGTCCCATGGTGCCCCTCCACCAGGGCCTTGGAGATCGCCAGGCCCAACCCGGTGCCGCCTGCGGCTCGCGTGGAGCCCATGTCCAGCTGCGAGAACGGCCGGAACAGCCGCGAGAAATCTTGGGCGGGGATGCCGGGGCCGGTGTCGCGCACCTCCATGCGCAGGCCGGCGCCGTCCCGGCTGGTCACCACGTCCACGCGGCCACCCGGCGGCGTGAACTTGATGGCGTTGCCCACGAGGTTCGTCAGGACCTGGCCCATGCGGTCGTAATCCAGTGCGACCGTCGGCCGCGCCTGCAGGTCCGCGGCGAGCGTGATCCCGCGCGCCAGCGCCAGTGGGCCCATCGACTCCAGCACGTCCTCCACCAGCAGCCCCACGTCGCAGGCCTGCGGCGCCAGCGCCAGCTTGCCCAGGCGGATCGAGGTCAGGTCGAGCAGGTCGTTGACCAGGCGCGCGAGCCGGTCGGCGGCCTGGCCGATGTTGGCCAGATAGGTCCGCCCGTCCGGCGGCAGGACCTGGCCATGCTGGGACTCCAGCAGCGAGGCGAAGCCCTTGATGGCGCTCAGGGGCGTCTTCAGCTCGTGGCTGGCGACGGACAGGAACTCGTCCTTGCTGATGTCCAGGGCGACCAGGGCCTCGTTCGCGTTTTCCAGCGAGGTGACGGCCTCCTCGACGCGGCTGGCCATCAGGTTGAAGCCCGTGGCCACGCGCCCGAACTCGTCGTCATAGAGGGCCGGCACTCGCACCTCGAACCGGCCACCCGCCATCTCGTGGACCGCGCCTTCGAGCACGCGCAGCGGGGCCACCACCCGCCGCGAGATCATGGCGGCCATCAACAGGCCCAGCGGGATGGCGAGCAGCGCCACGGAGGAGACGACGCCCTTGACCAGGTCCTCCGTCGCGTTGACCTGGTCATGGTAGCGGTTGGCCTCGCCCCGTTCGAAATCCAGCAGGGCTTCCAGCCGGTCGATCCAGTGGTTGCGCGCCAGGAAGCCGCCGCCGTTGAAGACGGCCACGGCCTCGTCGCGGCGGCCGGCCTGCATCAGCTCGCGGATGCGCGTGGCATACGCCCGGTACTCCTGCCCGAGCGCATGGATCTCGGCCAGCAGCCTGGGGTCGGGGTGCGCCTGCGGGTTGTGGGTGAGGCGCTCCAGCGCCGCGTCGTAGTCCTTGAAGAGCTGATCCGCGGGCACGATCGGCGCCCCCAGCAGCATGCCGCGCACCCGGATCACGACGCGCTCGGCGGCGATTTCGAGCTGGCTCGCCGCTTCGATCTGGGCGATGCTTTCGTAGAACTCGTGGTCCTCCGTGCGGCTCATGTGGCCGATGCCCCAGTACGAAAAGCCTGCCAGCGCCAGCAGCAACCCCACTTGCACGACGTGGGCGAGGCCAATCAAGTAACGGGTGGATCTCAGGCGCATGGGCTGCATGTTCCCCCGCAAGCCTGCACGGAATCTGTAGGGGGTCTGCAGTCGGCCTCAAGCCTCTTTGCGGGGGCCTGGGCGCTAGGCTGGAGGGGTTGCCCCTTGTCCCATGAGGAACCCATGAAGTCTGCCATTCTCGTTGCCGTCGCCTTGCTTGCCGGCTGCGCCGCCGCACCGGGAGCCGCCCCCGCCCTGGAGGGCGCCGTCGCGACCACTTCCACCCCCAGCGCCGCGCCCAGCGTGAGCGCGCCCGGCTCCGGGTCCTATGCGCTCGACAAGGCCGCTGCAGCGGCCGGAAAGCCCTTCCGCCTGGAAGGGCGCCAGAACCCCGCCGGCCAGCTGACGTGGAAGGTCTACTCCGTCGTCGGCGGCGCGACCAAGGTCGTGAGCGTCCAGGGCGCCTCGGTCTCCACCTCCCAGGACGTGGCCGACGAGACGCTCAAGTTCCGGGCGGAGTACGGCACCGAGCTGCCCGCCATCAAGATCGACAGCGACGTGATCATGGGCCGCCTCTCCCAGGCCGGCATGGACAAGATCGACGTGCTGTACCTGCTCACGCCCGGCGAGTTCCATGCGGAGACCGGTGACACCGTCCAGAACCCGGTGTGGTACGCCAAGAAGAACGCCATCATCTACATCGTGGACGCTTTGACCGGCAAGAAGCTCTTCTAACGCTATAATGACCGCATGAAGATCCTGCTCGTCGACGACGACGAGATGACCCACCAGCTCGTCACCGCTGTGATCCGGATCCTCGGGGATCTGGAGGTGGAGCAGAGCTACCGAGCGGACGATGCCCTCGCCCGCGCGCGGCGCTCCCCCCCGGACCTGATCATCTCCGACATCAACATGCCCGACATGGATGGCCTGGCGCTGTGCAAGCAGCTGCGGGGCGAGCCGGGGCTAGAGCGCGTGCCGATCCTGTTGCTGACGGCCCGTGGCGAGACCCACGACCGGTATGAAGGCTTCCTGCACGGGGCGGACGACTACCTGGTCAAGCCGTTCGACGTGATGGAGATCCAGCTGCGGATCAAGGCCTTGTTGAGGCGATCGCCCCGCGCGCACGAGGAAGCCCGGCGCGGCGGCAGCGCGGCCATCACGGCCGGGCGCTTCCACCTGGACCGCGCCCGCCTGACGGCGAGCGTGGCCGGCACCGAAGTGCGCTTCACGGCCACGGAGTTCGCCATCCTGGAACAGATGGCGGTGAACTTGGACAGCCTGGTGACGGCAGAAGCGCTGCTGACGGGCGCGCTGGGCTATCCGCGCGGCGTGGGCAACCCCCAGACGATCCACAGCCACATGCGCAACATCCGCAGCAAGTTCCGGCAGGCCCAGGTGGACCCCACCTTCCTGACCTCGTCGCACCAGGGTTACATGCTGGCGTCGCGCGAGGATCAGGCCTAGGGTGAAGAATCCCTGCCACCACCGGCGCGGCCGACGGGGCGGGCGTCGGTTACTGGTGCTACCAGGTGGGCACTTCGATGAAGCGCGTCGGCTTGGGGTCGTTCTGGTAGTAGGTGGTCTCCGCGCCGTCCGCGCGGAAGGCCGTGAAGTCGTGGGTGGTGGGCACCCAGCGGATCACGTGGCTCTGGTAGCCCTTCTGGAAGCTGGTGGTGTCGAAGAAGAAGCGCACGGTGCCGCGCTTGCCCATGCCCGCGGCGTTGCCCTGCGTCTGGTAGGCCGGGGCGGACGTGACGGCGGGGTGGAACTCGTGGCCATGCTTCTTGAAGTGCACGTCCAGGTTCGCTTCGGCCGTCAGGTTCTCCGCCGGGCGCGGGGCCCAGGTGCCGTTCGGCGTCACCTGGCGCTCGGCCTGGATCACGGCGAGGTCGGCGTCGGTCAGCTTCACGCCCTTTGACTTGGCGGCGGCGACGAAGTCGGCCTTGGTCTGGACGGCGCGCGCTTGAAGGGCGGCAGCGGGGTTGACCATCGCGCCTTGCGGGGCGTGGCTACAACCGGCGACCAGACTGACGATGGCGGCGAAGATAAACGTACGACGGAACAAGTCGACCTCCAAAACCCCTTAACCTGACATTAACGAGTTTATAATAGGACGTTAGTGACCGAGACTTGCTTGATATTTTAACGATGTGTTCACGCGCGTTTCCAGGTGCCAAATCAGCAATCCCCGCAACACACAAGGCGTTGCGGGGATTGTTGGAGGAACTGGCCTGGTCGTAATTTCGACCTGACGCCACGTGGGCGCCGGGTGTTGCCACACCCACCTGGCTCCATCGCCGACATTTCAAACGGCGTCCTGGGGGATTCAAGCTCCCCCTCCGAACCCTGCTTTCGCTTGGTCCGTGGCACTCTTGACGGGGTGCATCCGTGCTCGCTTCTGGAGAAGCAAGGCAAGTGAACGGCTTCTTCCCTGTTTCCAGGTCCCGGCAACGCCGCTTCCGGCTTTGCCCTCGATCCTTGGGGGATCGCATCTCCCTACCTTGCGGCCGAGAGTCCCGTTCACCTTCCAGGCGAGTTGCCTGCCTCCGAAGAGACCGACTCCCTACCAGGATCAAAGGGGCCTTCCAGCGTTGGTTCGCCGGTGCGCTTGCGGCGCAGGACCCTCGCGAGTCCGGTACGTCCTCGGTAGGCTTTGGTGCCTACTTCGAAGGGTTTGCACCCTCCGCGACATTTCCCTCTGCAACATCCGGTATTGCTACCGTGCATCACACCATGAAACACCGCAACCTGTTTGCCTGGTTTGGTCTTCCAGCTGGACTCCCTTGCGGGGTTCCAGTCACCCAACCGAGATTGCTCTCGACTGTGTGGATCCCGGTTTCGAATTCCACTTCATCTTGCGACTGGTAGTTTTCAATTCCGCCGCCCGTTTTACCGGGCGCCCCGGCTCTCCAGAACCGGTCGATGAAGTAACTATACCAGGTGACTTTCATTTGCGCAAGCCAATCTTAGGATTTCCCTAATTTAATATTAACCTGGTTATTATGTAACCCACGGCGTTGGCAGCTTCAAGGCGCGCACCGCCCAAGGGAAGCCGGTTTCCAGTTGGGTCCGTTGGATTTGGCGGACGCGGGGCGCGTTGGGGATAGGGGGCAAGCCAGCGTGGGCCGCGAAGAAGCCGGCTACCCAGGCGGCGAACTCTGGCTCCTCCGGCAGGATGGCTTCCGGCGCCGGGCCGCCCTCGGCGTGCAGACTGGATAGCCAGAAGGCCAGGTCGGCCTTGGCATTGCCGATGCTCGCCATGTTCCAGTCAAAGACTACCGGGCCGCGCTCCGCCATGCACAGGTTGTCGCTACGCAGATCGAGGTGGACCAGCTCCGTCCCGTCGAAGGGAGCTGCATCCGCGGCCGCAATCAGATGCGGCAACGCCGCCGCCAGCCAGTCAGCGCAACACAGCCCGAGCGCCAAGAACGGCTCCGGCTCTTGGGCAACCTCGCGCCAGCCGCGCGAGCCATTGACGAGCTTGCGCAGCGCGGGCAGGTGCAGCGGCGCAGGCGTGGCGGCGATCGCCCCCATCACCGCCACCACGGCCTCCACATCGCCAGGCAGCCACGGCGGTACCCAGCGAGCGGCGCTCAGGTCTTCGAGCACCAGCGTCCCAGGCTCATAGCCCAGGAAGGCGGGCAGGAAGGCAGCGCTGGTGGAGGCGTAGAAGCGGTGTTCCGCGGCCAACCAGCCGGCCGTCAAATCATTGATCGCCCGCTTGAGGAAGACGCGCCGGCCATCGGCCAGGCGGGCCACGGCCCGCTGGACCGGAGTGAAGCCACCCATGACAGGGTAGAACTCCTCGGGGCCGGCGCCCAACAAGGTCTTCAAACTTGCCGCTGCGGCCGAACCATCGGGCCCGGAAAACCAATGCTCGTCCATTTGCCCAGTATTCCCGGAGGCTCCCATGCTCAAGCGCGCGATCCTGGGGTTGGTTGCCATCGGGCTATTGCAGGGGGCGGCGGCCGGCCGGAGCCTCGATCTGGCGGCGTCCACAGAGCACCCGGCTTACATAGCCTTCGATCTTGCTGGCGCCTCGATCGCATCGCTGGCGGCCCACTACATCGTTGCGGCCCAGATCTGGAGCGTGGCTGTCGACCACTCACGGATCGAGAGCGGCAACTACAACACTGGGGTCCTGATCGACTTGGCCAAGGAGTTGACGCGCCGCGGCGCGCCAGGCCAGGCCGCGCTCCGGACCCTGACAGCGCACCCGGATCCGGTCGTGAGGTACCGTGCGGCGTGGAGTTGCAGCGACTTCGATCGGCCTCTGGCGCGGCGGACGATGGAGGTGCTAGCCAAAGAGCCGTTGAAGCGCCGCTTTGGAAGCTTTGACCCGGCCGCCGACGCGGCCTACTTCGCGAAGCCGGCGAGGCCGCCCGAACGGGTCCCGGCAACCGAACCTCCGGCCGCAAAGGCCAAGCCGGCAACGGCCCGGCCCGCGCCGACGCATCCGGTCACTTCCGCGGAGTTGCCGGGTCTAATCGCGCACCATGGGCTGGGTGCCCAGGCCGGCGCGGTCCACAGGCGCCTGCGGACGGTCTTGAAGTTGGGCCGACAACTCGTGCCGGACGGAAGGATTCCCATGGGCGCGTCGAAGCTCGGGGGGCTGCCCGACCTGCCACACGGCGTAGCCTGGCCCCGGCAGGATGGAGTGCCCTTGCCGTTCCTGGCGCAATTCCAACTGGCAGATCTCGCCGGGGCGGACTGGGGCAAGGAATTGCCCCATGTAGGCAGGCTGGCCTTCTTCTGGGACGCGGATGCCCAGCCGGGCATATGCAGCGCGGATCGACCAACGACGGGAGGCAAGGTGCTGTACCTGCCGGACGGCGCCCCGCTTCAGCGCGCGGCGCGCCCGCCGGAGCTGGTTCCGACCCTGGTCTTCAAGGCTGCACGCGTGAAAGCGTGGCCAAATTGGTCGTTGCCCACCTATGAGCTCGAGAGGGAGGGCCTGTCGGCCCTGGCCGAGGACCTTGAACGTCGACAAGCCAGTGACGGCACCGCCAGCCACCAACTGTTGGGGTATGGACACCCCAGCCAGGACCCGTACGAGAACAGCCTGCCCGACAGGGGCCTGGGTTGGGTGCTGTTGGCGGAGTTCGCCTCCGACGAAGAGGTCTTCGGCGGGCCGTGGGGCGACAGCGGCGAAGTCGACTTCTGGATTCGCCGCGCGGACCTCGCCGCGCGGCGCTTCGATCGGGTCGTGGTGGAGGCTGCCTGCGGCTGACGCCTACTGCATCACATTGGACGTGAAGGTCACGTCCAGCTTGGTGCCCTTCTTGATCACCACGTTGCCGCCCGGCATCGCCAGCGCCAGCGCGCCCGCGGCGGCCGCGCCGGCCAGGGCGCCGTGCTTTTTGCCCGTGGCCTTGGCGATGTGGTGGCCGGCGACGGCGCCGCCGACCATCAGGGCCATATTACGAAGCATCTTGCCTTCGGGCTTGGGCGCCTTCGCCAGCTTGGCGTCGACCGGGATCTCCGTGCCGTCGCTGGTGCGCAGATCGTCGAAGACGACGTTCATGGCGCCCTTCTTGCCCAGCTTGGCGGCGGACTGCACGCCCTCGATGTGGCCTTCCAGCACGGCGCCCTTCAGGCGCTTGTCGCCGAACATGCCCGGGGCCAGCTCCACGGTGAAGGTGTCGCCGTCGGTGTTCTTGCCCGAGTCCAGCGTGTCGGCCAGCTTGCCGGCGATCGAGGCGCCGCGCTTGACCACGACGACCTTGGCGACAGGGGCCGCGGCGGTGGTCGTGGTGGTCACGGCGGTGGTGGTGCGGGTGCCCTTGGCGGGCTTGGTGGCGCGCGACGGCTTCGACGGGGCGGAATCGCTCGTCGTCTCCGTCGAGGTGGCCGTGCTCTGGTGCTCGCCCGAGGACTTGCAGCCGGCGGGAGCGGTCAGCAACAGGGCGGCGAGAGCGGCGCGGGCGATGAACTGGGACATCTTGTTCCTCCTGTGGGGGGTTGGCTGGCATATCATATAAGAATTAGAGCGCAAGGATCGGGGTGCTAGCTCACGGCGGGCGGCCTTAGACTGGCTGCATCGAAAGGAACCAACACCCATGAGCAACCAAGAGCAACGCTGGGAGTCCGTCCAGGCGCGAGACAAGCAGGCCGACGGCCAGTTCTGGTATGGCGTGCGCACCACCGGCGTCTACTGCAACCCGTCTTGCGCCTCGCGCCCTGCGCGCCGCGAGAACGTGACCTTCCATGACAGCCGCGCCGCCGCCGAGGCCGCGGGCTTCCGGGCCTGCAAGCGCTGCCGTCCCGACGAGGCCGGCCTGGAGGCCCGCCGCGCGAGCGCCGTCGCGGCGGCATGCCGCGCCATCGAGGCGGCCGAGGAGCCGCCGTCGCTCGACGAGCTGGCCCGCGTCGCCGGCCTGAGCCCATACCACTTCCACC
>JAQBPE010000182.1 GCA_028287685.1 Cyanobacteria bacterium RYN_339 | reverse complement strand
CGCGCCGTCTTGGACGTTCGAGCGCTCGCCGATCGTCACGGTCGACACCTCCGCGCGGATCACGGCGTTGAACCAGATGCTCGCATGCGCGCCAATGGCCACGTTGCCCAAGACCGTGGCGTTGGGCGCCACAAAGGCGGACTCGTGGATTTGGACGTTGTCCGGCAGCTCGAAGTCGATGGCCATGCGGCCTATTGTACTTTACTTTACGGGGGCGAAATCAGGGCGCGGGCCTTGCCGGCGCGGAACAGCGCCTCCAGCTCGCCCAGCTCGCAGCTCTCCGTGCCGTCGGCCTCGACCCGGCGCTTGAGCGCCTGGGTGATCTCCGTGCCCGCCTTCTGCGACCCGTGGCCAAGCGGGTTGTAGAACACGACCCGGTTGCCTTCGCGTGCCTTCAGCACCAGCTGGTGCTTGCCGCCGTCCTTGTACCAGGGCAGCTCGACCACGACCTTCGAGTTGGGCTTTTCGAGCGCCTTGAAGACCGCTTGCAGGGAGTTGGTCACCTGCGAAGGCTCCGCGAAGACGGCGGCCATCAACGCGGCGGTCTCGTCCAGCGGGGCGTCGGGGTTGGGTGCCATAGGGGCCTCCTTCGCGAAAACGGTCGCTCCCCTTATTCCCGGAGTGCGGCTATAATCTCCCCTATGATTCAGGAAGCCGAAGTCCGCCACATCGCCAAGCTCGCCCGGCTGCAACTCGACGACGCCGAGGTTGCGACCTACACCCAGCAACTGGGCAGGATCCTGGACTTCTTCGGGGAGCTCGCGGCGATCGATACGACCGGCGTGCCGCTGACGTCGCACCCCGTGCCGGTCGCCAACGCCTTCCGCCCGGACGAGGTGCGGCCGTCCTTGCCCGTCGAGGCCGTGCTGGCCAACGCGCCCCAGCCGGAAGGCGACTACTTCCGCGTCCCGCGGATCCTGGAGACGTGACACCTTATCTGGGTACGAAGAGGATGTCGCCAATTTGTCCGGAAAGTCTATGAAAGTAGCGTCCTCCAACCACCCCCTGCTCGGTCGGCTTTCGAGCGTCTTCTTCGGATTGATTAGCCTGGTCGGTACCTGTTGGGCCGGCTACATCGTCATTTCCGATTCGGGCCTGTTGGGCATCATGGAGGCGCTGCGCTACAGCGGCGCCTCGGGCAACCTTTGGGGCCACGTGGTGGAAGCCGCCCGCCGCTCCGTGCTGGGCATTCCCACGCTTTACATGCTGATGGCCCTCGGCGTGGTGGCGGAGCTGACGAACATCCCGCTGCCCAAGGGCGGCCGCATGACCGCGGGCTTCTTGATCTGCTTCGCCACGCTGCTGATGCTGGGACTGCCCGCCTGCTTGATCGTGGTTGCCTTCGTGGCTGTCGTTGTCGCGGGGTTCCCGCCCAAGGGCAAGCCCACGCTGGCCCTGTTCAACATTGGCCAGTACTCGCTGGCCTACCTGGCGGCCAACTACGCCCTCAGCAACGGCCACGTCTACATCTACGGCTTCCCCGGTCCAGACGACAACACCTTCGTGGCCTTCGCCACGGGCGCCTACCTGCTGGTCAACTTCATCATCGTCGACACCTACCTCGCGCTCAAGAAGGGCATCTCGCCGCTGCGCATCCTCTGGGAGGACGACCGCACGGAGATCCTCGTCACGGTGGCGCTCGCGCCCATGGCGCTCCTTATGGCTTACATGCACAAGGAGCAGGGCTGGATGGGCGCCTCGTTGGTGCTGATCCCCATGTTCGCCACGGCCTACGGCGTTTACCTCTTCTTGAAGGTCAAGCAATCGGAGCAAGCGCTCGCGGAGTACAACGAGCAGCTCACGATCCTCCAGCAGGTCGCTACGCGCATCTCGAGCCAAATCGACCTGGACGCGACGCTGACCATGATCACCTACGAGATGCACCGCGTCGTGGGCTACGACGACTGCATGATCTTCCTGCTGGACGAGAAGACCAACATGTTGGTGCGCCAGCTGACGAATGACCCGGCCCAGCCGCGTACGCCGCTCAAGCTCCCGCTCGAGCATGGCGTCTTCGGTGAGGTGGCCTCCGAGAAGCGCACGATCATGAAGGTCGACCTGGCCGCCGAGTCGCTGGACGTCGGGGTGCTGAGCGGCTTCCGTTCGCTGTTGGCGGTGCCGGTCGTGACGGAGCAACAAGTGCTCGGCGTGCTGGCCTTGCTACATCAGGAGCCGTCGGCCTTCGACCCTGGCGACGAGCGACTTCTGAGCATCCTGGCCTCGCAGGCCGCGGTCGCCATCAAGAACGCCCAGCTCTACCGCGCCACCCAGCAGCTGGCCGTAACGGACGGCCTGACCAAGATCTTCAACCGCCGCTACTTCGAGGAGCAGCTGACGGCGGAGCTGGCCCGCGCCAAGCGCCACGGCCACACCACGTCGCTGATCCTGCTGGACGTGGACCACTTCAAGAAGTTCAACGACACCCACGGCCACCTGCTGGGCGACCAGGTGCTGCAAGGCGTTGCCCGCGTGCTGCAGCAAAGCACCCGCGAAACCGACCTGGTGGCGCGCTACGGTGGCGAAGAGTTCGTGGTGATCTTGCCGGAGACGCCCCCTGCGGCCGCCCTCGAGGTGGCCGAGCGGATCCGCCGGAACGTGAAGAGCCACCCCTTCTGGGGCCGGGGCCAGACCCCCCTCCAGGTCACGATCAGCCTGGGCCTCTCGAGCGACCCGAGCAGCGCGATCGCGCCGAAGGCCTTCATCGACTCCTCCGACATCTGCCTGTACCAGGCCAAGAAGCAGGGGCGCGACCGCGTCTGCCAGACCGTCTACAAGCAGGATGAGCCGCAAGAGATCACGGAGAGCCGCAACGAGACCGCGCCGGAGCCCACGCTCCGCAAGCCCACGCGCAGCGTGGCGACGCTGTCGTCCGATGAGTGGCAGCGCTACCTGCATGGCAACCTGGACGCCACCTTCCAACAGTGGTGGGACGATCCGCGCGTCAACGAGGTACTGGGCGACGCCCGCCCCTTCTGGCGCCAGACGGCCGGCGACTTCGTCGATGTGCTGCTGCAGAAGCTGGGCAGCACCGAGGAGCAACGCAACGCGTGGCTCGAGCGCTTCCAGCGCCACCCGCTGTACCGCCCCGTGCAGGCGGAGCTGAGCAAGCTGATCCAGCACGGCGTGACCATCACCCAGATGGAATACGCCATCCTCGGCTTCTACAAGAAGATGCAGTCTGCCGTCCAGGGCGCGCCCTTCTCGCTGGAAGAGCGCATGACCGTCGGCAGCATCCAGGAGCGGCTGTTCCATGTGCTGCAGTTGATGGTGACCCAGGTCTGGCACGACTTCTATCAGGCCACCAGCGAGCACCTCTACCTGGTCTCGGAGCTGGAAACGCGGCTGACGGTCGACCTCGAGCAAGAGGCCGTGCTGGCGGAGATCGCCAGCATCACGGCGCGTGCGCTGGGTGGCGATGCCTGCCTGGTGCTGACGCCGGATGCCGAAGGCACCGATTTGCTCGTGCGGGCGTCGTGGGGCATGGACGGCCTCGGGGCCGGAGATTCCGTCCCCATCGATGCGAGCCTGTTAGGGACCTGCTTCCGCACCCAGGAAGTGCACCTCGTGCCCGCCTGGGATGACGAGGCCAAGCTCAACCAGGGCTTCCTCAAGACCTTGCGGGCCGTGCGGCCCGTGGAGTCCGGGCTGATGGTGCCCCTGGTCTACCAGGACCTCAGCTTGGGCGTGCTCTATTGCCTGAGCGAACAGCGCGAGCACTTCTCGCCGCTGGACGTGCGGCTGGGCAAGGGCATTGGTGGCCGCCTCGCCACCGCCCTCGAGCGCCAGCGCCAGGAAGTGAAACGGCAGGCAAGTTACCTGGAGTCCGTCGCCGCGCTGGCGGAGGCCCTGGAGACCCGGATCACGGCCAAGGGTGGCCGGTCCGACAAGTTGCTGGACTACGCCCTGGGCCTGGCAAACGTGTTGAACCTGCCCGCGCACCAGCGCGAGCATCTGATACAAGCTGGCCGCTTGCATGACATCGGCGAGCTGGGCATTCCCGACGCCGTGCTGGGCAAGGCCGGCCCGCTGGATGCCGGCGAGAAGGCGCTGGTGCGCAACCACCCGCTCACGGGCGCGCGCATCCTGGGCTACATCGAGGCCCTGCGGGACATCGTACCGATCGTGCGCCACCACCACGAGCGCGTGGACGGCAGCGGCTATCCCGACGGCCTGAAGGGCCAGGACATCCCCCTGTTGGCACGGATCCTTTCCGTCGCGGACGCCTTCGATGCTATGACCACGGCGCGCCCCTACCGCCAGGCCATGACGCCGGACCAGGCGCTGCATGAGCTGCGCCGCAGCGGCCACTTCGACGTCTCGCTGATCGATCACCTGGCCCAGCTCGTAGCGGTCCAGGAGTCGCTCAGCAAGACCGTGTTGCAAGCCGAGCCCGAGGAAGCTAAATCAGCGCCGCCAGGCTAAGCTCGACGTCGCGACGGAACTCCGCCAGCGTCGTCTCGCGGGAGCCGTCGCGCCAGTAGACCGGCCGGCCCACGCGCAACGTGTTGTCGGTGTACAGCACCTGCGGGTAGGGTGTGTCGACAACACGCGCCCCGGCACGCAGGAACGGAGCCACCAACGGGTTCTGGTGCAGGCGCAGCTTCCAGCCGCCGCCACGTGCCACCAGCGGCACCACCGGGATGCGCTCCGCGTGGGTCGCGAGCAAGACGTCGATGAAGCGGGAGTTGATGCCGTAGCGGGCGCCTTCCGGGCGCTGCTCCAGCGCAAGGTCGCCGAACATGGCCACGGGCTGGCAACGTTCCAGGGCGCCGGCGAAGGCCCGGGGCTCGTCCTGCGGGTCGGCTTCATCGCCCGGCGGGATCAAGGGGACGGTGTTCAGGCGCGCGGCCAGGTCGCCCATGCCGGGGAGCCAGAAGAGCGGCGAGGTGGCGCCCACCTGGACCGCGCGGCCGGCGGCCAACGAGAGCAGCCAGGGGTCGAGCAGGCTGCAGCGGTTCGCCAGCAACAACATCGGGCCCTCGCGCGGGAGCGCCGCATGGCCCTCCACGCGGATCTTCATCAGGCCGGGCACCGAGAAGGTGGCCAGCTCGTGCAGATGCAATGATCGCAGCGCGGGCAGGGTGGTCATGGGACCTCGTGACGTTCGTCACCAAACGTAACACGGCCGGCCGCTCATGTCCACCGGAAACGCCCGCCTTGCGCGCTTGGCGCGCATTTGATATAAGGGCCTTCCCAACTACGTCAGGAGGCCCCCATGATCCGTCCGCTGTTCGCAATGCTCGTCGCCGTCGCGGCCTGGACGCCACTTGCCGTGCAGGCGCAGGACGCCGGCAACGTGGGCACCTTCAAGCTCCCAGGCGGCACGGAGGTGATCACCTTCGAGGACCACGCCGGGGCCTGGGTCGTGGTGGACACGTTCCTCGACGTCGGCTCGGCCTCCGATTTCGAGGGCTACCCCGGCATCGCCGCGGCCACCGCGCATGCGGTCTGGGCCGGGGGAAAGCAGGCGCCAGGCGCGGCGATCGCCGCCCTGGGTGGTGAGGGCCACGTGGTGGTGGACCGCACCGTCACGCACTTCCAGGCCAAGTTGCCGGCCGCCAAGCTGGACGCCGGCATGACGGCCATCGGGGAAGCCTTCTCGCACCCCGATTGGGCGGGCCTGGACCTCGCCAAGGCCTTCAAGAGCTTCGACGCGGCCGCCGCGCAGGCGCTGGCCGCCCCCAACGAGGCGGCTTTCCAAACGTATATGGAGGCCAGCGCCGACCCCGCCATGGGCCACGCCATTTACGGGGCGCCGGGCGCCCGCTTCACCCGCGAGGACATCCACGCCTACTTCGACCGCTATTACGTGCCGGCCCGCACGAAGGTGGTGTTGACGGGCGACTTCGCCACCGGCAAGGCCGTCGGCCAGGTGGTGCGCAGCTACGCTGCGCTGCTCCAGCGCCAGGCGTCGCTGGGCAAGCTGCCCGTCCGGCCGATGCCCGCGGCGCGCCCGGCCGCCAAGCCGGCCCGCCCGCTGGTGCTGGTCGGCGCGCGGGGGCCGGACATCGCCAACGCGCGCGAGCAGGCCGCGATGGAAATCCTCAAGACCGTGTTCGCCGGGACCCCGG
>JAQBPE010000178.1 GCA_028287685.1 Cyanobacteria bacterium RYN_339 | reverse complement strand
TCGCGCGACCCGCAGCGCCAGCTCGAAGCCGCGCTGCCGCCCGGCCGCACGCGGGCCACGCGCCAGGACCTCCTGCACGCCCTGCGCCCGGCCTCCCCGACCCACCGTGTGCACCAGGCGCTGAAGCAGCGCCGGGGCGCGGGCCACGGTCGCGCCCAGCGTCACCACGCCGTCCAGGCCCACCATGGCGCCCGCCACAGCAGCGGCCCGGTGTCGGCCGCGTTCCGGGGCGACATCGGCGGGCTGCAGGCCAAGCTGGACCACGCGGGGATCTCGCGGGCGTACCTGCAAGGCCTGTCCCAGAAGTACGGCGTGCCCATGCCGATGATCCTGGGCGTGATCATGCAAGAATCCGGCGGCAACCCCAACGCGCGCAGCCCGGTCGGCGCCCAGGGCCTGATGCAGCTGATGCCGGCCACCGCCCGTGGCCTGGGCGTGCACAACTCGCTGGACCCGCGTCAGAACGTGGAAGGCGGCGTGAAGTACCTGGGCCAGCTGATGCGCGAGTTCCACGGCGTGCCGGCCAACGTGCTAGCCGCCTACAACGCGGGCCCCGGCCGGGTGCGGCGCTACCACGGCGTGCCGCCGATCCGCGAGACCCGCCAGTACGTGGCGAACATCCAGGGCTACATGGCGCGCCTTCACGGGTAAGTCGCGCCGATCATGTGGTCGCGCAGCATCGCCTCGTCCACGACCTGCACCTTGCCGTGCGGGTTGAGGATCGAGACCTTGTGCGTGACCGGGTCGTAGCCCGTCGCCACCAGGTAGTGCGGCTGCGGGGAGTTCTCGCCGCCGGTGTTGTAGTTGACCGCCAGCGTGACGTAGTGGCCCGGGCCGGCTTGCTTCCACGCGTCGCCCTGGCCCAGCTCGCCCTCGTAGGGCTGGCCCGTCAGGTTGCGCAGCAGGGCGGCCTGGTTCTGCGGCAACACCCCCGGCACCACCAGGCCGTCGATCAGCGGGACCTTGGTGCCGTCGCCCGCGAACGGGTTGTCGCCGGCCTGCTTGTTCTCGTAGGTGCCCAGGTTGCCCAGGTGGTTCATGGCCTGCATCATCGCGGGCATCATGAGCGAGCCGGTCAAGCTGCGGTCGTTGTTGGCGTCGTTGACGGCGCAGTCCCACTGCGGGTGGCGTTCCAACACCAACCCGCCCTGGGTCGTGACCTTGCCCTCCGGCGAGGCCAGGCCGGAAGCGATGCGCGCGTACTCCGAGGGGTTCTGGCTCGCCAGCACCTGCTCGGCGGAGCCGGCGCCGCAACAGTTGAACGAGCCCTGGGCGATGCGGGCGGGGTTCTGCGTCTCCAGCACGACATCGGTCAAGACGCGCTTGTTGTCGATGCCGGGCGCGGTCGGCTGGCTGGAGAGGGTCTGGAGGTTTTCGAGCAGGGTCTTGCCGGCGACGGGGTCGGTGGGGCCGGGCAGCTTGCCCTCCACCAGCATGCGCTGCAAGGCCACCTGGGCTTGCTCCTGGCGCTGTTGCAGCTTGCCCGAGAGCTCCGTGCAGGGCTGGGTGGGGTCCTCCGGCTCTTTCAGCCGGGCCATCACCGCGTCGTACTGCTGGCGCTGCTCCGGCGTCAGCTGGGCGAGGTGGGCTTCCACGTCCTTGGGGTCGATCGGGGCGGCGGGCGGCACGGCGGCACGTTCGATCTCGAACGGCTTGAAGAACTCCGGCTTGTGGTCCTCCCACAGCTGGCCGGCCTTCTCCTTCAGCCAGTTCGCGCCCTGTTCCACCACGGAGCTCAAGGTGGGGCCGGTGGCCGCCAGGAAGGCGCCGGCGCCCGCCTCCGGCAGGTCCGCGATCGCCTTCTGCCAGGCGGGCGGCTCGTCCGGCTTGGCCTCCGTCTCCAGGGCCAGGAGGTCGGCCGGCTTCGGCTCGGGCTTGGGGGCTTCTTTAGGCGCTTCAACCTTGGGCGGCTCGGGCTTGGGCGGCTCTGGCAGCTTGGGCGCCGGTTGGGGGGCCTGGGGCTGGGTGATGCGCTTGTCCAAAGGGGATCCTCCGCTGACCGTCAATCAGTTGCCTTGTACCCGCTCAGGCGGGGGCGTGCGCCTCGGCGGCGAGGATCCGGCGCACGTAAGCGCGCGTCTCCGTGAAGGGCGGCACGCCGCCGTGCTTGCGGACGTTGCCCGGCCCCGCGTTGTAGGCCGCGAGCGCCAAATCCGCCCGGCCGAACTGCCGCAACTGCTGCCCCAGGTAGCGCGCACCGGCCTCCACGTTGGCGATCGGGTTGTACGCGTTGTGCACGCCCAGGCCGCGGGCGGTCGCCGGCATCAGCTGCATCAGGCCCATGGCCCCCTTGGGACTGTGCGCATGGGCCACGCCCTGCGACTCCTGGCGGATCACCGCCAGCAAGAGGCTGGGCTGCAAGCCGTTGCGGCGGGCGATCGCCCCCAGGTGCTCGAGCGTGAGCCCGCTGCGGCGCAAGCGCTCGACGATCGTCGCGAAGGCGGGCAGGCCATCGGGGGCCGGCGAGGTGTCGCGGCGGAGCGGGGCGCGGTAAGCGAAGGGGGAGATGTTCATGGTCGGCGGTCCTCTCTCTCGGGGTTCCGCCATGTTGTCCGGCCGGCTGCCTGCAACCCCCCTGCAAGGGAGGCCGTCCAGGTTAAGGTTTTTTAGCCTACGCCCTTGCGCGCCACGAAGGCGCCCATCAGCGTGCCCAGCCGGCTCAGGATCGAGAGCGTGGCCGTCTCCGACTCCTCCAGGCGCGTGCTCTCGAAGTACAGCGCGCCCAGCACCTGCCCGGCGTAGGCCACGGGCGCCGCATGGATCGTGCGCAGGCCCAGCGCCATGATGGAGGCGGCGGCGGCGAAGGCCTCGTCGGTCTGCGCATCGACCAGGTGGAGGGGCGCACCATTGTCCAGCACCCAGCGGTAGACGCTGGAGCTGACGGCAGGCGAACCGACGCTCGCGACCGTGTGCATGCCCTTGGCGGTCTCCACCAGGAAGCAGGCGTCGTAGCCTCCCACCAGCTCCAACCCGGCGTTCAGCGCGCGGGTCGCGATCTCGGCCAGCGAGGGCAACCCCACGCATTCGAGCGCCAGGCGCTCGATCAGCTCGAGCTCGATCAGCTCCGCGGCGTCCGCCAGCTGGCGGCGCGCCCGCGAAACGGCGATCGCCACCGCATGGGCGAGCGCCATGGCCATCTCCACGTCCGACGCGCTCCAGCCGCTCGCCGTGAACTGGCTGTCGGCCATCATCACGCCGATCACCTCGCGGTCGATCAAGAGCGGCACGGCCAGCGCCGAGCGCAGGGCCAGGGCCTGGATGCTGGCCTGGTCGTCCAGGTTGGCGTGGGCGCGGGTGTCTTCCACCACCGCCGGCTCGCCGGAGAACAGCACCTGCTGGGCCAGCGTGGTGGAGTAGCGCTCGTTCGCCACGGCGCCCTCGCCGTAGGCCACGCGCTCGACCACCTCGAAGCCGTCGTACAGCAGCAGGAAGCCGCGGTCCGCGCCGGCCAGCTCCACGAAGGCCTTGAGGCCGTCCGCCATCACGTCGTCCAGGCCGCCGGAGCGCGCCACGGTGGCGAGCAGGTCCGACAGCTTGCGCAGGCGCGCGAGGTCCGTGCTGTCGCGCCCGTCGCCCGCGAGCACGCTGGCGCGCTCGTCGATGCTCAAGAACGCCGCGCGGTCGGCCTCCGACCAGCCGACGAGCAATTGCTCCAGCCGCCGCACGGCCTCGCGCCGCACGCCGTGCTCGCTGGTCAGGCGGCCCAGCGCGAACTGCGCCATCAGCAGGGCCACCGGGTCATGCAGCGCCTGGGCGGCGGCGATCGCCAGGTCGAGGTGTTGGCGGGCCTGGTCGCGCCGGCGCTGGCCCTCGTAGGCCAGGCCCAGGGCGTAGTGGGCCGCGCCTTCGAGCCCGGCCAATTCCAGCCTGTGCGCCAGCTGGAGCGCCTCCAGCCCGGCGCGTTCCGCCTCGCCGCACGCCTCCGTGCGGGCCTGCCAGCAGGCGAGGCGGGTGAGCAAGTACGCCAGGTCGGCCTCGCGCTTCTCGCGCCGGGCGGCGGCGATCGCCGTGATCA
>JAQBPE010000155.1 GCA_028287685.1 Cyanobacteria bacterium RYN_339 | reverse complement strand
GCTCGGTTGGCTCGTCCAACGTGGTAGACAGCCTGTACTTCCAGCGCCAGCGCGGCCTCTCGTTGGGTACGATCACCCCGCTGGGCGGTGGCCGCTCGCTGTTCGCCGGCGCGAACATGAGCGACCTGAGCACGCTCAGCGACCCCAAGACCGGTAACTTTGGCCAGCTGCGCGAGGGCCAGCTGAACACCCTGCGCCTGGGCCTGCGCGAGCAGAACGTGCGCTCCACGGTGGACATGGACATCAACCCGTCGGACGGCTACGTGCTGAACGCCGACTGGCAGATGTCGGACCAGAACTTCGGTTCGAACTACAACTTTAGCCAGTTCTTGTTCCAGGGCGAGCGCTACTTCGCGATCAACCCGGACATGCGGCACAACCTGACCTGGCGCTGGAACCTGGGCATGATCAACGGCGACGCGCCCCAGCCCTTCCTGTTGGGCGGCGCCAACGCCAGCAACCCGATCTTCGCGCTGCGCGGCTACGCCGTGGGAGCGATGAGCGGCAACCGCCTGGCGACCACCGGCCTGGAGTACACCCTGCCCATCTTCCAGCACATCGACAAGATGTTCGGGCCGCTCTACCTCGACCGCCTCTACGTCTCGGCCTTCACCGACGTGGGTGCGGCCTGGGCGAACGGCGCCGCCAACAACCCGTTCGCCAGCGCGGGCGCGGAAGTGCGCCTGAAGACCTCGATCATGGGTCGCCAGGTCCTGACCTTGCGCTTCGGGTTGGCGCAGAAGCTGGGCACGTCCGACGCGCCTGGGTTCTACCTGACGTTCTAAGCAGGCTTGAACGCGACCGCGAGCTCGCGGAACAGGAAGGAGCGATCCTTCTCGGCCAGCTCGCGGGTCAGGCCCTTATCTACCGGAAGTGCGGCCTCCAGCTCTTGCTGGAGGTCGTACGCGCCGTTGAAGCGCCGCGCGATGATCGCACCACCGGGGGAGAGCGCCTCCGCGGCACGCTGGAACATGTGGCGCACGCCTTCGAGCGGCATCCAGTCGGTTTCGCTGCCGGTGTCGATCACGTCGAACGGGCCGGTGGCGGTCAGGATGTTCAGCTGGGCACCGAGGCGGCCCTCGTGGAGGCGCAGGCGCTGGGCACCCAACTCCTGGATGGCGGCCTTGCCCTTGAAGTAACCCGGCAGGGCCGCGTCTCCCTCCGCCAACGTGCCGACCAGGGCCAGGTGGAGGTGGGTGTTGGCGCGCGGGTTGTGCTTGAGCAAGGCGGTGGCGTAGGCGGAGGCCAGGTGCGTTGCGACGGGCTCGCGCGCAAACGCCACGGCGGCCGGGCCCAGGGCCTCGCCCACCAACTCGGGCTTGAAGGCCTCGGCGAAGATGCTAGGCCAGGCCTTGTGCGTCAGCGCCTCCGCGGGCCGCCCGATCGGGTCCAGCCCCTGGGCGGCGAAGCCGGCGGTCAGGCGGGCCACCAGGCCTTGGAAGCGGCCGACGCGGTCGAGGCCGGCCCCCACTTCCGCGGGGCGAGCGTCCCAGTACTCGCGCACCGGCGGGTCGAGCTGGGCCTGCAAGCGCTTGTACAGCCGCAGCCGGCTGGTGGCGTCGCCGCCGGGCCGGCTGCCGAAAAGCGTCAACTGCTCGTCGGTGGACAACGAAAGCAGGGCTGCCAGACGCAAGGCCACGAGGCGGAGCTGGGCGCGGTTGGGATCCACGGCGTCCAGGCGGCCGATCGCCGGCATCGCCAGCAAGGAGAGGACGACCTCACCACCCGAGGCGATCGCCAACATGCGCAGCGGCCGGCCGATAGTCTTGGCGACGCGCTCCACCACCGCCGTGGCCGCGGCGGGATCTTCCCAGGAATGGGAATGGGTGAGGTCGGTTGCAAGGCTGGTCACGGCTGACCTATTCCCCCCCGCCGGACGAGGCTAACGGGTATAATCCTCGCCTGCCTTGAAAGGAGCCGCCCCCATGGTCTCGATGTCGTTTGAAACCCTCATGGCCAAGAAGAAGGAACTGGGCCGGCCGCTCATCATGGGCCACCGCGGCGCCATGGGCACCGCCCCGGAGAACACCATGGCCTCCTTCAAGCAGGCAGTTGCGCTGGGCGTGGAAGCCGTCGAGCTCGACGTGCACCTCTCCAAGGACGGCCGCCTGGTCGTGATCCACGACGAGAGCGTGGACCGCACCACCGACGGCACGGGCGAGGTGGCCGACCTCACGCTGGCGGAGCTCAAGGCGCTCGACGCCGGCAGCTGGTTCGATGCCAAGTTCGCGGGCGAGCGCATCCCCACCCTCGAAGAGGTGTTGGCCTGGGCCAAGGACGTCGTGCCCGTCGTGATCGAGGTGAAGTTCAACCGCCACATCGAGCAAATCGTGCAGGCCACCGTCATGGAGGTGGAGCGCCTCGGCGCCGCCGGCAACGTGGCCGTGATCTCCTTCGACCACAACGTCTCCTTCGGCGTGAAGAGCCTGCGGCCGGATTGGATGTCCGGGGTGCTCTACGTCGGTCGCCTGGTCGACCCCGTCGGCCTGGCACAGGCTTCCAAAGCCAACGGCCTGCTGCCGATGTGGGGGATGCTGACGCCCGACCAGGTCGAGAAGGCCCATGCCGCCGGCCTGTGGGTGGGCGTGTGGGCCCCCAACACGGAAGCGGAGCTCAAGCATGCGATCGCGATGGGCGCGGACATGATCGGCACGAACTACCCGGCGCGCGCCCACGCCCTGTTCGACGCCGCCAAGGCCGGGGCCTAGCGACCGATCGGGTGCCGACCCGCCGCAAAGCTGCCATAATAGGCCCATGGCAAAGAAGGGCACGGCGCCGGTCCGCGTAGGCGATCGCCGCGAATTGGAGATCGAGGGCCTGGTGGGCGGCGGCGAGGCGATCGCGCGCCTGGACGGCTTCCCCATCTTCGTGCCCTACGCCGTGCCGGGCGATCGCATCCGCGCCCGCGTGATCAGCACCAAGCCGGGCTACGCGAGGGCGCTGATCGAAGAGGTCCTGGCGCCCGGCCCCCTGCGCGTCCAGCCCGAATGCCCGGTCTTCTCCACGTGTGGCGGCTGCCAATGGCAGGCCCTCGGCTACGCGGACCAGGTCGAATGGAAGACCCGCCTGGTGGCCGAGGCCCTGCAACGCACCGGCGGCCTGGATCCGGCCGGCATCCTGAAGCCCACCCTGCCGTCGCCGTCGCCCTGGCACTACCGCAACAAGGTGCATTGGGCGGTGGGCAAGGCGGGCGGCAAGTGGCTCGTCGGCCTGTACGAGCCGCGCAGCCACCAGATCGTCGACGCGCCGACCTGCCGGATCCAGGGCGAAGCCAACAACCAGATGTTGGCGGTGGTGCGCGAGCTGCTGCCGCGCTTCGACTTCGAGCCTTACGACGAGGCCACCGGCGCGGGCTGGCTGCGCTCGATCTTCACCAAGACCGGCCATGGCACGGGCGAGGTGATGTTGGGCCTGGTGACCAAGAACGAGTTCTTCGACGCCGGGCCCGCCTTCGTGGAAGCGGTCCGCGCGGCCTTCCCCGGCGTGACGACGATCGTCCAGAACGTCCACCCGGAGCCCGGTAACAAGCTGCTGGGCCGCGAGACCATCGCCCTGTTCGGCCCCGGCGTGATCCGCGAAAAGATCGGGCCGCTGGAGTTCTCGATCTCGGCCGAGGCCTTCTTCCAGGTCAACGCCGCGGCCATCGAGCTGCTCTACGGCGAGGTGGCGAAGGCCGCCCACCTGGAAACCAAGCCGCGGGTGCTCGACGCTTACTGCGGCACGGGCTCGATCGCCCTGTTCCTGGCGGCCCAGGGCGCCCGCGACGTCGTGGGCATCGAGATCGTGGACAAGGCCGTGGAAGATGCGCGCGCCAACGCCACGCGCAACGGGCTGGAGGCACGCTTCCTGGTGGGCGCCGTCGAGGCCCTGCTGCCGAAAGTCTTGGTGGCCGAAGGCGCTCCGGACGTGCTGGTGCTGGATCCCCCGCGCAAGGGCTGCGAGCCGGAGGTCCTGGCCGCGGTGGCCAAGGCCGGCGCGGCCCGGGTGATCTACGTTTCCTGCAACCCCGTCACGCTGGCGCGCGACCTCAAGCTGTTGGCCCCGACCTACGTGGTCGAAAGCGTGCAGCCCGTGGACATGTTCCCCCAGACCGCGCACGTCGAATGCGTGGCGGTACTGAAAAAGGCCGCCCCCGCAGGGACGGCCCAATAAGGGGTTTGCTTTAGCCGAGCGCGCCGCGCACGGTGCCGACGATCTTGCCGTAGATGCCCGAGCTGCGGAACATGTTCGCCGCAACCGAGTACCCCGCCACGCCGCCGATAGCGGTCAGGATCATCCCCAACGTCCCGCCGAACGGCAGGATGGCCATCAAGACCGCGCCGCCCACGGCCGCGCCCGCGCCACCGGCGAAGCCGGAGAGGGTGTCGCCCACGACGTTGCCGCCGAACTGGCCGAAGCTCTCCTTGCCGGTGACCAGGTAGTAGCCGTTCACGATGGCGGAGATGGCGCCTTCGAAGAGGCTCGAGTTCACGGCGTAGGGGATCATGCCGCCCACAACGCCCTTGAGGCCGGCGAAGATGCCGTTGCCATGCAGGCCCTTGAGCGAGCGCCAGAGCTGGCCGAAGGCAGCGTTGACGCCCTTGCCGCCGGTCAAGCCGGTCTTGATCATGTTCCAGATGTGCGCGAGGTTCGCGCCCGTCGCCAGGTAGCCACCACCGTAGTCGTTGGTGATGTAGCGGCTGGGCGACTGCGGGCCCATGCCGGCAGGCACGGCGCTCGCCGTGACAGGGGCCTGGTACGCGGCCGGCCTTGCGGGAGCGTAGGCAGGGTAATAGCCAGTGGTCGGGCTGATGGTCGACATCCGTTGCTCCTTTTACGGCTCCGTGCGGATCCAGATCCACGTTCGGTGCGTGTCCCTCTTCCAGGTGGCTTGTCGCCGTCAATAGACCGTCAATTGGTAAAGGAGTAGATAATTTTCGGTTAAGTAGGGGTTAAAACTGCCGGAAGTGGCGATCTCCCAAGCGAAAGCCCCCCGCCGGATCTGGCGAGGGGCCTGGGATGCGCTACGCAGCGGGCATGGGGGGCGCGGGGGGCTCCGTGCCGCCACCGGTCATCGGATCGGCGGCAGGGGGCGCGGGGGCGGGACCGGGCGCGGGGCCAGGGCCTGCGCCGCCGCCCTTCTTGTGCTTCTTCTTCACGCCGAAGAACCTGTTGATGCCGTCCCAGACGTTGAACTTGCGGCGGCGCTTCTTGCCGGCGGCCTCCACGGAGAGCATCGCCTCGCTGGGCGTGTCCGCGGCAAGCTGGTTCAGGGCGGCCAGCAACGACGGCTCCAGCGCGTCTTCGACGGCGTCGGGCCAGGTTTCCCAACTCGCGAGCTCGGCCAACAGGAAGTCGGTGGCGCGATCGCTGTCGGTGCGGCCGAGCTTCTCGTAGAGGTGGATGCGATCCAGGTTGGTGGCGGGCGTGAAGGTCTTGATCGCCTGGACGGACGCGATCAGCTTCTGAACCGCAAGGTCCGAGGACTGCGCCTGGGCGGCGGCCACGATGGCCGGCGTGACGTTGACCGGGGCGTGGCCACAGCCCACCAGCAGGGCAGCGATCACCAACGCCGAGGAAGCCTTCATCCATGGAGACATGGCCACCAAACCTTTCGAAACTCCCGTACGATCCGGCCCATCGGCCGATATTAATCTATCGTTTAACTCTCGATAAACTTGCCGCGTTCGCAGACCGTCATTTGTTAAAGCTTTGGTTAAGGGCCAGATCGTAACCCTTGGCTGCCTGGTGTGTTTACAAAACTACACATGGTAGGCTGGTACAGGAAATCGTAAGGAGGGTTCTATGCGGCTGTTTTGGGGCGTCTTGGCGAGTGCGACGTTGGCACTGAGCGGCTGTGGCGCCGTCGCGCAGGTGGCGGTTGGCGCCTTGCCTGCGTTCCTGATTGGCGACGCGCAGGAAATCGAGCTGGGCAAGCAGGGCGCGGCCCAGGTGATCGCGACGACCCCCGTCTACCAGGACAACACGGCCCAGGCCTACGTCCAGACCGTGGGCACGGCGGTCGCCACGGTCTCCGATCGACCCGATTTGCATTACTACTACACGATCCTGGTCGATCCCGAACCCAATGCATTCGCGCTGCCAGGCGGTTTCGTCTTCATCACCACGAGCTTGCTCAAGATCATCACGAACGAGGCCCAGCTGGCGGGTGTGCTGGCCCACGAGACCGGCCACGTGGCGGCACGGCACAGCATCCAGCTGATCCGGCAGGCGGCAATCGCCCAGGGCGTGGAAGCGGCGGTGCTCGGGCAGAACGCCGGGCAGACCCAGATCGTGATCGGCAACGTGATCACGCAGCTGCTGCTCAAGGGTTATGGTCGCGACAAGGAGTACGACGCCGATCGGCTGGGCGCCATCTACGCCACGCGCGCCGGCTACGACCCGAACCAGCTGCCCACCTTCCTGGACCTGCTCGAGCGGGCCACGGGCTCCCAGCCCGGCTGGGTCTCGCTGCTCGCCGACCACCCTTCCACCGCCGACCGGATCAAGGCGCTCGTGGCCCAGATCACGAACGGACACTTGGCTGGTTCGAAGGAAGGCGCGGACGCGTTCTTGCGCGCAACGGCCGCCCTTCGCTGAAGCTCGCATTATGTCAGGTTATGGAGCTTAGTCTTATGTTAGGAGACTCAAGTACATTGACGCCTTTAACATGAATTTACTTGTGGGGGTTCGACACCCACGAGTATGATTGTGTCAAGGGACGATCCCGACACATCACCTCGAAAGGGTGCCATTCAAAGGAGGCAACCCCATGGACGGCGAACGCAAGAACACGCGCAAAGCCAAGCCCGACGCCAACAACCGCTCGCGCGGCAAGTCGTCGACCAGGGGGAACTCGCGCCAAAAACGGCCCGCGACGGGCGAGATCAGCCGCGCCACGCGCGCGGCGATCAAGGACCTGACGCCGGACCGGCTGCGGACGCTGTGGCGCCTCAACAACCCGGACCGGCCGGAAGTC
>JAQBPE010000154.1 GCA_028287685.1 Cyanobacteria bacterium RYN_339 | reverse complement strand
GGTGGAGGCGGAGCACGACACCGTGAACCTGGCGGAGGCCTGGCTCACGGCCGAGGAGAGCCGCGACACGCTCAAGCGCGAGCCCGACTACACCGCCTCCGTGCTGCAGACCGCGGGCTCCCTGGTCATGGTCTGCGATCGCCACGGCAAGGTGGTGCGCTTCAACCAGGCCTGCGAACTGGTGAGCGGCTACGCCTTCGAAGAGGTGAAAGGCCGCAACTTCTGGGACCGCCTGGTGCCGCGAGACCAGCTCGACGCCTCCCGGGCCGCCTTCCTCTCGCGCGGCCCCGCCGACTTCCCCCACGTCAGCGAGCGCCCCTGGCAGGGCCGCGACGGCCGCCGCCGCCAGGTACGGTGGACTGCCACGGCGCTCTTGTCGGGCGACGGCGAGCTGGACTACATCGTCTACACGGGGACGGACGTGACGGAGCGCGCCGCGTTGGAGCGCCTGAAGGACGAGTTCCTGGGCGTGGTCAGCCACGAGTTGCGCACCCCACTGACCTCGATCCGCGGCGCCCTGGGCCTGCTGAGCGGCGGCATGTTGGGCGAGGTCTCGCCCAAGGGCCAGCGCATGCTGGAAATCGCCTCACTGAGCGCCGACCGCCTGGCGCGGCTGGTCAACGATCTGCTGGACGTGGAACGCCTCGAGAGTGGCCACCTGGCGCTGGATTACCAGGCCTGCGACGCGATCGCCTTGATGGAACAGGCCGTGGCCACGGTGCAAGGCATGGCGGCGGAATCCAACGTCACGGTGGAGGTCGACCCGCTGGAAGCGCCGCTGGTGGCCGACCCCGACCGCGTGATCCAGGTGCTTACCAACCTGCTCGGCAACGCCGTGAAGTTCTCGCCGCCCGGTGGCCGGGTCTGGCTGCGCGCGGAGCGGCTGCCGGAGGGCCTGCTCTTCGAGGTGCGGGATCAGGGCCGCGGCATCCCGGACGACAAGCTGGAGCTGGTCTTCGACCGCTTCCAACAGGTGGACGCCTCCGACTCGCGCGAGAAGGGCGGCACGGGCCTGGGCCTGGCGATTTGCCGGGGCTTGGTGGCCCAACACGGCGGCCGGATCTGGGCGGAGAACGGCCTGGAGCGCGGGGCGGTCTTCCGCTTCGTGTTGCCCGGCGCGGGCGTAGGCCGCGTGCCCGCCGTGGTAGACTCGCAGGCAGCCCCATGCCCACCAAGCGCGTCCTGATCATCGACGACGATCCCTTCATCCGCGAAGTCGCCCAGACCTGCCTGGAGGTAACCGCCGGGTGGGAGGTCTTGACGGCCCCCGGCGGTCCCGAAGGCCTGGCGCTGGCCGCGACGGAGCAACTCGACGCGATCGTGTTGGATGTGATGATGCCCGGCATGGACGGTCCCACCGTCTTCGCGCGGTTGCAAGCGGACGAGGCCACGCGCGGCATCCCCGTGGTCTTCCTGACGGCCAAGGCCGGCGCGGACGAGCGCGCACGCCTGACGGCCGCCGGTGCCGCGGGCGCGCTGGAAAAGCCCTTCGACCCCCGCACCCTGGCCCAACGCGTCGCCGCCTTTGTCGGCTGGCCTGCCTAGCCCCGGTGCAATTGCAACCAGGTCTCGTACGGCGTCACCACGATCAGCTCGTCGCCGTCCTTGAGGGCGTGACCGGTCGGGCAACGCGTCGACCACTCGCCGCCCGCCTGCCGCAACGCTAACGGCAGGATCGAAGCAGACGCCAGGCTCCCCACGGTGCGCCCGGCCAGCCCCCCGTCCCCGGCCACCGTCACGCGCCCCACGCACCAGACCTCGTCGGCCAGGTCGAAGGCGTCCATCAGGTCTTCGCTGGCGGCGGCCACGGCGAAGGCGGGCGCGGCGATCGCCGACGGGCTGCGGGCCAGGTGGATGCCGAACGTGCGCTCCAACAGCCCCGCCATGTGCGGGTCGAAGAACCGCACCACCACCCGACCGCGCGGGTTGCGTTCCTGGGCCATCAGCGCCAGTTCGAGGTTGAGCGCATCATCGTCCGTCACGGTCATGACGCAGCGCGCTTCTTCGAGGTTCACGTCCGCCATGGCGCCGAACACGTCCTGCGACACCACCACCTTCACGCCCAACCGCCGTGCACGCTCGATCAAGCGGCTGTTGTCCGACTTCTCCAGCGCCACGCATGGGTGCCCCAGCCGTTGCACCTCCTCCGCGATGCGGAAGCCCACCGTGCCCAGGCCCGCCAGGATGAAGTGACCGCGCTGGGGCATGGGGCGCCGGTCGAAGAACTGGCCCAGGCGCACGGCCAGCAAGGCCTCCGTGACGAAGGCGTAGAGCGCCGCCATCAACAAGGAGCCAACGGCCATCAACGCCGTGACGTAGAGGATCATGGCGGGGTTGCTGTCCTTGACGCTGATGTCCCCGAAGCCGGTCGTGGTCATGACCGTGACGACGTAGTAAAGGGATTGCACGAAGCTCAACCCGAGCGACTGGCGGAACAGCTCCACGCTCACGGCGCCCAACAGGACCGTGATCAACATGACTGCCGCAAAGGAGTTCTCGGAAACCGCCGCCAGCTTGCGTTGCAGCGCCCGCGCCCGGTTCCGGGTGCCCCGCGGCACCAGCGCGAGCGGGTCGTCCTCGCCTTGGTCCGCCGGCACCAACCCGTAGGCCTCGTCGCCCGGCGCGAAGGCCACGTTGTCCACCGGCAGGGTGTCCCAGGTCGGCCGGGCGGCCAACGAGAAGCCCAGGCCGCCGGCGCCCGCGCCGCCGAACACGTCTCTCGGCAAGCGCCGCACGGCCAGCAGCGATGCTTCCGCGGGCGGCGTCTCGCGCCAGCGCCGCAACAAGTACCGGCCCCCCGGCACGTCGATCACGTGCAAGACGTCGTCATGCAGGCCGGCGTAAGCGAAGACCGGCGCGGCCAGGGCGGCCACGTCCAGCACGCGGCAATGCTTGATTTCGCGCTGCACCTTTTCGACCATGCGCGGGTTGAACAGCCGCACCACCAGCTGCACGTCCGGGTTCTCCTCGCGGGCGGCGAGGGCGATGCTCAGGTTCGTCAGGTCGTCGCCGGTGGTCGCGATGACGGCGCGCGCGGTCAAGATGCCGGCAGCCCGCAGCCCGCGGGGGTTGCGGCCCTCATCGACCACCAGTGGGACCTTCCACTCCTCGAGGCGCGCCCGGAATGCCGCCGGGGGGTTGGGGTCCAGCACGGAGACCTCGTCTCCGAAGGCGCGCAGCCGTTCCAGCGTGCGGAACCCCAGCTCGCCGAGGCCGCACAGGATGACATGGTTGTTCACGGAATGCGGGACTCCCTCTTGCTTGCTATGCTATCATGCCCGTCCCCGTGCGGTTTTAGCGAGAGGTACCCCATGTCAACGGAAGTGGTCCGGCACCCCGACGGTCGCGTCGAAATCAAGGGGGACCTGACGGGCAGCCCGCTCTACAACCATGACCTCGCCCCGACCCCGCTGGCCGAGCGCAACTGGACCACTTACAACTTCGCGGCGCTGTGGATTGCGATGGCCCACTGCGTGCCCACCTACATGATGGCCGCGGGCCTGATCGCGGTCGGCATGAGCTGGGGCCAGGCCTTGTTCACCATCTTGCTCGGCAACATCATCGTGTTGGCGCCGATCCTCGCGAACTCGCACCCCGGAACGAAGTTCGGCATCCCCTTCCCCGTCTTCGCGCGCGCCGCCTACGGGGTCTACGGAGCGAACCTGCCGGCCGTGATGCGCGCGCTGGTGGCCTGCGGCTGGTTCGGCATCAACGCGTGGATCGGCGGCCAGGCCGTCAACACGCTCTTCACCGCCATCTGGCCCGGTTGGGCTACCCTGGGCGGCCTGGTGGGCGGCGTCTCGCTCGGAACCTGGATCTCGTTCATGCTGTTCTGGGGCCTGAACATCCTGATCGTCTACAAGGGCATGGAGACGCTGCGCCACTTCGAGAACTGGTCCGCGCCGTTCGTGCTGGTGATGACGCTCGGGCTGGTGGTCTGGGCGGTGCAGGCCGCGCACGGCCTCGGCCCGATCTTGAGCACGCCCGGCAAGCTCAATTCGATGGCGGAGTTCATGCCGGTCTTCATCCCGTCGCTCACGGCGATGGTCGGCTTCTGGGCCACGCTCTCGCTCAACATGCCGGATTTCACACGCTTCTCCGCCGGCCAGCGCTCGCAAATGATCGGCCAGGTGGTCGGCCTTCCCACCACCATGACCGTCTTCGCCGCCATGGGCGTGATGATCACCTCCGCCAGCACCATCATCTACGGCCAGCCCATCTGGGATCCCGTCACGTTGGTGGGCAAGTTCACGAACCCCTGGGTCATCGTGGTGGCCATGTTCACCGTCATCGTCGCCACGCTGTCGGTCAACATCGCGGCCAACGTGGTCTCGCCGGCCAACGACTTCTCCAACGTCTGGCCGCGGGTGATCGACTTCAAGACCGGCGGCCTGATCACCGGCGTGATCGGCATCTTGATCCAACCCTGGCGCCTGCTGGCAGACGCCAGCGCCTACATCTTCAACTGGTTGCTGCTGTACTCCGGCGGCCTGGGCAGCATCGCCGGGGTGTTGGTGGTGGATTACTGGCTGGTGCGGCGCACGGAACTGGAGCTGCGAGACCTCTACGAACCGCGCGGGGCCTACACCTATGTCGGCGGCTGGAACTTCGCGGCGGTGGCCGCCACCGGGCTGGGCTGCTTCGCGGCCTGGGGCGGCAAGCTCTTCCCCGCCATGTCGGGGCTGGTGCCCTACGGCTGGTTCATCGGCTTCGCCGTCTCGGCAGCGTCCTATTACGTCCTGATGCTGGTGCTGAAGCCGACCGCCGTGCCCCTGCCTACGCCGGATTAACGTGGAAGCGTTCTTCCTGTTCTGCTTCGCGTTCGGCGCCTTGTTCACCTTGGCGTCGACGCTCTTGGGGATGTTGGGCGCGGGGCTGCACGGCCTGGGCGCGCATGTCCACTTGCCCGGCGCCCACGTGCGGATCGGGAGCCACCACGGCGGGGCGCTTTCCCACGTCATGAACCCCTCCGCCTTCCTGGTGGGCCTGACAGCCTTCGGCGCCCTCGGCTACCTCGGCCTGCACCACCTGGCCTGGTCCCTGCCGCTGGCCCTGGGGGCCGCCGCGGCGGCTGGCGCCGCAGGGCACGCGGCCCTGGCGGCGCTCTTCAACAAGCTGCAGCAGGACGCGGGCACCATGCTCGACCAGGACTACGAGCTGACGGGCACGCCCGCCGACGTGCGCGTCTCGATCCCGGCCGCGCGCTGCGGCGAGATCATCTTCACCTTGAACGGCAGAACGCGCAGCGAGGCCGCCCGATCGCTGGACGGCGAGGGGATCCCGCGCGGCACGCAGGTCGTGATCGTAGGCTACCAGCAGGGCGTGGCCGTGGTGGAGGTGGCGCAGCGGCTGCTGGAAGGCCCCGTGACCGAGCGCCAGCGCTTGCAGGACCCCGAGGCCGAATCCGGGTAGAAGGCGATCGTTCGTCTCTTCCGTCTGGAGGTCAAAATGGATCCCATCTGGCTTGGTGGCATCTTCGCCATCGTCGTGCTTGCCATCGTCGGGGGCGCGGCCAGCATCTACCGCCGGGTGCCGCCCAACCGCGCCTTGATCGTCTACGGCGCCGGCCTGGCCTCACCCAAGATCGTGACGGGCGGCGGCGCGCTGGTCATCCCGGTCTTCCGGGACTATAAGGAGCTGTCGCTCGAGCTGATGAGCTTCGACGTCATGCCCCAGCACTCGTTCTACACCAAGCAGGGCATCGCCGTGAACGTGGAAGCCGTGGCGCAGATCAAGGTCAAGAGCGACCCCGTCAGCATCCGCACGGCCGCCGAGCAGTTCTTGAGCAAGTCCCCTGCGGACCGCGAGATGTCCATCCGACAAGTGATGGAAGGTCACCTCCGCGGCATCGTGGGCACGCTGACGATCGAACAGATCGTGAAGGAGCCCGAGGAAGTGGCGGGCAAGGTGCGCGACCAGGTCGCGGACGACGTCACGAAGATGGGCCTGGAGGTGGTGTCCTTCACCATCAAGGAGGTCGGCGACGACCAGAACTACATCACGAACATGGGCCTGCCGGAAATCGCCCGCATCCGCCGCACCGCCGAAGTCGCCAAGGCCGAGGCCGAGCGCGACATCGCCATCAGCAAGGCCAACGCCGCCCGCGAGGCCGCCGTGTCCCAGGCCGCTGCCGACCAGGCCCGCGTGTTGGCCCAGTCGATCTCCGAGACCGCTCAGGCCGAGGCCGTGCGCGACTTGAACTTGAAGAAGGCCGAGTACGAAGGGGCGGTCAACCACCAGAAGGCCGTCGCCGAGAAGGCCTACGAAATCTCCGCCAACCAGTCGCAGCAGAAGGTCATCGCGGAACAGGTCCGCATCTCCCAAATCGAGAAGCAGGAACAGCTCAAGGTGCAAGAGCTGGAAGTGAGGCGCCGCGAGCTGGAGCTGCAAGCCACCACCATCAAGCAGGCCGAAGCCGAGCAGCGCCGCGTCATGATCCTGGCCGAAGCCGACAAGCAGAAGATCTTCATGGAGGCCGCCGGCCGGGCCGAAGCAATCCGCCAGCAAGGTAACGCCGAAGCGGAAATCACGCTGGCGCGCGGTAAAGCGGAAGCCGAAATCATCAAGACGCGAGGCGAGGCGGAGGCCGCGGTCGTGGCCGCCAAGGGCCAGGCGGAAGCCGAAGCCATGCAGAAGAAGGCCGACGCCTACGAGCGCTACACCCAGGCCGCCATCCTGGACCGCATGCTGAGCAGCCTGCCCGAGATGGCACAGGCCTTCGCGAGCGCGCTGGCCAGCGTGGACAAGATCACGATCGTGTCGACCGGCGACGGCAAAGGGGGAGGCGCCAGCGCCTTGACCGGTGAGGTCGCGAAGATGGTCGCCCAGATGCCCGCGATGGTCGAGACCATCACCGGCATGAAGGTCTCCGACCTGCTCGACCAGGTGCGCGGCACCGTCTCCGACAAGGTGATCCCGGTCAAGATCGAGGATGCCTAAGGGCGCGTTAAGTTCTACGTAAGATTTCTTGAACCTCCGGCGATAACATCGCTGGAGGTTCTTCCTTTTGTTTGCCCGTCGTTTAGCCCTGGCCGCTCTGGCCCTCGCCACCGCCGCCTGCGCCCACCTGCCCGTATCCTCGCCCGCCCAACGCCCGCTGGGTGCCCTGGCCGCGAAGGACGTGGGGGCGATGCCGGCGGGCTTCCTGTGGGGCGTCGCCACCGCGGGCTTCCAAACCGAGGGTGGCGACACCAGCTCCAACTGGGCTGCCTGGACCCGCGCGGGCCACACCAAGGCGCCTATGGGGCGTGCCACGGACGCCTGGAACCGCTACCAGGAGGACCTGGACCTGGCCAAGGGCATCGGCCTGAACTCCTTCCGCCTGAGCCTCGAGTGGGCCCGCCTGGAGCCGCGCCCGGGCCAGTGGGACATGAACGCCGTCCAGCACTACCACGACGTCTTGCTGGCCGCCCGGTCTCGCGGCCTCGAGCCCATCGTCACGGTCTCGCACTTCGCCTATCCTGCCTGGCTGGACACGATCGACCCGACCGTCACCAGCGCCTGGGAGTCTCCCAAGATGGCCGGCCAATTGGCGCGCTTCGCGGGCTTCGTGGCCAAGGAGTACGGCCCGCAGGTGAAGTGGTGGATCACGCTCAACGAGCCCAACACCCTGGGCATTTGCGGTTACCTGGCCGGCCAGCATGCGCCGGGCAAGCACAACCCCTTCGTCTTCCGCCAGGTCATGGACCACCAGGTCGACGCCCACATGGCAGCCTACGACGCGATCCACGCCGCGGATCCGGACGCGATGGTCTCCGTGAACCCGATCGTGCTGATGCGCCGGCCGGACTCGCCCGTCTACAAGACCAAGGGCGTGGAAGACGACTTGCTGCCGCTCGACGAGAACGCCTTCCTCGATCGCGTGGACCCGCCGTGGGTGGACGGCCATGCCCCGGACCCGACGCTTGGCCGCCGCACGCTGGACTATGTGGCCTACAACTACTTCTACGCCCCCAACAACCTGGATGCCTACAAGTTGGCCGACTACCTGAACTGGCCGATCTACCCCCAGGGCATCTACGTCGCCGCGCGCCGCCTCTGGGACCGCCACCACCTGCCGCTGATGGTGACGGAGAACGGCCTGGCGCTGGAGAATGGCCGCACCCGGCCGGACGGCTGGACCCGCGAAGCCTTCCTCGTCAACCACGTCGCCCAGCTCCAGCGCGCCACGCGCGAGGGGATTCCGTTGCTGGGCTACATGCATTGGACGCTGACGGACAACTACGAGTGGGGCTCGTTCCAGCCGCGCTTCGGGCTGTTCTCCGTCGATCCGGACGACTTGGCGCTGAAGCGGGTGCGGACACCGGCGGCGGATGTCTATGACGGCATTGCGCGTGCCAATGGCGTGCCGAAGCCGCTGCTTGACCGGTATTTGGGCTTCAAGAACTGAATGCTGGGCCGCCGGCATTGACCTGTGTGGTGGGTTTCGCCGTGGGGCGACGGGGCGAGAGGCGATGGGACGGCTGGTTGCCGGCTAACGTCCGCCCCGTCTGT
>JAQBPE010000149.1 GCA_028287685.1 Cyanobacteria bacterium RYN_339 | reverse complement strand
GGCCAGGCCGCCGACCTCGCCGACGTCGCGTGTCAGGTCCGTCAGCGTGCCTGGCGGCGGCTCCGTGACGAGCTCGAGGGCCGCGGCCAGGTTGGGGCGGGGCAGGAAGGCCCACAGCGCCTCGCCGGCGGTGGCCAGGCGGAAGGCCGGCGCGGGCTGGCCGGGCGGGGTAGGCATCGCGAAGCCGATGGACTTCGGTGGTTCGCCGGGCTTGAAGCGCACGGCCTGGCCGGGCACCAACTGGAACACCAGCCGGCCCGCGGCATCGGCCAACAAGCCGTGCGGCTTCGGCACGGTGGTGGGTGGGGCGCCGGCCGGCATGGCGCCCGGCCCGGGCCCGGGCACGCCGGGGCTGCCGGGCACGGCGGGCAAGAGCCCGGCCAACGTGGCCGGATCCAGGACGCGGCGAGGCACGCCGGGCGCGAGCTGCCAGATGCTGCCGTCCGCCCCCAGGGCGTAAAGCTCGCCGCCGGGGCCCACCGCCACCTCGCGCGGCTCCGGCGCGCCCGCCGCGGTGGGGACCGCCCGGGCAACGCCCTGGGCGTCGATCGCCTGGATGTGCGCCGGCGCGTCTTCGCGCCCGCGCTCCACCAGGTACAGCGTGCCGTCGCGCGGCGAACGCGCGATGCTCGCCAGCGCCTGGACGTCGGGCGAGCCCCCCTGGGCCTCGTAGAGCGAGGTCGCGATGCCGACCGTCCGCCGCACGGGCAGCGTGAGCTCGGCGACGAGGCTGCCCGCGCCGCATGTGAGCGTGGCGAGGCCCGCGTCCTTGGCCGTGGCCCGGCCGTCCTGCACCGCGAGCGCGTCGCCGGAAGCGCGCCAGGCCGCGGCGACGTCACCCAGGAGGCGGCCCTGCCGATCCAGGCCCGCGGCCACCAGGGGCACGGTCTCCCCCACCAACAAGGCGTCCCGGCCGGGCAACGGCACGAGCTTGGCCACCACGCCGACCGGCAGCGGTGCACCCGCCACCCCGCCGACCGTCACCACCAGGTCGCCGGAGCCGGCGCCGGGCGGCACCGTGGCGTAGAGCGTGCCGTCATCCGCGCGGCGCACGTTGCCCATGGCGAGGCCGCCCAGCGTCACGGCGATCGGCGCGCCCGTCGCCGCGCCGAAGCCCTGGCCCCGGATCTCGAGGTCCTGGCCGGGGGCGGCCAACGGCGGGGCGATCGAGGCCACCACCGCGACGCCGGCACGCAGGGCGATCGCCGGCGCTTCCGCACGCTCGCGGGCGCGCACGCGCACGCCGACGCTTCCGCGCCCCAGCCCGTCGCGCGCCGCCAGCACCACGAAGTCGCCGACCGGTACATCGGAAATCGTGTAAGCACCCGCGTTGTCGGCCTTCGCGATATAGGAGGTGCCCGGGATGTAGACGTCCACGCCGGTGAAGTCGCTCGCGCCCGGCTGGTCCGGTGCCTGCACCCGTCCGGTGATCGTGCCGGTGGGCGCGAGTTGAAGGCGCAGGTCGCCGTCCGCGGCGCGGGCGTTCAGGCGGATCGCCTTGAGCCCGCCGGCTTGGGCCGCCTCGATCACGGCCACGTCGCCCTCCGCCGTGGCCAGCTCGAAGCGGCCGTCGGCGTCGGTGGTGCCCGCCGGGCCCACCTGGAGGACTTGCCTGGCCGGTGCCGCGCCGGTGCCCTGCACCGCGAGCACGTGCGCTTGCACCTGCACCCCGGCCGCGGGCGAGCCGTCCGGCGCCACCACCTGGCCCCGCATGCGCCCGTTCAGCAGCACCGCGCCGCCCAAGCCGCTCAGCGCCCCGCCGGCAGCCCCGGTGACCGCTGCCGGCGGGATCGCCGTGGTGGCGCGCGGGGCGCAGCCGGCAAGCGCGCAAGCCGCGATCGAGGCGGTAAACAGGCGGAACGGACGGGTCGGGCTCATCGGGACCTCCGGGCGGTGGACGCTGGCATTCTACCCTTGCTTACACGGGTCCTCGCCCGCCCCGGGGAGCCGGGTCGGGCGAGGCGTTGGGCCCTTAGTACGACGTCTGGCCGTTCTGTTGGTAGCCCGGCGGCGGGAAGGGCGGGGGCATCATGCCGCCTTGCTGGCCGTAGCCGCCCTGCTGGCCGTAGCCACCTTGCTGGCCGTAACCGCCCTGTTGGCCGTAACCGCCCTGTTGGCCGTAACCACCCTGTTGGCCGCTGAAGCCCGGGGGCGGGTAGGGCGGGGGCATCATGCCGCCCTGCTGGCCATTGCCGCCCTGCTGGCCGTAGCCGCCCTGTTGGCCGTAGCCACCCTGCTGGCCGTAGCCGCCCTGTTGGCCGTAGCCGCCCTGCTGGCCGTTGAAGCCCGGGGGCGGGAAGGGCGGGGGCATCATGCCGCCTTGTCGGCTGCCGGACTGGTACTGGTCGCGACCCATGGCGCCGGGCGGCGGGAAGGGCGGGCGACCTTGGCCCTGGAACGACGTGGAACCCTGGCCCTGGCCCTGGCCCGGGAACGGCGGCGGGAAGAACGGGCGATTGTAGGACGAGTTGACGTTGGACATGGGGTGACCTCTCTCTCCTTGCGGCCCGGCGCTCCGGCCGGGTTCTCTCGACGGGTTCGTTGGTGCCGGGCTCAGGACTGCGCCATCGACAACAGGCGCTGCAGCATCTCCTTCAGGGACAGGTTCTCCGAGCTGCTCGCGTTGCTCGCGTTGCTCGCGTTGGCGCCGTTCACGTGCTCGTCCAGCGAGGGGTCGTAGCCGGGCGTGCCGGGCGCCGGGCGGCCGCCGAAGGGATCGGAGGCGCCTTCGCTGGAGGAACCCGCGCCGCGGGAGCCGTTGACGTGCTCGTCCAAGGAGGCGTCGTAGCCCGGCGTGCCAGGGGCCGGACGGCCGCCGAAGTCCATCTGGCTGGCCTTCGCGGCGCCGGACAGCGTGAAGCTGTCCTGACCGAAGCCGCCCTGGCTCGGGGGGGGCGGGGGCGGGGGCAGCCGGCGGCCGCCGTTCGCGGCGCCGACGCCGGTGGGACCGCCGGGCAGGGGCACGGGACCGGGGAAGGGACGACCGCCGAAGCCCGTGTTATCGATAGCCACTGGGAACCTCTTTCGCTCTCTCGTGCACCTGACAACCCTATTGTCCATGCGGCGGCTTACAAGCCAGGCTTGCCCCGCTTACAACATGGGTTAAGGCACGATGAAGCCGGTTCAGGCCCGCGGCGGCTGCCATTCTCCGCGCATGATCACGAGGGCCAGCTGTTCCACCTCGTCGGAAGCGGCCAGGCCCAGATCGCGCTGCAGGCGCGCGCCCAGCTCCACCGCGGCGCGGCGGGCCTCCTCGCGGCGGCCCAGGGCGGCCAAGGCGGCCATGCGCACCAGCACGGGCTCCTCCGCGAGGCGCTCGCGGCGGCCCATCAGCTCCGCGTGCCGCAAGGCGTCCGGCGCCCGGCCGGCCAGGATCAGCTGGTCGCCGAGGCGGCGCACGGCTTCCAGCGCCTGGCGTCGCGCGCCTTCCCGCACGGGCTCCACCCAGGCCTCCTCGAAGCCCGCCAGCAACGGGCCGCGGTAGCGCTCCAGGGCTTCCTCGTACAGCGAGATCGCCTGCTCGCCCGCGGCGCGGCCGGCCAGCTCCAGCGCCTGCGCGAACCGCTCGACGTCGCTCTCGATCGCGCGGGCGCGGTTGAGCATGTAGCGGCCGTCCTCGAACAGCACCAGCGCGGAGAGCGTGCTCTTGGCGAGCCCCGGTTCCAACGCCTCGCGCAGCCGCTTGATCATAAGCGCTACGGCCGCACGCGAGGCGTCGGCCCCGCCAAAGAAGGCGGCTTCCAGCTGTTCGCGCGTGGCGCCGCGCCGCTCCAGGCTCAGGTACGCCAACAGCAGCCGGATGCGCGGCCCGCGCCAGCGCTCGGGCGTGACCAGCTCGCCCGCCACGAGGGCCTCGATGCGCCCGAACAGGCGCAGCTCCAGCTCGGGCGCGCTGGCCGGCAGGACGGGCGGCGCCACGTCCCGCGGCCGCGGCAGCATGGCCTGGAGATCGCCGTAGCCGTGGATGGCGGCCAGGGCGTGCGCCCGCTCGCGCAGGGCCTCCGCCCGCGCCGGCTCGCCCACCATCGCGGCCAGCGCCACCATGGCGCGCGCCCGGCGGTGGGGCGAGTCGTCCTGGGCCTCCATCGCCGCGAGCAGGCCCTCCAGGCCCTCGATTGCTTCCGCGCGGCGCCCCAGCGTGGCGAGCGTCGGGCCGCCCACCAGGGCCAGCTCGTAGCCCCCGGGCGCCCACCAGGCCAGGCCCCGCAGGGCCGCGCCCTGCTCCACCAGCTCCCAGGCGCGATCCGGCAGGCCGCGGCGCAACGCGACCTCGGCCAGCCCGGCCAGCGCGTCGGCCTGCACCAGGGCGTCGCCGGCCTCGCGCCCCACGCCCAGGGCCTCCTCGAACAGGCCGGCCGCCACCGGCCAGCGGTTGTCGCGCGCGTGCAGCTTGGCGAGCGTCCACAGGCCGTAGGCCGCATCGCGCCGCAGGCCACGTTCGCGCGCCAGCCGCAGCCCCAGCTCCGCATCGGCACGGGCCTCCTCCGTCTGGCCGGCGTAGGCCAGCAGCAAGGCGCGGTTGATGTGGCTGAGCGGGAAGGGCAGCCGGCCCGCGTCCACGCAGGCGGCGATCGCCTCGCCGTAGCGCGTGATCGCGCTGGCATGCTCGCCGGCGTGGGCCTGCCCCAGCGCCATGTTGTGCAGGGCGCGCGCCTCCCCCACGCGATCGCCCACGGCCCGCCAGCCCTCCAGCGCCCGCCCCAGGTAGTCGCGCCAGCTCGCGTCACCCCGGTAGAGCGCTTCGACGCCCAACAGCGCCTCCGCCGCCGCGCGGCCACCGGGCTCCGTGGGCCCGAAGGCCTGGCGGGCGGCCAGCGCCAATGGGCGCAACGTGGGGTCGCCTCGCATGGCTGCCACGGTGGCCCGGCCCAGGCTCACGCGCGGCGCCACCAGCACGTCGTCGGCGGCCTCGG
>JAQBPE010000139.1 GCA_028287685.1 Cyanobacteria bacterium RYN_339 | reverse complement strand
ACCGGCGCCTTCACCCTCAAGGCCCTGCCCAAGGACCAGAACCTGGTCGTGCACGTGATCAACGTCAAGCCGGGCTTCCGCCTGGGCGCGATCGCCCCCAAGGGCGCGCAGACCAAGCTGGCGATCGACCTCGTCAGCACCGTCAGCGCCAGCTACATCCTCAACAAGTTCGTGAAGGTGCAGCCGGACGCCAGCGCGGCGCTCGACCGCCTGCCGGCCGACGTGGCGGCCAAGACCGTGGAGGCGACCGCCGCCGCCCTGGGCACGCCGGATGCGGAGCGCGCCAAGGCCTTGCTCCAAGGCTCCGCCACCCAGCCGATCGACGCGCTGCGCCTGACCTCCGTGGCGCTGAACGCGCAGCTCGATGCGGTCGCGCGCATCATCGGCATCGGCGTGGGCACCAAGGCGATCGATCCCAACCCGCTCGCCAACAGCTTCTCGAGCATCCGTTCGCTGGCTTGCGGCACCGACGGCGCGCTGTACATCGCCCTGATGCACGACGACCGGGTGGTGCGGCTCCGGGAGGGCCGCCTGGAGGCCGTGAACGACCCGGCCGCCGCCAAGACGGGCGCCTTGACCGGCCAGCGGCTGCCACAAGCGGGCATCATGGGCCCGATCGACGTCGAGCCCGACGCCCAGGACCGCCTGGTGGTGCTGGACTACCCGCGCGCGGGCTTCAGCGAAAGCACCCCGCCGCGCTTCCGCCTCACGCGCCTGCCGCTGGCCGGCCCCGCCGAGGACCTGTGGGCCGACATCGGCCTGACGCTGGCCGCCTGGCCCGAGGCCGGCGACGAGGTACGGGTGCTGGCTGGCGGCGATCGCCCGGGCGGCAAGCCCGCCATGCTGTGGTCGTTGCTCCCCGGCCAGGCCCCCAAGGCGCTCTTCACCTTCGAGGTGCAGGACCCTGCCCTGGGCCCCGACGCCCAGCAGAACCACTACTTGGGCTACAAGGCCGACGGCCCGCCGCGCGTGGTGGGCCACGACGCGCGCGGCAGCCTGTTCGTGGGCGCGAGCCGGGCGGAGCTGCGGCGCGCCAAAGTGGCCAAGGAGGACCAGGTCGACACGGTCTACCGCTACCTCGAGGCCGGGCGCGCGCGCGAGGCCTTCAAGGTCACGGGCAAGGACGACGTCGAGTCGCTGGTGCTGACGCCGCACGGCGAGGTGCTGGCCATCGTCTCGAACCCGACCTCGCGCAAGCTCGTGCTCTACGCTGCCGCCGGCGAGCGCACGCTGGCGGCGACGCTGCCCCAAGACTTCACGCTGGACCCGCTCGCGCCCGCCGCGGTCGGGCCGGCCGGCGACGCGTACGTGGTGCGGCGCAACAGCACGGTCTGGCACGTGGGCACGGACGGCGCCATCACCCACGTGGCGGGGCTGGACCCCACCACCAGCCAGGCCACCACCAACCTGAGCTTCCTCCAGCCCGCCGGCATCACCGTGGCGCCCGGCGGCGAGCTCTACGTCAGCGACAAGGACGGCAACCGCATCTACAAGGTCGGCGCCGACGGCAAGGTCGCCATCTGGGCCGGTACCGGCGGCGACAAGGGCACGGGCGACGGCGGTCCCGTGGCCGCGGCCGCGGTGCGTGCGCCCCGCGCCTTGCGCCAGGACAAGGACGGCAACATCTATATCCTCAGCAGCAACACGGCCGTGCGCAAGGTCGACAAGGCCGGCGTGATCACCACGCTGCTGTCCAAGCTGGAGGGCGATCGCACGATCCGCGACCTGGTCGTCTCGCCGGACGGCGTGCTGACGTTCTCGACCAAGGCCACCGTGATCCCGACCGACCCCGCCAGCGGCAAGGTCGGCGTGGCGCGCTGGCACCCGGACGGCACGCTGACCTGGCTGGTGCCGGAGTCGAACGCGCCGGGCCACGTGATCGGCTCGGACCCCGCGGGCACCGTCTACGTGCTGTCGGCGGACGGCGATCGCCGCGCCCTGGGCCGCATCAAAGACGACAAGCTCGAACCCATCCTGGAAGACCCGCGCCTCGCCATCACCTTCCCCGAGGACAACAACGCCATCGCCGTCGACGGCAACAACCACCTGTACCTGACGCTGGTCGAGTCGGACCAGATCTGGAAGGTGGACCTCAGCAGCAAGCAAGTGAGCCAGGTGGCGGGCGAGGGCGCACCGCTTCTGGCAGGCACCGGGCTGGACGACAGCCTGTCCGGCCCGCGCTACCCGACGTTCGGCCCGGCGGGCGATCTGTTCGTCGCGGACAAGTGGCACCGGCAGGTGAAGCGCATCCCCGCCCGCTCGTTGCCGTGATATACTCTGCGCCATGCAGCTGAACTACGAACTGCTCGCCGGCCCGATTATTGGGTTCTTGTTCACCACGTTCACCATCCTCTTCATTGCCTTAAGTGCGAAGTGGATGGAAGACCGCGAAGACCTCACGGGCCTCGATCAGCCGCCCGCCAAGTAGGCCGGTCCAAGCAGCGGGGCCTTGCGCGGTTCCGCTCCATACATGGTATATAGGTCTCGATCCCCCATGGTAGGCAACCACGCGATTTGTGCCGCCTGAAGGGGTTCGAAAGGACCAATACCCTCAATGGCAAAGAACCTCGTGATCGTGGAGTCGCCCGCCAAGGCGAAGACCATCGCCAAGATTTTGGGCAAGGACTTCACGGTCAAGGCCTCGGCGGGTCACATCCGCGACCTGCCCAAAAAGGGCCTCGGCGTCGACATCAAGAAGAACTTCGTACCGCAGTACGAGGTGCTCGAAGAAAAGACGGAGGTCGTGAAGGACCTGCGCGAGGCGGCGGCCAAGGCCAAGGTCGTGTACCTGGCACCTGACCCGGACCGCGAGGGCGAAGCGATTGCCTGGCACCTGGCCAGCATCCTGCGCGAAGACGGTGGGGATCCCACGCTCAAGCGCATCGAGTTCAACGAGATCACCAAGGAAGCCATCCAGCGCGCCATCAAGAACCCGCGCGACATCGACATCTTGAAGGTCGATGCCCAGCAAGCGCGCCGCGTGCTGGACCGCCTGGTCGGCTACAAGATCTCCCCCCTGCTCTGGCAGAAGGTCCGCCGCGGCCTCTCCGCCGGCCGCGTGCAATCCGTGGCCGTGCGCATCATCTGCGACCGCGAGAAGGAAATCCTGGCCTTCAAGCCCGTCGAGTACTGGTCGATCGGCGGCGAGATGGTCAAGGGCAAGACCGCCTTCATGACGGAGCTGGTCAAGTGGAGCGGCAAGAAGCTCGACGTCGACAACGAGAAGTCCGCCATGAAGATCGTGGCCGGCCTCAAGGACGTGGAGGCCAAGGTTGCCAAGATCGCCACGAAGGAGCAGAAGCGCCAGCCCGGCGCCCCGTTCATCACCTCCACCTTGCAGCAGGAGGCCTCGCGCCGCTTCGGCTTCACGGTCAAGCGCACCATGACGCTCGCGCAGCAGCTCTATGAAGGCATCGAGCTGGGCGAAGAGGGCCCCGTCGGCCTGATCACCTATATGCGTACCGACTCCACCCGCGTGGCCAAGGAAGCGCAGGAGGAAGCCAAGGAATACATCACGGAGCGTTGGGGCAAGGACTACGTCCCCACCGAGCAACGCGTCTTCAAGTCGAAGAAAGGCGCGCAGGACGCCCACGAAGCCATCCGCGCCACCAGCGTGCGCCGCACGCCGGAGCTGATGAAGAAGTACCTCAGCCCGGATCTCCTGAAGCTGTACCGCCTGGTCTGGGAACGCTTCATGGCGAGCCAGATGTCCAACGCGGCGCTCTCCGTCTTGACGGTCGAGATCGAGGCCGGCAGCGGCGTCTTCCGCGTTTCGGACACCAAGGTGGTCTTCGCCGGCTACCAGATCCTCTACATCGAGCTGTCGGAGAACGAGACGGAGGAGCCGGACGCGCCCAAGCCGTCCAAGCTGCCCGACCTGTCCGAGGGCGACGTGCTGAAGCTCAAGGAGATCCTGCCGAAGCAGCACTTCACGCAGCCCCCGCCGCGCTTCACGGAAGCCAGCCTGGTCAAGGCGTTGGAAGAGCAGGGCATCGGCCGGCCGTCCACCTACGCCCCCACGATCGGCACGATCCAGCAGCGCGGCTACGTCGCCAAGGAAGGCCGCGCCCTGCAGCCCACGGAGCTGGGCTTCCAGGTCAACGACCAGCTGGTGCAGCACTTCCCGAACATCGTGGACGTGGGCTTCACGGCCGACATGGAAGACAAGCTCGACAACGTCGAGGCCGGCGGCGAGCCGTGGCAGGACCTGATCGGCAACTTCTACCGGCCCTTCGCGGAGACGCTGAAGATCGCCGCCAAGGAGATGAAGCCGGTCGCCATCCCGTCGGGCGTCATGTGCGAGACGTGCGGCAAGGAGATGCTGATCAAGAGCGGCCGCTTCGGCGAGTTCTTGGCCTGCTCCGACTACCCGACATGTAAAACCACCAAGCCCCTGATCAAGTACCTGGGCATGAAGTGCCCCATCTGCAAGACGGGCGAGGTCATCATCAAGAAGAGCCGCACGGGTAAGACCTTCTACGGGTGCGAAACCTGGCCGGAGTGCAGCTTCACCTCGTGGGACCAGCCGACCGAGATCAAGTGCCCCAAGAGCGGCGACCTGATGGTGATCAAGCGCTCCAAGGCCGGCCGCAACTTCATGCTGTGCACCAACGTGGAGTGCAAGCACATCATGAACGTGCCCAAGAAGAAGGCCAGCGACGGCGAAGGCAAGGACGGCGAAGAGGGCGAAGGGACGCCTGAAGCCGCCGAAAGCTAACCCGCATGTGGCAGGCCAGGGTTTACCTCGTTCTGGGGCGCGCCCTGGCCGTGATGCTCTGCTGGGTGGTCTTGATGGGGCTGCCCATCCTGTTCTTCCGCGGGCCCATCGGCCCGGGCGACCTCAAGCTCTTCCTGGGCATCTTCTACGCCTTGCTGCTGGCGACGGGCACGGTGCTGGCCCGCCTGGCCGGCGCGCGCTCGTTGCTGTTGATGGCCTTCCCGTTCCTGCTGGTGTTCACGGCCCTGGGGCTGCGCGCATTGCTGGACCCCGCCATCGGCGGGTGGGACAAGGCCACCAGCCTGAACTTCTTCGCGGTCTACGCCGTGTTGTTCCTTTCCTGGCGCCTGGGCAGCGCCCCTCCGACGAATGCTGCCCTTCTCCCCGGGGCGGGAGAAGGTCCCCGTCAGGGGGAATGAGGGGCGCTTACCAGGGGATTTCCGCCCGGTCGCGCCAGAACTTGCCGCTGGGGCCGCCATCCGGCAACGTCGCCAGGAAAATAGCCGTGTCGGCGCCCTCTTCGACGCTGCGGGGCGCGCCGGCGCCGCCCATGTCCGTGCGCACCCAGCCCGGGCACATGACGTTGACCAAGATCGGCTGGCCGCTCAGCTCCGCGGCCAGGTTCTTGGTCAACGCGTTCAAGCCCGCCTTGGAGACGCGGTAGGCGGGGTGCCCGCCGTCCAGGCCGTCCGCGAAGGCCCCCATGCCGCTCGACACGTTCACGATGCGCCCCCAGCCGCGCGCGCGCATCAGCGGGACGGCAGCGCGACAAAGCAGGAACGGGCCGCGCAGGTTGGAGGCGATCACATCGTCCCAGGCCTCGACCGGCAAGTCCCAGGTGGACACGGCCGGGTCGATCTGCCCGGCGTTGTTGACCAGCACGTCCAGCCCACCAGGCAAGGCCGCCACCAGGTCATCCACGGCGGCGGCGTCCGCCACGTCGGCCGCGAAGGCCAGCACGTCCAGGCCCTCGCCGGCCAACCCGGCGCGGGCGGCCTCCAGCCGTTCGGGATCGCGGCCCACCATCAGGACGCGGGCGCCGGCCCGGGCCAGGCCGCGGGCGATTTCATGGCCGATGCCGCGGCTGGCGCCGGTGACGAGGGCGATCTTGCCGTCGAGGTTCATGGGGGCCTCCTTCCTTCGAGGCACCCAGCATACCCCCTTAATTGACACAAAGAAGCAAGCATCCTAGAATTGCCTTTTCATGCGGCACGCACCCTTTTTTTTCCGACAGGACGCGTTCGATTGGTGACTGGGCAAGACACGCGCTGGGATCTCGGCAAGCTCTACGCGAGCACCGATGACCCGCGCATCCGCACCGATCTCGAGGCGGTCCGCGGGCAGATCAAGGCCTTCAAGCAGACCTACGAGGGCCAGCTTGCCTCCCTCTCGGCCGCCGCCCTGCGCGATGCGATCGAGGCCATGGAAGGGCCGAGCAACGCGCTGGAGCGCCTGGCCGGCTATGCCTGGATGGAGTTCTACACCGACACGCGCGTGGAGGCCTCGCGCGCGCTGTACCAGAGCCTCTGGAGCGACTACACGCTGCTGCTCACGGAGTTCGAGTTCTTCAAGCAAGAGCTGAAGTACCTCGACCATGCGCACTTCGCGGGGTTGCTCGCCGCGCCGGAGCTGGCGCCCTACCGTTACTACCTGGAACGCGTCCGCATGTGGACGCCGCACACCCTGCCGCTCGAGCAAGAAGCCCTGCTGGTGCGCAAGAACATCACGGGCGAGCGGGCCTGGAGCCAGCTCTACACGGAGATGACGGCCAGCCTGAAGTTCCTGGTGCATGGGCCCGACGGCCCGAAGGAGATGGGCATCGCGGAGGCCCGCGGCTTGCGGACCTCGTCGGATCGCGCGGTGCGCAAGAGCGCCCATGAGGCCTGGCTCGCCGCGCTGGGCCGGGAAGGCCACGTCTTCGGCACGGTCTTCAACACCCTGATGCAGGACCACCTGCACACGCTCGAGCTGCGGAAGGTGCCGGACCTGATGGGCCTGACGCTGCTGGAGCACGACCTCTCGCGCGAGGTGATCGACGCGCTGCTGACCGCCACGGAGGCGCATTACCCGCTGGTGCAGCGCTATTACACGCTGAAGGCCAAGCTGCTGGGCTACACCGACCTGGCCTCGCACGACCTGATGGCCCCGCTGGGCGCGCAGGCCGGCGGGGCGGTGCCCTTCGATACCGCCAAGGATCTGGTCATCTCCACGCTGAACAGCTTCACGCCGCGCTTCGGCGAGCTGGCCAAGCGCTTCTTCAGCGAGCAATACATCGACCCGTTCCCCACCGCCGGCAAGCCGATGGGCGCCTTCTGCTTCGGCCTGGGCCCCTCCGTGCACCCCTTCATCTTCATGAACTACGGCGGCTCGCTGCACGACATCACGACCCTGGCCCACGAGCTCGGCCACGGGCTGCACTACGTGATGGCCGCGCAGCGCCAGACCTTGCTCAACACCTACACCGTGGCGCCCCTGCTGGAGACGGTCTCGATCTTCAGCGAGACCCACATGTACAACATCCTGCTGGCGCGCGAGACCGACGCCCGCGAGCGGATCCAGCTGCTGGCCAGCCAGTTGGAGGGGGCGATCGCCTCGATCTCCCGCCAGGTGATGTACACCCGCTGGGAGCTGCGCGCCTACGATCGCCGCAAGCAAGGCATCATCCCCGTGGAGGAGCTCTGCACGATGTGGCTCGAAGAGCTACGCAACGTCTACGGCGACACCGTGCGCTTCTCCGAGCTCGACCAATGGGGCTGGCTCACCAACCCGTTCTTCATCACGCAGCGCTTCGTCTGCTACAGCTACGCCTTCGGCCAACTGCTGGTGTATGCACTCTATCAACAGTACCGCGAGGACGGCCGCGCCTTCGTGGAGAAGTACCTGGCCATGCTGGAGCTGGGCGGCTCTGTCTCGCCCCACACCCTGCTCGCGGGGATGGGGCTGGACATCGCGGACCCGGACTTCTGGGAGCAAGGCTTCGTGATCGTGGAAGACCTGCTGGACAAGCTCGCCGCGGCCGTGGCCGCCGTGCAGAAGACCACCGCATGATCACCAGCCACCTCGACGGCAACTTGCTGACGTGGCAGGTGGGCGCAATGGGCCTCGTCGACCTGCCGCTGACGGGCCACGCCTACCGCGCCCCCTCCGGCGAGGTGGTGTGGATCGACCCGCCCGAAGTGGGCGAACACGAGGCGCGCCTGCTGGAGCTGGGCAAGCCGGCCCACATCCTGGTCACGTTCCGTGACCACGACCGCGCCGTGCCCGCGCTGTTGCAGCGCCACGGCGCCAAGTTCTGGGCGCCCAAAGGGCACGAAGGCAGCATTCCCACCCCGGACGTCGCGTTCGACGAAGGCACGGAGCTGCCCGCGGGCCTACGCGCGATTGGCATGCCGGCCATGGGCTTCGGCGAGCACGCGCTGGTGGCGGAGGCTTACGGCCTCAAGTTCGCCTTCGTGGGCGACGCCGTGTTCAGCTTCGAGGGCATGAAGACCCCCTGGCTGGTCAAGAAGCTGGCCTTCAAGGCAGCTTGCGGGCCGCTGCAGATGAAGCGCAGCTACCGCGGCGGGGACAACGCCGCGGCCCCCGAACAGCTGCGCAAGCTGGCCGCCGAGCGGCCGGACATGCTCTTCCTCTCCCACGGCCACCCGGTCACGGAAGCGACCCACTGGCTGGAGGCGTGTCTGAAATAGCGCGGGCGATGGCGAAGGTCGGGGCGTGAATGCCCCGGAGTTTGGCATAGCCAGCGTTCCAGGCCGCTCCGACCCACATCAGGGGGCCGAACCACCAGGCCGGCGCATGGCGCCGGAAAAACCGAGCGCGCGTGCGGAACAGCGAGATCAGCATCTGGTCGGGCACCTGGCGCGTGGAAGCGCCCCCGTGGTGCACGACCTCCGAGGCGAGGGCCAGGCGGGTCGCCCAGCCGGCCTCGCGGAACCGGGCGCACCAATCCAGCTCCTCGGAGTACATGAAGTACCCCTCGTCGAGCAGCCCGACCGCCTCCATGGCGGCCTTGCGCACCAACAGGCTGGCGCCCAGCACCCAGTCCGTTTCGCCTTCCGTTCGGCGGGGAGCCAGCTTGAACAGCACGTCCCGCCGCCGCGCCAGGCCGGCCGGCAGGTAGAGCCATTCCGCCCACGTGCCCAGCGGGGTCGGGAACGGGAACGAGCACGCCTGCGGGCTCTCGTCCGGGTTGAACAACGCCGAGCCCGCCACGGCGGCGTTAGGATGGTCGTCCAGGGCGGCTTCGAGGCCTTCGAGGGCGCCCGGGCGGATCTCCGTGTCGGGGTTGAGCAGCCAGGCGTACGAGGTCGTCACTTGCCTCAAGACCTGGTTGTTCGCGCGGGCGAAGCCCACGTTCTCGACGTTCGCGATCACGCGCACCGCCGGGAAGCGCTCCGCGACGGCGGCAGCACTCTCGTCCGAAGAGGCGTTGTCGACCACCCAGACCGGCACGCCCGGGGCGTGGGACTCCAGGGCCGCCAGACAGGCCAGCAGCAGCTCGCGGGTGTTCCAGCTGACCACCACGACGGTCGTCTTCACGGCCAGGCGATCACCACCTTGCCGCGGTTCTTGCGGTCGTGGATCAGCTGGTGCGCCTCGCCCGCGCGCTCCGGCGGGAATTCCGCGTCCACGAAGGGCCGCAGCGCGCCGCGTTCGTAGAGCGCCATCAGGGCTTGCATGTGGCGCACGTAGAGCTCCGGCGCGGCCCGTCCCAGGCTGTTCATGTTCACGCCCAACACGCCCTTGTTGTCGTTCATGAGGTCGATCGGCTTGAAGCGCGGCATGCGCAAGAGCCCGTTCAAGGCCGCGAAGAGGTTCCGTCGGCTGCCCGGCGCCAGCGACGAGACGCCGAACATCATGAGGCGCCCGCCAGGGGCCAGCGCGGCGTAGGCGTCACGCAGGCCGGGCCCGCCCTCGGAGTCCAGGAAGAGGTCCACGCCCCGGCCGCCCGTCAGGCGGCGGATGCCGGCCAGCGCCGCCTCCTCGCGGCCGATCAGGTCCTTGACGCCGCGTTCGCGCAGGAACGCGTGCTTGCTCTCGGAGGCCTGGCCGATCGGTTGGGCGCCCGCGGCGAGCACCAAGTCGACGGCCGCCAAGCCCACGCCGCCGGCGGCGGCGCCGATGTAGACCGACTCACCGGCCTTCAGCGAGCCCATGTGGTGCAGCAACTGGTAGGCCGTGGCGTAGTTCACCGGGATCGCCGCGCCCTGGGCGAAGCTCAGGCCATGCGCCAGCAGCACGATGCCGTCCGCCTTGGCGATCGCCAGGGAGGCGTAGCCACCGAACATCGTGGGCGAGAGCACGCGATCGCCGACGGCCCAGCGCGTGACGCCGGGCCCCAGCATGTCGACCACGCCCGCCACCTCGTAGCCCACCACGCTGGGCGGCTTGGGGGCCTCCGGGTACAGGCCCATGCGCGCCATGAGGTCCGCGAAGTTGATGCCCGAGGCCTTCACGGCGATGCGGACCTCCCCGGGCCCGGGCACGGGGTCTGGCATTTCCCGTACTTCTAAGACGTCCGGGCCGCCATGGCGGGTGATCACGACTGCACGCATGGACCACACCTACCCCAGCCGCGCCAAGATGCAACAATCCCGTAAACAAGCGCGCGCCAGGCGGGGTATAGTATCCCTTACCCCGTCCCCTGGCCGAGGAGCGACCCATGTCCCACCGCCACATCGCCCTACTGGTTGCCGCCTGCTTGCTCACGTCGTGCAAGAACGTACCGTTCCTGGCGGGCGCAGCGCCGGAAGGCAAGATCTCCGCCGACCGCGCGGGCACGCACCTCCAGATCGGCGGCCGCTCGATCGTCTTGCGCCCGATCGACGGAAACGCCCTCGGCGACCCCACGCTGGTGGTGAACGGCAAGGTCTTCAAGGCGCAGGGCGGCAACCTCTACCTGCCGGAAAGCGTGGTCCAAGAAGCCAACGAGCGCGGCGTGCTGGTGCTGGTGCAGGGCTACATGCCCGCCCAGGTCTCGCTCAAGGCCGACGGCGACGTGCCCATGATCCCGATCCGCGATGCCTCGATCTTCAAGGCCGTGCCCCGTTCCGGCGGCACGTTCACCAACGGCAACCGCGCCGAGCAAGTCGTGATCCCGCCCGGCCTGCTGGAGAGCGATCGCACCAACGTCGCGATCGGGCACTACCAGCCGGGCGCTGCCCCCGCAACGGATCTCCAGGCCGACACCAAGGCCCGCGCGGCGCTGGTGGCGAAGGTGGACGGCGGCAAGGCCGCCTGCGACGCCCCCCTGCCCTGCGGGCCCGACGCCAGCGCGCTGGGCCTGTTGGTGATGGCCGACGGCTCGATCGGCAACGGCCGCATCGCCGTCACTTATGACCTCGACGTGCTGCTCAAGGGCTGGAACGGCCAGGGGACGCCACCGGCTGGGTTCTCGGATGAAGACAAGCAGCGGGCGATCGCCGCTGCCCGGGTGCTGCAGACCTTCCAGCAGATGGACGCAACCAACGAGCCGGGCTGGCGCGCCGAGTTCGCCCAGAGCTACGGCATCTCGCTGACGGGCCACCAGCTGAGCTTCCCGGTCACGCTGGGCGACAACCGCGTGATCGACGGCGTGGTCCGCGTGGAGGTCGACGGCTTCGACCTCCTGGGCGCGCGCCTGGAGGTGACGGTGGTGTCGTCCCTCGCCGGCGCCTTGCCGGCGCAGGCGGGCGTGGCGGGCCTGGTGGAGCCGCCCCGGCCGATCCCCGCGGCGGGTGCCGTTGGCGGCACGATCACCCATGTCGACGGCGAGGGCGGCGTGCTCGCGGGCGCGGGCGCGGCGACGGGCCTGGCGGGCTCCGCCGGCGCGGCGGGCTCCCTGGGCACGGCCAGCGTGCTGTCCGTGGGCGGCCTGACGATGGACTCGGCGTCGGCCGGCAACATGGCGGCGGCCGCGGGCCTGCTGGGCGGCGGCGCGATCATCAGCCCGGACGGCAACAGCATCGTGGCGACGGGCGGTGGCAACATCGGGGGCTCCGGCGTCAACCACATCGTGGCGACGGGTGGCGGCAACATCGTCGCGACGGGCGGCGGCAACATCGTCGCAACGGGCGGCGGCAACATCGTCGCGACCGGTGGCGGCAACGTCGTGGCCCAGGGCGCGGGCAACATCGTCGCTTCCGGCGCCGGCAACCTGATCGACCGCTCGCCCGCGGAGATCGTCGCCACCGGCGGCGGCAACATCGTGGCCCAGGGCGGCGGCAACATCATCTCCGGCAACGGCAGTACCATCATCAGCACCAATGGCGGCGGCATCATCAGCACCAACGGCGGCGGCATCATCTCCACCAACGGCGGCGGGATCGTGGCCCAGGGCGGCGGCAACCTGCACGGCGAGGTGCGCCTGCCGGGCGGCAACGGCATCATCAGCACGAACGGCGGCGGCCTGACGGGCGAGGGCAAGTACCAGCTGGCGGCCTTCACGGACAGCGCGGCGGCCGGCGCCGTCGTCACCGTGCTGAACGCGCCGCCTCCGGTGCCATCCGGCACGACCGACGGCGCGGGCCAGTACACCCTGAACTTGCCGCCTACCCAGCCGATCGTCTTCCTGGAGGTGCAGGCGGGCGGCAGCCACCTGCGCACGGTCACGGCGTCGCCGGTGGCCAACACCCAGGGCGTCGCGGACGTGGACGCTGCCACCACGGCCATCTCCAGCCTGGCACTCGCGGAAATCCTGGCCGGCAACGCCGGGCTGGCGGACCTCAACCTGCCCGGCCTGGCGACGGACGTGCTGGTGCTGCGCGGCCTGATGAGCCAGGCCCAGGCCCAGTGGGTGGTAACGCAGCCGAACACGCTGGCCGGCACCTTGAACATCGCCACCTTCGCCCGCATGGTCATGCGCCTGGGCGGCGCGGTCCCCGCCACGCTGGCGCCGCGCGCCGCCACCGTCTTCGGCTCTGGTTCCAGCTCGGACTTGAGCAACCCGAGCGGGTTGGGCTTCCTGGCCACCGGCGATCTGGTGGTGGCCGACCCCGGGAATTCGCATGTGGAGCAGATTACGCCCTATGGCTCCGACGTGACGCTGGCCGGCTTCGGCGGCAGCGGCAACTTCGACGGGTCGCTCGCCGGTTCCAACCTGACGGCGCCGGCCGCGATCGCCGTGTCCGCGGCGGGCACGGTCTACGTGGGCGACGAGGTGGCGAACCGCGTCCGCCGCATCACCCAGCTGCCCGGCCTGCTGGCCACGCTGCTGCAGCTGCCCTCCTCGACGTACGGCAACGCCTCGACCGGCACGCCTTACAGCTTCAGCCAACCGCGCGGCGCGGCGCTCGACGCGATCGGCAACCTGTACGTGGCCGACACCGGCAACCACCGGATCATGAAGGTCGCGCCCACGGGCGCCGTCACGTTGCTGGCGGGCAGCACGGCGGGCTTCGCCGACGCTAGCGGCCCGGCGGCCCAGTTCAACCAGCCCACCGGCGTGGCGGTGGACGCCCTGGGCACCGTCTACGTGGCCGACCTGGGCAACCGGCGGATCCGCAAGGTCACCCAGACCGGCGTCGTCACCACCGTGGCGGGCACGGGCGTGGCGGGTGCGCTGGATGGCCCGGCGTCCGGCGCCACCTTCCAGAGCCCCTACGGCCTCGCGCTCGACGCCAACGGCGTGCTGTACGTGGCGGACAACGGCGCGAACAAGATCCGCCTGATCACGCCCTCGGGGGTGGTGGTATCGATCGCGGGCACCGGCGGCGCCGGGTTCGCCGACGGCGCGACCGGCACGGCCCAATTCAGCGCCCCGCGCGGCGTGGCGGTGGATGGGTTCGGCAACGTATACGTCACGGACGCCGGCAACAACCGCCTGCGCCGGGTCCGGTAAGCAAGCATCAGGGTATAACTACCTCGTCACATCCTCGCAAGCATCTTGCAACATTCCTAGCCGCTTCGTCGTCACTCTTGTACCAAGGGATCGCGACCAGCGGGCAATGACGCCCGCAAGGAGATGAGGCCATGATGGAATTCGACCGGATGAAGGCCCAAGACCACGCCGACGTGACGGAAAGCTTATTGAGAGGGCTCGAGACCGAGGGCGCCAAGCTCAACAGCCGCCTCCGCCTGCTGCAAGGCGAGATCGAAGGCGCGCGCAAGGTGATCGAGGCCAAGGAAGGGCAAATCCGCGCGGCCGAGCAACGGGCCGATGCCTTGAAGCAGAAGCTCGACTACGTCCGCGGCCAGACCAGCGAGCTGGGCGGCGACCACGCGGTTTGGAAACGCGCGGTCTAGACCGGTGCCCGGACGGGATGGCCAGCGTATCGCGCAGGACTGGGGCTTGATGGCAAGGAGCCGGCCCACGCCTTTACCCGGGGTTGTACAGAAGTGGGCCGGCGACGCAGCCAGCAAGTTCCAGGACAAGCGAGACGCGGTCAGCCCGTTCGGGCATCGGTCTAAGCTCCCAGGAAGGTCTTGAAGCGCAATTCCAGCACGTCCGCCGCGTGGGACCAGGTCCAGCGCGCGCGGGCGTCCGCGAGGGCGGCTTCGCCCATCCGGTGACGTTCGGCAGGGTCGGCTAACAAGCGCGCGATCGCCGCGGCCACGGCGGCGGGATCGCGCTCGACGAGCAGGCCCGTCTCCTCGTGCCGCACGGTCTCGCGCACGCCGGCTTCGCGCACGCCCACCGTGGGGCGGCCGCAGGCGGCGGCCTCCAGCGGCACGAAGCCGAACGGCTCCAAGATCGGCGTGAACACGGCCAGCGCCGCGCGGTTGTATTGGCGGATCAACGCCTCGTCGGCGACGTGCTCGTGGATCTCCAGCGGGACGCCCAGGCGCGCGGCCTGGGCCACCAGGGCATCGCGATAGGCGGGCACGCCGGTCGATTCCCCCACCAGGATCACGGTCGGACGGTCGGCCAACCGTCCCACGGCCTCGATCACCAGGGCCTGGTCCTTGTTGGCCTGGAAGCGCCCCACGGTGATCACCGCCCGCTCCTCGGCCACGTCCGACATCGGATGAAAATGGGTTGCATCCACGCCCAGCGGCGCCATCAGGGGGAACTTGCCGTAGGCCTTGGCGATCGCCTCGCGCGAGTACTCGGAATTCGCCAAGATCAGCCCGGCGGCCCGGGCGTTGGCGAGATCGTCGGCCTGGTGGCGGGCCGCGTAGCGGGGCTCGATCGGCGCGTACCAGGCGGCGCGCACGCGGCCCTTGAAGCCCGTTGCCGGCGGGTCGGGCTCGCGGTACTCGTAGTACCGGCGCAGCGGCTCCTGGCAGTAGTACACCGACGGCGTGCGCAGGTGGCGCAGCACGTACGGCGCCTGGACCAGGAAATCGTGGTGGACGAAGGCCAGGTCGTAGCCGCCGGCGTCGATGCGTGCCGCCACGCGGCGGTGCGCGGCGTCGAGGGCGTCCAGTTGGCCCAGCCGCTTGGCGAGGTTCAGGTATTGCAGGGCCAGCGGCATCCACCGCGTGGCAAGGGGCTGCGGCAACTCCAGGGGCTCGACGTGGTGGGCCCGCACGAGCGGCGCCAGGGGCAAGAAGGCCTCGTCGGCCGTGGACAGCGTGAACGCGTCCAGGTGGTGGCCGCGGGCTGCCAGCACGCGCGCGTACTCATACAGGGCGCGCTTGGCGCCGCCCGCCCGCAAGTTGTGGAAGAGCGCGATCTTCAATCCACGCCGCCCAACAGCAGCTTGAGCCGCCGCTCGATCGCCGTGCCGGCCTGTTGGAGGAGCGCCCGCTCGAACAGCGTGATCACCAGCAAGGCGGCCCCCGCGGTCAGGATCACCTGGGCGATGAAGGCGGCCAACGTGGTGATCGCGCCGGATGAGGCGAAGCCGGCGAGCGCCGCCGCGCCGCCCGCCAGCAACGGCACGCCGAAGACGCGGCCGTAGCGCATCGGCGCCTCGCGGCGCACCTCCCACAGCAGCCACAGCGTCGGCACGATCGGGCCCACGGCGTAGCCCAACGCGATGCCGTTGAACCCATAGAACGGCAGCAACGCCGCCGCCGCGATCACCTCCAGCCCCGTCCAGACCATCGCGATGCGCAGGGCGCGGCCGGCGCGGTCCGTGGCGTTGAGGTAGCCCATCACGGCGCTCGTGACGTTGGTGCAAAGCGCGCGCACCACGAAGCAGTTCAGCGCGAACAGGGCCGGTCGCCAGGTCTCGCCGTACAGGAAGGTCACGACGTTCGGCCCGAGCGGGATCAGCGCCAGCAGTGCCGGGTACGAGGCCAGGTTCAGGGCGCGCAAGCTGCTCTCCAGCAGCCTGGCCCGCGCCGGCGGATCGTCGTGCAGGCGCGCGAAGGCCGGGAACGACACGCGCGCCACGATCATGACCAGGTTGTGCGAGCAGGTGACGGGCAGGTTGTTGCCCCAGTTCAACAGGCCGACGGCGCGGGGGCCGAAGAAGCCGCCGCCCAGCACCACGTTCAGGTTGTCGCGGGCCAGGGCCGTCAGGTTGGTGGCTTGCAGCGTCAGCCCGAAGCGCAGCGCCTTGCGCAGCACCTCGCGGTCGAGCGCGAAGCCCACGGCCCAAGGCGCCGCGAAGCCCAACATCACGACGCGCACGGTCATCGCGGCGAGCGACCCCAGCACGAAGCTCCAGGCGCCGAAATGCAGGAAAGCGAGCAGCAACGTGAGGCCGCGGTCCAAAAGCACGTTGGCGATGTCGATGCGCGCGAAGACGTCGAAGCCCAGCCGGCGCTCCAGCAGCAAGGTGGAGTTGGTGCCCAGCGTGCCCAGCAGCATGTGCAGGCTCATGGCCCGCACCAGCCAAGTGCCGTCCGGCGGCAGGTGGAAGGCCGCTGCCAGCCAGGGCGCGACCAGCGCCAGCGCCAAGGCCGCGAAGCCGAACAGCAGCAGCTGCGCGGTGAAGATGCTACGCAATTGGCGCGGCGTGGGGTCTTCCGCCTGCTGGATCACGATCGCGCCCAACCCCACCTCCAGCAGCACGCCCGCGCCCATGACCATGAAGCTGACGGTGGCATAGGTGCCGAACTCCGACGCGCTCAACAGGCGCGCCAGGATGATGCCGGAGACGAAGCCGACCGGGAAGAGCACGGCCTGCCGGCCCACCAGGGAGAGCACCCCACGGCGCGCCTGGGCGGTGACGTCGGCGGAGCTCAAGGGCGCAGCATGGGACGGGTGGGGGGCATCAGCTTCCTCATCGGCAGCCCCGATCTTACACTTAACCGCTATCATGGGCGCGGAGGACCCAGCCCAATGAGCGAACTTCGTGCACGCGTGATCGGCGCCGGCTTGGCCGGAAGCGAGGCGGCCTGGCAACTTGCCAACCGCGGCGTCGCCGTGGATCTCTACGAGATGCGCGGCGTGAAGCCCACGGCCGTGCACCACACCGCGGACTTCGCGGAGCTGGTCTGCTCCAACTCGCTGGGGTCCAACCACCTGACAGGCGCCTCCGGCCTGCTCAAGGAGGAGATGCGCCGCCTGGGCTCCGTGGTGATCGCCGCCGCGGACGGCCACGCCGTGCCGGCAGGCGGCGCCTTGGCCGTCGACCGCGAGGGCTTCGCGCGCGCCATCACGGAGCGCGTGAGCGCGCACCCGCTCATCACGGTCCACCGGGCGGAGGTGCTCGACCTCGCGTCCGACGAGCCCACGATCGTGGCGACCGGGCCGCTGACGTCGGAGGCCATGAGCCAGTACCTGCAAGGGATGGCCGGGCGCGAGTACCTGTTCTTCTTCGACGCCGCGGCACCGATCCTCACGCTCGAGTCGCTCGACCTGACCAAGGTCTTCCGCGCCGGCCGCAAGGGCCTGGCGCGCAAGCACGAGGCCAAGGTGGAAGGCGAAGGCGATTACCTCAACTGCCCCTTCACCAAGGAGGAGTACGTGGCCTTCTGGGAGGCGTTGACGACCGGCGAGAACGCCACGTTGCACCACAAGGAGGACCAGGTCTTCTTCGAGAGCTGCCTGCCGATCGAGGTGATCGCGCGGCGCGGCATCGACACGATGCGTTACGGCCCCATGAAGCCCGTGGGCCTGGACGATCCGCGCACGGGGCGCTGGCCCTACGCCGTGGTGCAGCTGCGCCAGGACAACGCCGTGGCGACGCTTTACAACATGGTGGGCTTCCAGACCCAGCTGAAGTGGGGGGATCAGACCCGCATCTTCCGCATGATCCCGGGCATGGAGCAGGCGGAGTTCGTGCGGCTGGGCGTGATGCACCGCAACACCTACCTCAACAGCCCGCACTTGTTGCACCCCACCCTCCAGTGGAAGGGCCGCCCGCGCCTGTTCGCCGCCGGCCAGATGATCGGGGTGGAAGGCTACAGCGACTCCGCCGCCATGGGCGCGTTGGCCGGGCTGAACCTGGCCCGCTTGCTGCATGGCCAGGACCCATTGGAGTTCCCGCGCGACACCATGCTGGGCGCCTTGTCGCACTACATCGCGGAGGCCTCGGAGAAGCATTTCCAACCCATGAACGCGAACTGGGGGCTCTTGCCGCCGCTCGAGCAGGAAAACCGCGACAAGAAGGCGCGCCGGGAGCAGATGGCGGCTCGGGCGCTGGCAAGCTTCGATCGCTTCTTGGAATCCACATCGTCCAAGGTGGCCAACCCGATTTCCTGA
>JAQBPE010000125.1 GCA_028287685.1 Cyanobacteria bacterium RYN_339 | reverse complement strand
TCAGGAACTTCATCGGCCAGGCCGTGAGCAGCACCGTGGGCTCCGTGCGCTGCAAGGCCAGGGCCTTGGGCAGCAGCTCGCCCAGCACGATGTGCATGTAGGTGATCAAGATGAACGCGATCACCGTGGCGATGGAATGGATGATGACCAGGTTGAAGTCCAGGTGGACCTTCGCGAAGGCCGCCAGCACGATTTCGGCGACGGTGGGCTCACCCACCCAACCCAACGCCAGCGACGCCAACGTGATGCCGGTTTGCGAGGCCGAAAGGAAGCGGCTCGGATCCTGCTTGCTCTTCTGGATGAAACGCGCGATCGCGTTTCCTTCCTCGACCAGCTGATCGATGCGCGTGGTCCGAATGCTGACGAGGGAGAACTCGGCGGCCACGAAGTACCCGTTCACAGCGACGAGCAACAGCACCAGGCCGAGGTTGAAGAGGATGTTTTCCATAGACAGGCAGGCATTTTACCACATAGACTTCGGGCCGTCGGGGGCCGGAGCCACCAACTGGTTGCGCCAGCGGTTATAGGGGTATGAAGCGGGCAATTACCCTCGATTAGGAGTAGACGCGTGAGCGAGAACCTACGGAAGTACTTGAGCGAAGTGCCGATCCTGGCCGAGCTGTTGGACGGCGATCTGCAGGCCAACCGCAGCAACGCCACCAACACGGAGGAACAGCGCCACCACCTGGAGGATATCCAGACCAAGCTCTGCGCCCGCCTGAAGGACGAAAAGACGCTCTACGCCACGAAGTACTACCCCGAGCAAGAGCAGAGCTGCCCGATCTGCAAGGAGATCCTGTTCGGCTACTACTGGGAGCTGAACAACCCGGTCTCGGCCAAGGCCGCGTGCATCTCGTACAAGCTCTTCCACGCGTTCACCCAACACGATCAGGGCTTCATCACGGAAAGCATGCAGAACGTCACCGGCGTGCGCGTCGGCGAGATGCGGATGGTGCTGGACCTGGGCGCGATCCTGAGCGTCATGAAGAACTCCAGCGCGCCGCCCGAGCTCCTGGCGGAGTGCGAGGCGGCGATCGAGATCCAGAAGCAGCGCCTGGCGGCTGCCGAGCCCATTGCGGCCGGCGGCGGCGGCCATTAGGAGGGAGCTCACATGAATCCGTTGGAGCTGCAACAGCAGATCAACAACTCCCCGTTGGTCGCGATCATGCGGCAGGCGATCGAGGAAGGCGCGGCCGACATCCACATCAAGGCGAACATCCCGCCGATGTTCGTGGTGAACGGGCGCGTGGTGGCGATGAAGGGGTGCCCACCCCTGCCGCCGGAGGGCGTAATCAAGCTGATGTACAGCGTGCTGCCGCCGGAGAAGTGCCGCATGTTCGAGGAGCGGCTGGAGATCGACACCAGCTTCAACGTGCCGGGCCTGGCCCGCTTCCGCGTGAACCTCTTCCACAACGACCACACCGTGGCGGCCGTCATCCGCATCATCCCGCCCAACATCCGCTCCGTGGAGCAGCTGGGCCTGCCGCCGGCGGTCAAGAAGATCGTGTTCGAGCGCCAGGGCCTGTTCCTGGTCACGGGCCCGACCGGCTCCGGCAAGACCACCACGCTGGCCGCGCTGATCGACTACTACAACGCCAACAAGGCCGGCCACATCGTGACGATCGAGGATCCGATCGAGGTGGCGCACCCGCACAAGCAGTGCGTGATCTCGCAGCGCGAGGTGGGCGAAGACACCCACAACTTCACGGTCGCGATCAAGAGCGCCCTCCGCCAAGCCCCGAACGTGATCCTGATCGGCGAGCTGCGCGATCGCGAGACGATCGAATTGGCCTGCAAGGCCGCGGAGACCGGCCACATGGTCTTCTCCACCCTGCACACCAACGACGCCGTGCAGACCATCTACCGCGTCATCAACGCCTTCCCGCCCCACGAGCAGGAGCCGATCCGGCTGCAGCTCGCCAACGCCCTCAAGGGCTGCCTGGCCCAGCGCCTGGTGCCCCGCTGCGATCGCCCCGGCCGCGTGCCCGCGGTCGACTTCCTGATCTGCACCCCCACGGCCAAGGACGCGATCTTGAAGAACGAGATCGACAAGCTCTACGAGGTGGAGAAGCAGGGCGTGTTGGAAGGCATGCAGAGCATGAACCAGTCACTGCTGAACTACTACAAGATGGGCGTGGTCGACTTCGACACCGCCATGAGCTACTCCGAGAACCAGGCGGAGCTGGTGCAGATGCTGCGCAGCCACATCCGGTACCTCCAACAGCCGGTGGGGGCTCGCTAGGCCGTTGCGGCGCGTCGCGCTAGGGCTCCTGTTGCTCGTGGTCGGCTGCAAGGCACCGGCCACCCCTCCGGCGCCCAAGGTGGCGTCGCCCAAGCCACCCGCCGCCACCCCGGCACCCGGCAACGGGGTGGTGATCGGCACGACCCCCAGCAACCCGTTGATCTCCGACCATGGCGGCGGCGTCGTCAGCAACAACGGCGCGGGGCTGAGCGGCAGCGTGCGCGCCCCCGCGACCCTGCTTTCCGAGAACGGCCTGGGCTGGCGCCTGCTGACCACCTTCACGGAGGCCCCCGTCGCCAACGCGGCGGTGACGCTGACGGACGCTGGTGGCAAGCCGGTGACGGACGTGGCGGGCAAGCCGATCACGGCGCTCACGGCGGCCGATGGCACCTACAAGCTCGCTTATGCGGGCGGCGCGGCCAACTTGCTGGTCAAAGTGTCATTGCGGGCCGGGCTGGGCGACCTGGTGGGCTTCGTGCCCAAGGGCGCCACGCGCGCCGACCTGGACCTCACAAGCACGCTGACCATGGGGTTCATCCTGGACCAGTACGTCAAGGGCGACGACCAGGTGCTGGCGCGGCTGCCCGGCGACGTAGAAGCCGCGACGCGCGCCACCACACGGGCGGCCCTCACGAACGGCGCCATTGCCGTGCCGGACGCGCTGACCGCCACCAAGGTCGTGGCGGCCGTGACGTCGCTGCGCCAGGCCGACGCCGCCCTGGACGCCCAGCTGGTCAAGGTGAAGGAGCTGCTGGTGGTGGGCAGCCAGACCGCCGCCATCACGGACGGCGCGGCGCTCGCGGCCCAGCTGAACGGTCCTACGGGCTTGGCGGCCGACGCCGCCGGCAACGTCTACATCACGGAACACGAGGGCCAGCTGGTGCGGAAGCTCACGCGCGCCACGGGCACGCTCGCGACGGTGGCGGGCAGCGGCGCCTACGATCATGTCGATGGCCTCGGCCCGGCCGCGGCCTTCCGTTCGCCCTACCAGGCGGTGGTCGACGGGCGCGGCACCTTGTTCGTGGCCGAGGACTCGTCCGCGCTGCGCCAGGTGGCGCCGGACGGGCGCGTCACGTCGATCCTGGCCGGGCGCTTCAAGACGCCCGGCAACCTCGCCATCGACGGCAGCGGCCAGGTCTACGTCTCCGACACGCTGGCCCGCCGGGTCTACCGCTTCGACGCCAAGAACCCCGAAGGCACCCTGGCCGTCGCGAGCGGCCCGGCCGGCACGGTCGCGCCCGCGGCCAATGCGCCGCTGCCGGGGGCGATCGCCGTCGACCTGTCCGGCAACCTCTACCTCGTGAGCGTGCTCGGCACGGCCGGCCGGTTGCTGAAGCTCGACGCGGCCGGCCACGAGACGGTGCTGATCCCGAACGGGATGGAAGCCGTCTCGTCCCTGGCCATCACGCCCGACGGCCACACGGCCTACATCCTCGCCGGCAGCATCGAGAAGATCGACCTGACGGCGGCCACGCCCGTCCGCGCACCCGTCGTGCAGGGTGCCCTGGATCCCCGCCTCCGCTCCCCGTTGGGGCTGGCCCTCGCGCCCGACGGCAACCTCCTGCTGGGGCTGGGGCAGGTCAACCTGGTGGTGGCGCTCACGCCCGACGGCCAGACGATCACGCCGCTGGCCGGCAACGGCAAGGCCGCCCGGCTAGACGGCGGCGCGGCGGGCGCGCTCTTCGACGAACCGGGGGCGCTGCTGCCCCTCCCGGACGGCAGCTTCTACGTGGCCGAGCCCAGCGGCGCGCTGCGGCTGGTGAAGGCCGACCAGACGGTCTCGACCGTGCTGCCGTCGGCCGATGCCGGCTGGCCGACGCTGGGCGCAGCGACCGGCCTCGCGCGGGACGCGGCGGGCAGCGTCTACATCGCGGATCATTTGGGCATCCTCAAGTTGGCGGGCGGCAAGGTGACCCGCTTCGCGGGCTCCGCCGCCGCCCCGTTGATCGGCACCGCGGGCATCGCCTTCGACGCGGCCGGCAACCTGGTCGTGGCCGGCACGGACGTCGTCCGGAAGGTGGATACCGCGGGCGTCGTGACGCTGGTGGCTGGCCTGCCGGACACGCCCGGCCTCGTCGACGGCCCCGGCCCCAGCGCGCGGTTCAAGTTCATCACGGACGTGGCCACCGACCCCCTGGGCAACGTCTTCCTGGCGGATGCCTCGAACCACGTGATCCGGCGCGTCGACGCCGCAGGCGTGGTCAGCACGCTGGCCGGCAGCGGCGCCAAGGTCGATGCCGACGGCGTGGGCGTTAAGGCCAGCTTCACGGCCCCGGCGGGGCTGGCGTACGACCCGGTCGGCCACGCGCTGTACGTGGTGGATGATCGCTCCAACGCGCTGCGGCGGATCGATGTGCGCGACCTCGCGAATCCCGTAGTGACGACCATCTCGGTCCCGACGCCGCTGTTGCGGCCGACCCATGTCGCCTACGATGCGCGCGGTTACCTGCTGGTGGCCGACGCCGATCACCGGCAGGTGCGGCAGCTGGCCTTACCCTAGCGACTTCTCGAAGAACGCCAAGGTCCGCTCCCAGGCCAGCTTCGCGGCCGCCGGCCAGTAGGCGTCCTTGGTGTCGTTGAAGAAGGCATGCGGCGCCTCGTAGACATGGATCACGGCGTGCTTGCCCAGCGCGCGCAGGGCCGCAGCGGCCTCCTCCAGAGGCGGGAGCGGGATGCCCAGGTCTTCGGAGCCGAAGTGGCCCTCGACCGCGCCGCGCACCTTGGTGGGGTCCTTGTCGTCGGGAGCCGGCCCGTAGAAGGGCGCGAAAGCGTCGGCCTCGCCGCCGGCGTAGGCGTAGGCCCAGGTGACGCGGCCGCCGAAGCAGAAGCCCGTGACGGCGACCTTGGGCGCGCCGTGCTCCTTCAGGTGGTCAACGGCCTGCTTCACGATCGCCAGGCCCTCGGGCTTGGTGCCCGTCGCGGCCGCCGCCATCAGCTTCATCACGCCGGCACGGTGTTCCTCGGGGACCACCTGGATGGCCTGCTGCACCTTTTCGGGCACCGCCCGCTCCGCCGGCGGCAGGGTCTGGATCGCCCTGAAGCCGGCGAACAGCGCCTCCGGCGCCAGGGTGACCTCGAAGCCGAACAGGTCGGGGGCGATCGCCCGGTACCCCGCCTCGGCGAAGCGGTCGACGACGGAGCGGATGTGCGCGTCCACGCCCCACACCTCGTGGATCACGACCACGCCCGGCGCGTCCGGCCGATCGTCGGGCCAGGCCACGTAGGCGGTCAGGGGGCCGGTCAGGTGCTTCGAATGGATCGTCATGCCGGGATAGGTTACCCATGGATCGAGCCTTTGGCAAGCACCGGGATAGCGGGTCTAGGGCCTGGGTACGAAGGGAAGACGTACGGATGACATTTGGAGGGCAGCCCCTTGACCGACATCAGCAACACCGGTGGTACCCCGCCGACCACGGCGTTCCAGAAGATCAAGCAGGCGGAGACGGACGGCATTCAGGCCACCAACGAGCGTCTCGACCAGGCCGAGGGAGCGCTGGAAGACGATCGCGAGGGCCGGGCAAAGGACAAGATCGTCAACGAGCGCCGCGCCACCAACGACGATACCCTCGTCACCTCCAAGGACGTGCAGTCGTACCTCGAAAAGCACGACGTGGACAGCTCCACGGCCAAAACCCTGCTGGACAAGTACAACCAGGACGGCGATGACACCCTGGGCGAGGGCGAGGTGGACGCGATCCTCCAGGACGCGGGCCTGAGCCCCGAAGAGGGCGATCAGCTCGACGAGACGCGCCAGGCCAAGGCCGATATCGATCGGGCGCGCCTTTCCGGGTCCGACCAGGCTGCCGACCAGGCCGCGGTGAAGGCGGCCGAGGAGAACCTGGCCAAGATCCCCGAAGACGACTCGCACCACACGTTCTACCAGCAGAAGGTGGACGCGCTGAAGGGCGACCTGGACCAGAAGTACGGCGCCACCCAACCGGACCAGCCGGCAGCAGCCCAGCCGGAGCAGCCGGCGGCAGCCCAACCGGATCAGCCAGCCGCCGACCAGCCGGCCGCCGCCCAACCCGACCAACCGGCCGCCGCCGCGGACCCCGCCGCCGCCGCCGATGCCCCGGCCGGTACCGGCGCGGCCGATGCACCGTCCCCGGGCCAGCAGGCGTACGAAGCCCTGAAGGCCAAGGCCGGCGACCAAAGTTGGAACCCCCTGGCGGCAAAGAACGGCGCCGACACCGACCCTGCCCAGGTCGCGGCCGCGCGCGACTACGTCAACCAACAAATCGACGCCCAGCTGACGACCGCGGCCGACACCCAGCAGGATCCGCAGACGCGCCTGGACGCGGCCATCCGGGCCGCCGACATCGCGAAGGAAGCCGGCGACGTCGCCAAGAAGACCGGCCAGGGTGGCCTGCAGGCGTCGGTTGCCGCCAAGCAGGCGGAGGTCGCCCAGGCCCAGCAAACGGCGCAGCAGGCCGTCCAGGGCCAGGCGCAAGACCAGGCGCTGGCCAGCGGCGACGCCTCGGCGTTGGGCGACGCGCTGGACAAGGTCGATCCCAGCCAGCCGGCCCAGTACCAGGCGATCGCCGACAAGCTCCCCGAAGGCGATCCGCGCAAGGCGGCCCTGACCGGCCTCGCCAACCCGGACCTGTCGCCCGCCGTCCGGCAAGACCTGGGCAACGCGATCAAGAATGCCGACAACCCCTTGTTCGCCAACGCCAACTTCCGGGAGGCCAAGGCCGTCGCCCAGACCCAGGCCGATTTCGCGGCGCTGGCCGCGGCGGCCGCGGCCAACCCGGCCCTGGCCAAGGATGCACCGCAGCTCGCCGCCTTGGCCCAGGTCCAGGACGCCCAGACCCGGGCCGGCCTGCGCGACGCGATGGTGGGGGGTGGTGCGGGCCTGGACAAGACGGTGAGCACCCTCAAGCAGCCCGAAGACTTCGCGGCGGCGAAGGCGATCGCGGACGCCACCGGCAAGACCGATCTCGACAAGCAACTCACGGCCCAGGTGCACGGCGCCGACGCGGACCGCCGGGCGGAACTGGCCGCGGGGGCGAAGGCCGCCGGCTACGGCAAGCTGGCGGACAGCATCGCGGCGATCGACCAGGCTTCGACGCCGGACGTGCAGGGCAACCTGCGCGACGCGGTAGAGGACAACACCAACACCAAGGCCGATCTCGAGCGCGCGATCAAGGCTGCAACCACGGCCGCGGATTACGACGCGATCCTGGCCGTGATCCAGGCCAAGGACGACCCCAAGCTCTACGCCCTGGCGGAAGATGCCAAGAACGGCGCCAGCCGCACGCGCAACGCCCACGCCACGACCTAAGGAGCATACGACGGCGATGGCCGATGGACCGCCCAAAGGCAAGTTGAGCGCCTGGCTGGGGAAGGCGCTCGAACGCCATACCGCAGTGGAATCCGCACCCTCGCCGGCCCCCCTTCCGGCGCCCGAGGCTCCGCCCGCCGACCCCGTCAAGGAAGCGGAGCGGGAGTCTCGTCGGCGCCTGGGCTTCATCACGGCCTACGCAAAAGACGACGGCAGCAACCCGGACTTCGTCGAGAAGGGCCCCGTGGTGGCCATCCTCACGGACGAACGTGCCTACCAACAGGCCAAGATCCGCGCCATGGAGCAGGAACTGCGGGCCTTGCCGCCCGCCGCCGCCGCCATGGGCCTGTCCGCGGAAGAAGTGGCTGCCAACGAGACCTTCGCCGCCAACGAGGCCCACCGGCAGGAGCTCGAAAAGCGCCTCACGGCTGCCAAGACCCGGCACGCCCAGATCTATAACTTGCTGAAACGCGCCACCGGCAAGACGGGCAAAACAGGTGGAACCGGCTTCCTGGGCGCGACCCAGCCCACCACCGCGCCCTCCGTCGAGGTGCCGCTGGACGATGTGCTGGACGACCTATTCGGCAGCGGCAAACAGGGCGCGTAGCGCGGGCGGCTTGCGCAGGGTCATGAGCAGCTCGCCCAGCGGCAGCAGCAGGTCGCGGAGCTGATCGAAGTCGAACTCCGGCTGGGTCGCCTGCGGCAACAAGCCGCGCAGGCGTTGGAAGCGGCCGTGGGCGTCACGCGCTTGGGCCACGGCCGCCGGGTCTTCCGCCAGCTCGCCGGCCAGGATCACCACGGTCCGCCCCACCGGCGAGAACAGGCCACCGATGGCGTAGATCAGGCCGCGGTCGCAGTCGACGAGCGCCTTTTCCAGGATGGCCATGGACGGGGCGAGCTGTTCGACCATGCGGCGCGCCCGCAGGACCAAGGCATGGCGCGCGGTCTTGGCCGTCGCCCGCTCCTTGGCGCTCTCCATGCGGTGCGGATCGTAGGCCTGGCGTTCGGGAGGCGGGAACACGGTGGCGAGGATGCGGTCGCCTGTGAAGGCCGCGAACAGGTTCGAGAGCTCGTAGATGTACCGCCTGAGCTCTTCTTCCGTCGGGGGAATGCCGTAGGTCATGCCGCGCCAGCTCACGGCCCGCGCCGCCTGCTGGTAGCGCGTTAGCGCCACCTGGATCGCCTGGCCCAGCTTGGGGTCACGCTGCAGCAGCCCCAACAGGTGATCGATCAGCCGCTTGTGGTTCGGCGACATCGGCGGGAACCGGAACGGCACGGCGATGCCCGTGAGCGGGAGGTTGCCCATGCGGCCGGCGCGGATCAGCAGCGTCATGCGCTCCTCCAGCTTGTCCAGGTGGGCCGTGATCACGGCCGACAGCTCGTCGCGCCGCTTGGACGCTTCCATGCCCACCTCGGGCGCCCGGGACGCCGGCGGGATTGGCGTGGTGCCGAGGGACAGCTTGCTCGCCAGGGGGCCCGTGGCCCCCTCGCCGGAAGGGCGGAACTTATCTTTCTCCATAGGACGGTTATAATTACACCATGAACCATCGTTTACCTCCTCGTTTCGAGGACGCCAGCCTGCTTGGCGTTGGCGGCATGGGCGCGGTCTACCGGGTCTTCGACCGCGAAGCGGGGCGGCACGTCGCCCTCAAGGTCTTCCAGCCCGCCCCCGGGGCGGATGCCGAGGAGGCGCGCTACCTGTTCCGGCAGGAGTTCTGGGCGCTGGCCTCGCTGTCGCACCCCGGGCTGGTGGCCGGCTACGATCAGGGCCTGATGCCCGATGGCGAGCCGTACTTCACGATGGAGCTGGTGCCCGGCGTGGACCTCGCCCCGGGCCAAACCGAGGCGGACGTCAGGGCCTGGTTGCCCGGCGTGGCCGCGGCGCTCGCCTACCTGCATGGGCGCGGTTACCTGCACGGCGACCTCAAGCCGGAGAACATCCGGCTGGGCGCCCAGGGACCGAAGCTGATGGACCTGGGGCTGCTCGCGCGCAGCGGCCGCAGCGGCGGCGCGCTCCGCGGCACCTTGGCCTACGTGGCGCCGGAAGCCATCCGGCAGGGCACCCTCGACCCTCGCAGCGACCTCTACGCGCTCGGCGGCGTGCTGTACCACGTGCTGACCGGCCACCCGCCGTTCGCGGACACCGACGTCCTGGCGCTGCTGCGCGCGCACCTCGACCGCCGGCCGGAGCCGCTCGCGGGCGTGTCCACCGGCCTGGCGGACGCCGTGGCGCGGCTGCTGGCCAAGGAGCCCGCCGCGCGATTCCCCTCCGCGCGCGCCTTGCTGGATGCGCTGGGCCTGGCCGGCGACGCCGCCGAGGCCGCGTCGTTGTTCGGCTCCCCGGTGGTGGGCCGCGACGAAGCACTGACGCTGCTCGACGGCGCCCTGGCCACGCCCGCGCCGCGCCTGCTTTGGTTGACCGGCCCGGAAGGGGCCGGCAAGACCCGCCTGTTGGCGGAAGCCCGGGCGCAAGCCCTTCTCTACGACGTGCCTGCCGTGTTGGCGCGCGGGGAAGGCCCTGACGCCCCGCCGTACCAGGCGCTGCGCCCCTGGCTGCGGGCCCTGGTGGCCAGGCCGGGCGAAGCCGTCGCGCAAGCGGCTCCCGTGCTGGTGCGGATCCTGCCCGAGCTGAACGTCGAACCCGCGTCCCCCCTCGAGGGCGCGCAGGAGCGCCTGCGCCTCCATGCAACGGTGGTGGACCTGGCCCGCCAGGCCTTGGCGGGTCCGCAGCTTTGGCAGCTGGACGATGCCGATCGCCTGGACCCCGCCAGCCGCGCCCTGTTCGATGCGCTCGTGCGGGCGGCCAAGGCCGCCGAGGGAGGCGCACCGGCGCCGTGGGTCTTCATGGCCGCAGGCGACGCCCCGCCCGCCGATGCCGAGACCATCACGCTGGCACCGCTTGAAGCGTCCGCCGTCCAGGCGCTGGCCGGCCACCTGCTCGGCCAGCCCGAGGCTCCCGCCACCGCGCTGGAACGCCTGGCCTACCTTGCCGGCGGCCGCCCCGGCCACGTGGAGGCGATCCTGGCCCACTGGATCCGCACGGGCGCCCTGCGCCGCGAGGCCGGCGCCTGGGCCGCCGTCGAGGACGGTGCGGCCTTCGACTTGCCCGGCGGCCTCGACGTCTTGCACGACGCCCGCTTCCAGGCCTTGGAGCCCCAGGCCCGGCGCCTGGCATCGATCGCCGCCCTGATGGGCGCCGAGGGTGAGCTGCCCTGGTTGGCCGCGCTGTCCGACCTGGCGCCGGAGCCGTTCTTCGCGGCGCTCGCCAACCTGGAGGAAGCCGGCATCATGCAACAAGCCGAAGGCCGCTACGCCTTCCTGCGGCTCGGCCAGGCCGAGGCGCTGGCGGTGGGCTGGGAGGCCGGCGAGGCGAAGCGGCTCCATTCGCGCGCCGCGGGCTGGCTGGCCGAGCGGCTCGGCGCCGACGACGCCGCCTGGCCCCTCGATCGCCTGCTCGCGCTCGC
>JAQBPE010000089.1 GCA_028287685.1 Cyanobacteria bacterium RYN_339 | reverse complement strand
CGCGCCTGGACCGCGCGCTGGAGGAGCAGAACGTGGCAAAGGTGGTGGACGCCCGCTGGGTCCGATACAATGGCCCGGGCGTGCTGTTCGCTGCCGTGGCTGCCCGCGCGGACGCCGTGCCCGTGGTCCAACATGGCGTGGGCGACCTGCTGGCCGAGCTGCGCGCCAACCCCATCACGCTGGAGGAGCACGCCAAGGCCGTGGCCGTGGTGGTCAAAGCCTCCGAGGCCTACGCCCACTCGCTGGAAGGCCGCGCCAGCGCGCTGGGGCTTGCCGCCGTCGCCGTGGGCGACCCCTACTGGCCGCGCACCTACCCGGAAATCGTCCGCCAAATCAGCCGCCAGGAGGTCATGGCCGCCGCCCAGAAGTACCTGGCCCCCAGCGACGTGAAGGTCCTGACCCTCTCGCCATGAGGGCCGCCTTCGCGAAGCCTGGCTGGCGGGTCGCCGCTTTCTTGCTGGCGGTGCTGGCCGCCACCTTCTTCGAAGGCCTGACGGGCCGGGCCACGTTCGACGGTGCGGGGCGCCTGCCCTTCGAGGACGCCCTCTACAGATGCCCCGTGGTTGCGATGACGCCGTTGCCCTTCATCGATCCGACGGCGGAGCTAATGCACCAGCCGTCGGACCACCTGACGGCCGCGGAATGGCGGGCGGGCCGGCTGCCGCTGTGGAACCCGCACGGCGGCCTGGGCACGCCGCTGCTCGCCAACGGGGACGCCGCGCCCTTCAATCCCCTCAAGTGGCTGTTCCTCGTGCCTGGCGACGCCGCCGGCCTGCCGCAGGCCTGGTTCCTGGTCAGCCGGTTGGTGGTGTTGGCATTGGGGATGGTGGTGCTCGCGCGACAGCACGGGCTCGGTCCCTGGGGCACCGCGCTGGCGGCCCTGGCGGGGACACTCAGCGGCTTCAGCACCTACCACTTCCATTTCTCGGAGCTTCACACCCTCCCGCTCTTCCCGTGGTTGCTGTGGGCCGCGGCGCGGTTCCGCGAGCAGCCGGATGCACGCCGCACCGCCGCCTTCGGGCTGCTGATCGGGCTGACCGGTCTGATGGGCCATCCGGAAATGGCGCTGTTCGCCGCGGGGGCGGCCTGGGTGGCGGCAGCCACCGGAGGCGGCGGCGCGGTAAGGCGCCGCTTGGGAGGGCTCTGCCTGGCCGGCGCCCTCGGCGCCGGGACGGCGGCGATCCTCGTCCTGCCGTTCCTGGACCACGTGCGCGGTTCGATTGGTTACTTGCTGGACCGGCCCGCCACCACCGCTTATGGCTTCGCGGACATGCTCAAGCTGCAGGCGCGCCACTTCTTGTTCGTGGAGGCGGACGTCAACGCCTACAACTTCAACGCCTGGGTGGGCACGCCCGCCCTGTGCCTCGTGCCCCTCGGTCTGGCCTCGCGGCCGGTGCGGCGGCTGGTGTTCCCGGTGCTGGGGGTCTACCTGGTGGCACTGGCAATCCTGCCCCCCAGCAACCTCGTGAACATCTTGAAAGTAGCCGCCAACTCGTTCTACCTGCCGCCGCTCCTGATCGTGCCGCTGGCGCTCCTGGCGGGCGCGGGGCTGGACCGCCTGTTGGAGCGGCCGGGCGATCGCCCCGCGCTGGCCGCCGCCCTGGCCGGCTTCGTCCTGGCCGCCTTGGTCGCGGCGTTGAACCTCCACAACCCGGCCTATTACGCCACCCTCCCGCGGGCCTGGGGCGCATGTGCCTTCGGCTTGCCGTTCGGGCTGGCAGCTCTGGCAGCACGCTGGCTGCCGCGTGCCGTCACCGGCACGGTGGTGGTGGGGTTGGCGGCCGTGGAGTTGTCCCTCGGCGCCCGCATCGCCATCCCTCAACTGCCGCGCTTCGCCTTCGAGTCCCCCCCGGTGGTGCGCAAGCTGCAAGCAGACCCGCTGCCTTTCCGGGTCACGGGCCAGGACTACTTGCTGCGCCCCAACACGGGCACCTTCTACGACCTGGATCACCTCGATTTGCTCCAAGCCTTCTATCCTCAACGCTACATCGCCTTCATGGACGCGCTGAACGGCCGGCCGCGCGCCTTCCCCACGCTGTCCATCGTGGAGCCGGGCTGCAAGTTGGCGTTGTTAGACCTTGCCAATGTCCGCTACCTCCTGTTGTACGACGGCGACGCGGCCATGAAGGCCGTGGTGGCGGCCCACCCGGCGCGCTTCCGGTCCGTCTTGACCCAGCCGGCCGTTACGCTGCTGGAGAACGTCCAGGCCCTGCCGCGGACCTGGGTAGCGTCCGGCGCGGACTTCACCACCGCCGCGTTGGCCCCGGGGCGCCTGGCCGGGAACGCCGAGCGATGGCGCGACCACGCGTTGGTCGAGACGCCCGACGGCCAGGCGCCGGCGGGCTGGCGGCCGGGCGGGCCGGCCCGCGGGTCCGCTGTCGTCACGGTGCGTTCGAGCCAGTCCATGGAGGTGGTCGCGAGGCTCGAGGCACCCGGGTGGCTCGTGGTTTCGGAGCTCTACGACCCCAACTGGACGGCCACGGTTGATGGTCAGCCCGCGCCGGTTTACCCGGCGGACGTGGCGTTGCGGGCGCTGCCGCTGGCGGCGGGGCGGCACGTGGTGCGCATGCGCTACGCCTCCCGCCTGGTGGACGTGGCCGCCGGCATCAGCCTGGTCTCGCTCCTGCTGGGGTTGGTGCTGCTGCTTCGTCCGGCGCGTCAGAGCATGCGTGCGACCACGGCCACATGAACCTCCGCGGCACCGGCTGCCAAAAGCGCCTCGCGCGCCGCGTCGGTGGTCGCTCCCGTGGTGAGGACGTCATCCACCAACAGCACACGCCGACCGAACAGCGCCCGCCGAGCCTCGAATACGCCGGCGACGTTGGCAGCCCGGTCGGCGCGGCCCAAGCCGGGCGAGGGCGCCGTCGCGCGCGCCCGGACCAACGCATCCAGGTAGGGCCAGCCCGCCTGGCGAGCGAGCGCCCGCGCTAGCAGCGCGGCCTGGTTGTATCCGCGTTGGCGTAAACGGACCCGGTGCAGGGGCACGGGCACCACCAACCAGGGGCCGGGTGGCAGCAGGGGCGCCAGCCGGGCCGTCAGAGCAGGCGCGACGCGGCGTCGGTTGCGGTACTTGAGCTGGTGGATCGCGCGCCGGGCCGGGCCGGCCAAGGCGCCGGCCGCGGTAACGCCCGCCAACGGGATGGCGGGCGGCCAGGCCGCCTGGCATGCAGCACAAAGCTGGGCAGTGCCCACGTTGCCGCAGCCGGCGCAGCGCAGCCGCCAGACGGCTGCTAGCGCCCGCGCAACCAGCCCCATGTGCCCACCAGCGCCATGGCGGCGCCGCTGCTATCTATGCCCACGTCCCAGACGGAGGGACCGCGGTGCGGGACGTAGATTTGGTGGATCTCGTCTGTGCACGCAAACAAGGTGGCCGCGAGCCAGGCGATGGCCAGGTCCCGCCTGGCGGTTTTCGCCCGCGCGAAGGCCACCAAGCCAGCCAGCACGGCGTACTCCGTGAAGTGCGCCGCCTTGCGCAGGAGGTGGTGCCAGAACTCCAGCGGGGCGGGCTCCGGCGCCTTGCCGATGAAGTCGAAGATCATGCGGATCAACGACCCCGACTGGTCGCCGGAATCCTGACGTGACGACATGAAGAAGATGAGGCCCATCCAAAGGGCCACCAGGAGCCAACGTACGGCATTCGGGATACGCATGGCGTCAGGTTACCATGCAGGCCCCCGCAGCGGCCCGATACGCCCCGTGTTAGCGGGAGGATCACGTTTCTTGCGGATTCATCGCACATGTTGGTAGAATATTGGGTCCTTTGGCTGGTCCATGGGATTGTCGCACTACCAACTTTACCGCCGCAGGGCCTACCCAGCACCGCGGCGGCCACACCAAATCCAAGAGAGTAGGGGTACTTTGTTGATGCCAGACGTCGAGCAGAATCTCGAGATGGAAGAGATCGATTACGATTCGACCTTCCGCAATTTCCAGCAGGGTGACATCGTCAAGGGCTACGTGATCAAGGTCTCGCCCGACGAAGTCTTGGTCGACGTCGGCGGCAAGTCGGAAGGGGTGATCCCCATCCGCGAGCTCTCCAGCACCCACGTGGGCGATCCCCGCGATTTCGTGCACGAGGGCGACGAGCTGGAGCTCTACATCCTCCGCGAGGAGAATGAAGACGGTCAGCTGACCCTCTCGAAGAAGCGTGTGGATCAGGCCCGTGGCTGGATCCAGGCGGTCAAGGATTACGAAGAAGAGAAGACCATCATGGCGCCCGTCAAGGACGTCGTGAAGGGTGGTGTCATCGTCGATACCTACAAGCTGCGCGGTTTCGTGCCCGCGTCGCAGCTCCGCACCAAGGGCCCCCACGAGGAGCTCATCGGTCAGGAACTGCCGCTGAAGATCATCGAAGTCGACCAGCGCCGCAACAAGCTGATCCTGTCCCACCGTCAGGCGATCGCCGCGGAGAAGGGCAAGCAGCGCTCTGAGACCTTGGCTTCGCTGGAAGTCGGCCAGGTTGTCGAGGGCAAGGTCGTTCGCATCGCGGACTTCGGCGCCTTCATCGACCTCGGCGGCATCGACGGCCTGTTGCCCATCTCGGAAATCTCGTGGCAGCGCATTCAGCACCCCTCGGACGTGCTGAAGATCGGCGACGACCTGACCCTCAAGGTCCTGAAGGTCGACCGCGACAGCCACAAGATCTCGCTGAGCCTCAAGCAGCTGCAGCCGGATCCCTGGACCACCCTGGCGGAGCGTTACCGCGAAGGCGAAGTCATCGACGGCAAGGTCACCAAGCTGGCCACCTTCGGCGCCTTCGTCGAGATCGAGCCCGGCGTCGAGGCTTTGCTGCCCACCGCCGAAATGGCCGACCGTCAGGTCAAGCCGGAAGAAGTCGTGACCGTGGGCCAGGAAATCCGCGCCCAGATCAAGCGCTTCCGTCCGGAAGACCGCCGCATCTCCCTGAGCCTGCGGGACGTCGCCCAGGACTACACCTCGCACGGTGACGACGACGACGACGACGCGCCCCTGTACGACGCTCACGAAGAGCACGCTCGTGCGGAAGCCCTCGAGGACGCGCCGCCCGTGGCCGCCGTCGAGGAAGCGCCTGTTGCCGCCGTCGAGGAGGCTCCTGTCGCCGCCGCCGCCGATGTGGAAGCAGAAACGGAACCCAGTGGGTCGACGGACGAGGAGTAAGCCGCAAGGCGGTCTCATCTCGACCATCGAGCCGGGCAGCATTGCTGCCCGGCTCGTCCTTCGTCCCGGGGACCGTCTCTTGGCCGTTAACGGCAAGGTGCTGCGGGACATCATCGACTACCGGTACGAGATCACGGAAGAGGTTCTTCGGCTGCGCGTGAAGCGCGATGACCAGCTCCTGACCTTCGACGTCGAGAAGGAGATGGACGAGGACTTGGGCCTCGCCTTCGAGCTGGCCGTCTTCGACAACATCATCGAGTGCCACAACCGCTGCAGCTTCTGCTTCATCCACCAGATGGCGCGCGGCCTGCGGCAATCGCTCTACATCATGGACGACGACTACCGCCTGAGCTTCCTGCAAGGCAACTTCGTCACGCTCACGAACATGAAGCCGGCGGACTGGAAGCGCATCTACCAGGACCGGCTGTCGCCCTTGAACGTCTCCGTGCACAGCACCAACCCCAAGCTGCGCGAGGAAATGATCAAGCACCCGCGTGCGGGCCAAATCATGGCCGAGCTGCGCCGCCTGGCGAAGCACGACATCGACGTGAACGTGCAGGTCGTCTTCTGCCCGGGCTTCAACGACGGCGCGGAGCTGGATCGGACGCTACGCGACCTCGAGAAGCTGGTGCCCCACGTCCGCAGCGTCGCCATCGTGCCCGTGGGCCTGTCGCAGTTCCGCAAGTACCTGCCCCAACTCACGCCCGTCTCCAAGGAGCAGGCGCGCCAGGCCATCGCGCAGGTGCGCGGCTGGCAGCAGCGCTTCCGCGACAAGTTCGGCGACCCCATCGTGCGGCTGGGCGACGAGTTCTACTTAATCGCGGAGATGCCCTTGCCCGGTAACGGCCACTATGGCGAGTACGACCAGCTGGGCGACGGCGTTGGCGGCGCCGCCCTGATAGCCCACGAGTTCAAGCGCCTGGAACGGCATCTGCCGGCCAGGTTGGCCCAACCCCGCCGCGTGACCGTGGTGACGGGCCAAGCCGGCGAGCGGATCATGGCGCCGTTGGTGGCGCGGCTCAACCAGGTAGAAAACCTGGAAGTGCGCCTGCGCACCCTCGCAAGCCCGTTCTGGGGACCGATGATCACGGTCACCGGCTTGCTGACCTACCAGGACCTGGTGGACCAATTGCAAGGCGAAGACCTGGGCGAGCGCGTGGTCATTTCCAAGGTGATGTTAAAGGATGGGTCTGCCGTAACGCTGGACGGGAAGACCGTGCCGGAGATTGCCGCGGGGCTAGGCGTGCCCGTGGATGCGGTCGAGAACTCGGCGTTCGGCCTGTTCGAGGGCGCGCTGGGCATGGCCGCGCCGCGGGCGCGGGTGGCGGCATATCGGTACGGGAATCCGTACGAGCCGAACAGCGCAGTGCCGTTGGGGGCTTTGAACTAGGGGGGACTATCATCCTCGACCCGCGTGCGCCACGAGGGAGCCTTGGTCGGCCCCCCGCCCCCGCCGGCCGGCGCGATGCGCGGGCCATGCACGCGGAACACGGTGTCGATCAGCATGTGATTCGGCACGCTGGTGAACCCATCCCCGGTGTGGATCAGCGTCTTCAACGACCCGATCCGCGCGATGCGCCCCCGGACTTGATCCAGCGTGATCTCGTCGCCCTCGTGCAGCTGCTCGGCAAGCGCATGGCCCGCCACCACGTCGCGCGCCTGGTCCCGCAGCCCCAACCCGAAGGCCAACGCGGCCGCGAGGGCCACGGCGCCGACCCCGGCGGTGTAAAGCGTCTGGACCAGCGCAGGCGCTATGGCCAGCTGGCCGAGCGCCCCCAACACGGCCAGCGCGCCGATCCCCCAGGAGGCCGCACCGGCCAACAGCTCGCGCGTGCGCAGGTGCACCGAGCCGCGGATCAGCCGCCCAACGAAGGCGGCTAGCGTAAGGCCGAGGGCCAGGATCACGGCGGCGGCCAGCAAGTTGGGCAGGTAGCCCAGCAGCGCGGCGCTCCCGGCGGCGAGGGCCGGCAGGTGCAAGGCGTCGGCGGCCAGCATCACGGCTACCAGCCGCACGGCCCATTTGACCAGGCCGGCCACCAGGCCGGCAGGATCCACGCGCACGCCGGCGCGGTTAATGGCCTCGTCTACGCCGCCGCGCGCCATATAGGCGTCGAAGCGCAGGGCCTCCAAGACACGGTGGGCCAGGGTCGCCAGCAAGCTGCCGGCTATCCAGCCCACCAAGAGCATCGCCAACGCGCCGAGCATGCCTGGCACGTGGCCATAGAAGGTGACGAGGCCGGCCGTGAGGCCGGTCCAGGTGGCCATGCCCCAATCGGTGACGGCTAACGGCATCGGCCTCGCCCTTCCCTGGTCAGAACTGCTTCTATGTG